>CADCRA010000001.1 GCA_902803715.1 uncultured Bacteroidia bacterium
ACAAGGGTTTGCCGCAAGCGGATCATTTCCCGGCGAGAAAGCGGCTGTAGGCGTCGTTGACGGCAGCGAGGACATCGTTCGGCTTGTCCCGGAGGCCGGAGAGCTTGATCATGCGGGTTGCATCGAAGGTTTCATGGCGGCGGAACCGCCCCTGCTGCGGCTGCCAGCCATCCTCTCCCCGGAAGGTAAGGCGGAGGACCGGGACGATCGAAGAGGATTTTCCGGCGGGGATGCGGGCCTTGACCAGCCGGATCTCCCGGATATGCTCGAACGGGAAGACGCGGGTGACGCTCCTGCGGTTGTCCCAGGCCTCGATCCGGTCGGGATACAAGGATACCGCGGGCCTTGGATTCCTGGCCGACAGATGCACCAGGGCGAAGCATCCCAGCGCCAGGATCCAGCACAGGGCCCAGACTCCGCTCAGGTCCTCCCCATCTACGGTCTTGATCAGCCCGTACAGCAGCGGACCGATCAGGATGAGTAGGATTCCGATAATCAAAGCGGGATCAGGAGTCGTCGCGAACGGGGGAAGGGGTTCGGAATCCTTGGGGACCGGCGCGGAATCCTTCCGGGTCTCGCAGGCAGTGCGGAAAGCCTCCGGAGTCATCAGTGCGCCCGGGTACGCACGGGTTTCTGCCGACGTGGCTTCCTCCCCGGGTGCGTCGTCCCGATCCGGGACCATCGGCCCGTTCGGCGTCCAGACCCTGCCATCCTCCGTAAAACGGAGAAAAGCCGTCGTGCCCGGGGCGCAAGCGTCCTGGCCTTCTTTTTTCAGGAGACCGGCCTTCCGGAGCAGGCGGAGCCGGACCCTCGCATGGAAAAGGACCCCGTCGTTGACGACGGATTCGGCCTGGGGCAAATCCCATTCCACATAGGTTTTACCAAAAACGCGCACGACGTCGGCCGGCCCGCCGGTCACGTCCCGGGTTATGAACTGCACGTACCGCTTGCGGCCGCCGCCGATCGGAATGCTGAACAAAGTTCCTGGTTTCATGGCATGCGAAGACTTCATCACAAAAATACCAAGAAATAACCGGAAAGCAAAAAGGAAGCTGCCCCGATAGATTCTTCCCTTCGTTCAGAATGACAGATTCCTGTTATTCTGAGGCAGACGATGTTGCCGAAGAATCTATTTTCGGGTCAGCCTCCTTTCAAAGGTGGCGGTTTACTGCGGCCGTGCGGGCCGTGCGCACCGCCGTCATCTTCCGTACCTTCCGGCTGAACATGGCGGCGAAGATGCTGCGCGAGGGCAATGACAACATTTCCGAAGTGGCGTACAAGGTCGGTTTCAATTCTCCGTCCTATTTCACCCGTGCTTTCAAGGCGCAGTTCGGGGTCCTGCCGAAAGATATCTCCAAGGCTTGATTCCTTTCCGCAGGTTTTTCTTATCTTTGCACCGCTATGGATGCGCCAAGAAAGATACTTGTAGACAGCGGAGCCACGAAGGCGGAATGGTGCGTGCTGGAAGGGGGAACGGTCCGGGACCGTTTCGTGACGGCCGGCATCAATTTCACGTCCCAGTCTGCGGATCATGCCGGACGGGTGCTGCAGGAGGCTGCGGCCCGTTGCGGGGCCGGTGCGGCGGAACTGCATTTCTTCGGAGCCGGCCTGATCGGCGGGGATCCCGCGCCGCTGCGGGCTTTTTTCCCGGGGGCGGAGATCGAATGTGCTTCCGACCTGCTGGCGGCCGCCCGTGCGGTCTGCGGGAAGGAACCGGGCATCGCCTGCATCCTGGGCACCGGCTCGAATTCCTGTGCGTATGACGGCAGGGAGATCGTCGCGAACGTCCATCCCTGCGGGTTCATCCTCGGAGACGAGGGGAGTGCGGCCTGCCTGGGCAAGCGTTTCCTCGGCGCTTTCCTGAAAGGACAGGTGCCGCAGGAAGTTGCGGAAGATTTTTCGGGCCGCTTCGAGGCGGATTACGCCACGGTGGTGCGGGAGGTCTACCGGAGCGCCGCTCCGGCCCGGTACCTGGGCTCCTTCGCGCCGTACATCGTGGACTGGCACGGCCGCAACGAGTGGATGACTGCCCTGGTCGAGGAGAATTTCCGGGACTTTTTCCAAATCTTTTTGCGGCAATATGATCCGGTTTTGCCGGTGGGCGTCGTCGGCAGTTTCGGGACGGCCTGCCGCGCCATTTTGGAGAAAGTCGGGGACGGGATCCGGTTCGGCCGGTTCATGGCGGCTCCGATGGACGGACTGATAGACTATTATTCAGCATGATCAAGGAACAGTATCCCTCCCGGCTGCTGGAGGACGCCGTCGATGCGATCCGCTCGCTGCCGGGTGTCGGCAAGCGCAGCGCCCTGCGCCTGGCCTTGCACCTGCTGCGCCAGCCGCAGGAGCATGTCCACCATTTCACCGATGCCATCAACCGGCTTCGGGATGAGGTCCGGTACTGCCGCAACTGCATGATGATCTCAGACGACGAGGAGTGCTCCATCTGCCGGGACCATACCCGGGACAGCCGGACGATCTGCGTCGTCGAAAGCATCCGGGATGTCATGAGCATCGAGAACACAGGCCAGTACCATGGCTTGTACCATGTCCTGGGCGGAATCATTTCGCCCATCAACGGAATCGGCCCTTCCGACCTGACCATCCGCGAACTGGTCGACCGCGTGGCCCGGCTGACCGGGGAGTCCCAGGAGGAAGTGGAGGTCATCCTCGCCCTGAGCGGCGACGTGGAAGGGGAGACGACTGCGTTCTACATTTATCGGCAAATCAACAGGTTTGACATCCGGATCACGTCTTTGGCACGGGGTTTGGGGTTCGGAGATGACCTGGAATACGCCGATGAACTGACGCTCGGGCGTTCCATCGTCGGACGCCAGCCGTTCAAGCCGTAAAACAAAAAAGTTAACACAAGTAACAAAAATGATCGGAATCCTTGCCGCACTGGTTTTCGCACTGTCACTGTGCGCAGACAGTTTTGCCGTCGCCACCTGCTCGAGCGTGACGCTGAAACAACTTTCCGGGCGGACCATCCTGCGGGTCTCCCTGGTTTTCTCCCTGATCCATGCCGCTTTCTTGCTGTGCGGATGGGGGTTCGGAGACCTGTTTGCCGGTGCCATCGGCAAGGTCGCCCCGTTCATCGGTTTCCTGCTGCTCGCCTATGTGGGCGGTTCCCTGGTCATTTCCGGCTGGCGGAACACGGAGGAGATCCGGGACCTGAACGGTATCCGGAATATCCTGATCGGGGCGGTCGCGACGAGCATCGATGCCCTGGCGGTCGGCATTTCCCTGTCCATGGACCGGGACAGCCTGGATGACATGCTGATGAAGGTGGCGGTCCTGTTCATCGTTACTTTCGTGACGGTCGCATTGGGCATGAAGGGCGGGCAGCTGGCGGGTCGCCGCTATGGCCGTCCGGCCCGTCTGTTCGGCGGGTTCATCCTGCTCTGCATCGGTCTCCACATCCTGCTCAAAGCCTTCTTCGACATTCCTTAATCCGTTTCCTCTGCAAAACCGTATTTTTCAAGAAAAAAATCACCACATCCGATTGAAATAACGAAAGATGTTTTTATATTTGCAAGCTGGTTAGTCCGTAACCGAAGCACCGTTACCCATGTCTGTCTTGCGCCAAGTATGACAGCCTTAGTTATGAACCTTTCCCGGTGACTGGACCGGGAGCTAGATGCCGGGTGAAAGCCCCGGAATGGGAGGAAGACCTATGGTAGACATCTTCTACAGAAACAACGGAATGATCATGGTTTCCCAGTCGGAAACGGATCTGGCCAACCTGCGCCTGCAGGACGTCATTTGGATTGACCTTTTTGCACCGGAAGGAGATGAGAAACGTTCCGTCGAGAAATTCCTCGGCGTCGAGATCCAGAGCCGTGCCACGGCCGAGGAGATCGAAAGTTCCTCCCGTTTCAAAGAAACCGACAATGCCATCTTCGCCAATACGAACTTCCTGATGCCGGGCCCCGAGGAATACAGCATGGAAGCCGTATCCTTTACCCTGGTCGAAGGCGTCCTGACCACCCTGCGCGACGTCCCGCTGCGCAGTTTCACCGAACTCCAGCGCAAACTCATGGCGATTCCCCGCCTCTTCCCGAACGGATACTGGGTCTTCATCAGCATCCTCGACCAGCGTGTCGACCTCGACGCGGACATGATCGAGCTGATGTCCAAGGAAATCGCCCAGTACAGCAAGCGCGTCAACCAGAAAGAAGATATCAATGAGGATTTCCTCCTGGATATCAATCAGTTGCAGGAGAATACGATGATCGTCCGCGAGAATATCGTGGACAAGCAGCGCCTGATTACCAACCTGACCAAGAGCGAGAAGCTTCCTCCGGAACTGGAGAACCGCTTCAACGTCATCCAGCAGGATATTGCCTCCCTGATCAACCATACGAACTTCAGTTTCGAGCGTCTGGAATACCTGCAGGATACGGTCCTGGGTATCATCAACCTCGACCAGAACAACATCATGAAGGTCTTTACCTTCGTGTCCCTCCTGCTCATGCCGCCGACCCTGCTGGCCAGTTTCTACGGCATGAACGTCCACCTTCCGCTGGAATCCTGGCACTGGGCCTGGATCCTCATCCTCGGTTTCATGGTCCTCCTTTTCGCCGCCGTGTGGATCTTCTTCAAGAAACGCAAGATGCTCTAGCCCGGCGGATGAAAAAATCCGTTGAAATTCAGCCGGGAAGGTGTGGATTTCCAAGAATTTTTCCTATCTTTGCGCGCTCTTTCTCCGGAGCGCGTTTTTCGTGATCCGGACAGGGTACAAGAAATAATGTTAAACCACTAGTTTTTTATCAAAAAATTATGGAAGAAATGAAGAACGCAGCTGTTGAAGCTGCAGAAAAAGAAACCAGGAAAGCTGTCAACGCTTCCATCGCCCCTGAGGCATTCGACTGGGATGCTTTTGAGAGCGGTGCCGAAGTCTACGGCGCTGAAGACCGCGAGAAGATCGAGGCCGCTTACGACCAGACCCTCTCCAAGGTCAACGAGAATGAAGTTGTCGAAGGTACCGTCTCCGCCATCAACAAGCGCGAGGTCCTCGTCAACATCGGTTACAAGAGCGAAGGTGTCATCCCGGCTCCGGAATTCCGTTACAACCCGGAACTCAAGGTCGGTGACAAGGTCGAGGTCTATGTCGAGTCCACCGAGGACCGCAAGGGCCAGCTCATCCTCTCCCACAAGAAAGCCCGCCAG
>CADCRA010000002.1 GCA_902803715.1 uncultured Bacteroidia bacterium
CTTCCCGATGATGCTGGTCAACGACGCCGCCTGCAAGCACTTCTTCGACAACCGCTACGGCACCGGCCAGAGCGTATGGGACGGCATCAACCGCACCACCAACCTCATCGTCGCCGGCAAGACGGTCGTCGTCGCCGGATACGGCTGGTGCGGCAAGGGCGTCGCGATGCGGGCCAAAGGCATGGGCGCCAAGATCATCGTCACGGAAATTGATCCGGTCAAGGCGATGGAAGCCGTCATGGACGGATTCCAGGTCATGACCATGGACCAGGCGGCCGCCCAAGGTGACATCTTCATCACCGTGACCGGCTGCGACGGGGTCATCACCCCCGCCCACTTCGCCAAGATGAAGGACGGAGCCATCCTCAGCAACGCCGGCCACTTCGACTGCGAAGTCGACGTCGCCGCCCTCCGGGATCTCGCCGTCAAGTCCGGCCCGGCCCGCAACAACATCATGGCTTATACCCTGTCCGACGGCCGCACCCTCTATGTCCTCGGAGAAGGCCGGCTGGTCAACCTCGCCGCCGGAGACGGACACCCGGCCGAGATCATGGACATGTCCTTCGCCATCCAGGCCCTGAGCGCCAAATACCTGGTCGAGCACAAGGGCTCCCTGCAGGGCATGCTGCACAATGTCCCCGCGGAAATCGACGAGGAAGTCGCCCGCCGCAAACTCGCAGACTGGGGGATCGAAATCGACCGCCTTACCCCCGAACAGCACCAATACTTATACGGAGAATAGCCGATGAAACTCATTCCTATCTATTCCTGGACCCGCGGTTACCTCGCTTTCGAGAACCGGAACAAAAACTTCAGCAGACAACCCTGGGCGCAGGGCGTCATCCTCCTCGCCTGCGTGGTCGTCGCCATGCTCCTGGCCAACCTGCCCGCCACCCGCGAACTGTACAAGGGCTTCCTGGAAACCAGCCTGTCCATCCACGTCCAGAGCCCGGACGGCGGCGGCTTCATCTTCCCTGCCGACATGACCGTGGAGAAATTCATCAACGACATCCTGATGGTCGTCTTCTTCTTCACCGTCGGCCTGGAAATCAAGCGGGAAATCAAGTTCGGCGAACTCAGCACCCCGCAAAAAGCGGTCATGCCCATCATCGCGGCCTTCGGCGGCGTCCTGGCACCGGCCCTGATCTATGCCGCCGTCAACCACGGCACCGCCGCAGCCTCCGGCTGGGGAATCCCGACCGCGACCGATATCGCCTTCGCCGTCGGCATCCTGTCCATTCTGGGCGACAAGGTCCCGGTCTCGCTGAAAGTCTTCCTGACCGCCCTGGCCATCGCGGATGACCTGATCGCCATCCTCGTGGTCGCCCTCTTCTACGGCGGCAGCATCAACTTCCTGCTGCTCGGCATCGCCCTGGTCCTGATCCTGCTGATCATCCTGATGAACCGGCTCGGCGAAAAACGGCCCTGGTTCTATTTCATCCCGGCCATCGGCGTGTGGATCCTTTTCTACTACTCCGGCATCCACGCCACCATGTCCGGCGTCGTCATGGCCTTCCTCATCCCGATGACACCGCGTTTCACCCGGGAATATTACTACAGGAAACGCAAAACCTACCGCCAGCTGCTCAATGACTACGAGACGCTGCATGATGGCGAGCGCTGGCCGAACGGCCCGCAGCGTCACGTCCTGCGCCAGCTCAGCCGGACCTCCAACGACTGCATCGGCCTGAGCTTCCGTCTCGAGCACGCCCTCAGCCCGTGGGTCAACTTCCTGATCATGCCGATTTTCGCCCTGGCCAACGCCGGCGTGACCGTCCCGAGCCTGGAATACTTCAACGTCTTCCACTACACCGCCGGCATCGGCAGCGTCAGCATGGGTGTCTTCCTCGGCCTGCTCCTCGGCAAGCCGCTGGGTATCACCCTCGCCAGCTGGATCGCAGTCAAGACCAAGGTCGGCGCCATGCCGGCCAAATCCGACTGGAAGATGCTCTTCGCCGTCGCCTGCCTCGGCGGTATCGGATTCACGATGTCCATCTTCGTGGACACCCTCTCCTTCGGCGACCAGGACCCTGCCCTGATGCTCCAACTGAGGGACATGGGCAAGGTGGCCGTCCTGATGGGATCGCTCTGCGCCGGCATTCTCGGCAGCGTCCTCATCAACCTCTTCCACAAGAAATAACCTTCCGCTCCGGCGGATACGGCAAAACCCCGCGGCTCACAGCGAGTCGCGGGGTTTGTCGTTTCTATCCGGATCCTTAACGGATGTAGACGATAATCTGCCAGAGCATCAGGCCCGAGGCGATCAGTTTCAGGCCGGTCCCGAAGAGAAAGCCGATCAGGGCGCCGAATGCGGAAGACACGGAGTCGACCGCGGTCTTGCTGGCGAAAACATATTCGGCGATGAACGCGCCGGCCAGGGCGCCGAGGATCATGCCCACCGGCGGGATGATCATGCCGATGAACAGGCCGGCAATCGCGCCCCATCCGGCATACTTGCTGCCGCCGGTCAGTTTCGTGAACCAAGCCGGGACCAGGTAGTCGATGATGCTGACCAGGGTCGTGACAGCCAGCCAGATAAACAGGAAGCTGGTCGACATCGGCTCTCCGGCCGCATTCGTGCCGCCGAAAAAGTACAGGCAAAGCAATCCCAGCCAGCTGAGCGGCGGACCGGGCAGGCCGGGCGCCACGCTGCCGACAACTCCGAGCAGGCCAAGAATCACGGCCAGAACAATCATTCCTGTTTCCATCTCTTATTCCGTTTTTTCCTCCGGAGAAAGCAATTACCGGGCCATGGCCGCCTCGACGTCGTCCGGCGCGATCGGAAGCCGCTTCGGTCCGCAGCGGCGGGCTCCGTCGGCGGTCACGAGCACATCATCCTCGAGGCGGATGCCGCCGAAGTCGTAGTAACCCTCCAGTTTCGCGAAATTGACGAATCCCTTGCCGGTTCCGTCCTGTTTCCACTGCTCGATCAGGGCCGGGATGAAATAGATGCCCGGTTCGTCCGTGATCACGTTGCCGGGGACCAGGCGGCGGGCCATGCGCAGGCTGCCGAGGCCGAGCTGCTTCGCCCGGGTCTGGTCGGGATCATAGCCCACGAGGTTCTCGCCCAGGTCTTCCATGTCATGGACATCGAGGCCCATGTTGTGGCCGAGGCCATGGGGCTGGAAGAGGCCGGCGATGCCAAGGGCGACCATCTCATCCAGGTCGCCGTGGACCAGTCCGAGGGCGGAAAGACCGTCCAGCATGCAGCGGGCGGCGGCCAGGTGGACGTCGCGGTAGGCGGTGCCCGGCTTGGTCAGGCTGAACGCCAGTTCGTTGCAGTTGCAGACGATCTGGTAGATCTCGCGCTGCTTCTGCGTAAACTTGCCGCTGGTCGGATAGGTGCGGGTAAAGTCGGAGGCATAGTGCTCATTGCTTTCGGCACCGGCGTCGATGACCATCAGCTTGCCCGGTTCGATGACCTTGTCATGCAGGTGGTTGTGCAGGGTCTCGCCGTGCTGGGTCAGGATGGTCGGGAAAGAGACGCCCCAGCCCTTGGCCAGGGTTACGCCTTCCATCTTGCCGACGATCTCCTGTTCGATGATGCCCGGAACGATGCTGTCGCGCGCGACGGAATGCATCTCGTAACCGAGGGCGCAGGCGTCGTCGATCGCGGCGATTTCAACCTCTTCCTTGACCAGTCGCATCGAGATGACCGCCTGGATCAGCGGGAGGGAACTGCCGTCGGCAGAGCCCAGCAGTTTCATCAGTTTCAGCGTATTGTAGTAGCGGGTCGGCGGAAGGTGATGGACCGGACGGCCGGCGGCGAGGGCTTTCTCTACATCCGCTTCCAGCGCGCCATACGGCTTCGTGGCGGCGACGCCCACAAGGGCAGCTTTCGACGCGACGGTCGGCTGCGGGCCCATCCAGATGATGTCCCCGATCTCCACATCGTTCGCATAGACGGTCTCTTCGCCGCTCTCGATGTCGAGGATTGCGGCGTACTGGGGATCATCCAGCCCGAAATAATAAAGCCAGGAACTATCCTGACGCCATTTGTAGCAGTTGTCCTTGTATTGTGCAGGGGCTTCGACGTTGCCGATGAAAAGGATGATTCCTTTCTGGCCCTGGGCAGCCATCTTCGCCAGAAGCGTACGACGGCGGCTGACATAAACTTCTTTTGCAAACATATCTTTCGTGTTTTTATGTTCAGGTTCCGGAATCCGGTGTCATACAAAGATAATAAAAAAATAATCCGGCCGTCCCCTTTTCGGGCACAACCGGATCAAATTACCGAGGCGGCGCTTTAATAACGCGGCAGGAAACCCTTGTCGACCAGGACTTCGGCGATCTGGACGGCGTTGGTGGCGGCACCCTTGCGGATATTGTCAGAGACGCACCAGAAATTGAGGCCGTTCTCGACGGAAGGATCCCGGCGCAGGCGGCCGACGAAGACATCGTCCTTGCCGAGGGCGTAGCGCGGCATCGGATAGATATTCCGGGACGGATCGTCGCAGACGGTGACGCCCGGCGTCCGGTTCCAGATATCGCGGATATCCTGCAGTTCGAAAGGCCGCTCGAATTCCAGGTTGACGGCTTCGGAATGGCCGCCGATGACCGGTACGCGCGCCGTGGTCGGAGACACGCCGATCTTCTCGTCCCGGAGAATCTTGTGGGTCTCGTCAATCATCTTCCGCTCTTCCTTGGTATAACCGTCCTCCAGGAAAACATCGATGTGCGGGATGACATTCTGGTCGATCGGATAATTGTAATAGGCCGGATAGGTCCCCCATTCGGTTGCGCCGGCACGCTCCGCCTCCATCTGGGCGACGCCCTTGTGGCCGGAACCGGTCACGGACTGGTAGGTCGAGACGACGATGCGCTTGATCCCGTACCGCTTGTGCAGCGGGGCGATCGGAAGGAGCATCTGGATGGTCGAGCAGTTCGGATTGGCGATGATGAAATCGTCGGCGGAAATGACATCGGCATTGATCTCCGGAACAACCAGTTTCTTGGTCGGGTCCATGCGCCAGTAAGAGGAATTGTCCACGACGCGGCAGCCGACCTCCGCGAACCGCGGGGCCAGGTCACGGGACACGCCGCCGCCGGCGGAGAAGATGGCAAGGTCCGGCTGACGGGCAATCGCCTCGTCCGCGCTCATGACCTTGTATTTTTCGCCCTTGAATGTCACTTCCTTGCCGACGGAACGCTCCGAGGCGACGGGGAAAAACTCAGTGACCGGGAAATTCCGCTCGGCCAGCACTTCCATCATCCGGGTGCCGACCAGACCGGTGGCACCGACAACTGCTACTTTCATGTTTCTGTCAATTTATCAAGTTCTGTTCAACAAACGCCCTACTGGACATATTTCTGGAGGCGGTCCAGCATGCCGCTGAGGTCTTTCCCCTTCATGCCCATCACGTCCTGCAGGAAGTCTTTGACGGCGCCTGCATCCTGCTTGAGGATGTCGATCAAACCGCCCACATAGGAGCCCAGGCTGCCGATGAAGCCCACGGACTCCTTGATTCCGTGGTCCACGAGCAGGGCATGGTAGCGTCCGATCGCCGACATGGCGGTCCGCTTTTCCTGCGTGGTATAACGACGATAATTGTGGATGTATTCCTTGACGAGGGATTCATACTGCCGGTTGGCCCGCTGCCACTGGGCGGGGGTATAACGGTCGGCGCTGCGTTCGACGCGGTCGACCAGGCGTTCCAGGCGGGCCGGGGCGCGCATGACGGCGCAACTGTCCAGGAGGACGGCCGAAAGGAGGAGGATCAGGAATCTGCGCATGTTCATATCAATTTAACCTTCCCCGGGAAGCCCGGGGATTCGTACAAATGTAGGAATTTTTTATTTACATTCGCAGAAACAATCGGATTTTCCTATATTTGTTAGCGATTGAAGATTATCTGTTTCACAAAAATACATCACATCATGAGCGAAGAAAATGCAAAAAACCCCATGGACCTCAACGGTGACGGCAAAGTGACCCTCGGTGAGAAGATCCAGTACGGTGTGGGCGTAGCCCAGGAAAAGGTCGAGAAGGCCATCAACGACGTGGCGGACAGCGCCAAGGAGTCTTTCGAGGACGCCAAGGTTCTTGCCGGAAAGGCTGCCGAAAAGGGCAAGGAGTATTACGGCAAGGCCGCCGAGAAGGGCAAGGAGTATTACGGCAAGGCCGCCGAGAAGGCAAAAGACGTCTATGCCGATGCCAAGGAGAAAGGCAAGGAGTACTATGACAAGGCCGCCGGCAAGGTGAAGGACGCCTACGCCGAAGTGAAGGAAGAAGCCCAGGATACCCTGGACGATGTCAAGGAGGCGTATGCCGACGCCAAGGAGAAGGCCAAGGATGTCTACGAGGA
>CADCRA010000003.1 GCA_902803715.1 uncultured Bacteroidia bacterium
CCGACCAACGTCTGCTGGGGCGACTGCAACCGCTCCGCCCTCGTCCGCGTCCCGCTCGGCTGGTCCAGCGGCAAGGACATGTGCCATACGGCCAATCCGCAGGAACCGGCCCTGGCCCTCGACACGACCGAAAAGCAGACCTTCGAGATGCGCTGCCCGGACTGCTCCGCCGATATCTACCAGCTGATGGCAGGTTTGTGCGTCGCCGCCCGCTACGGTCTCGAGATGCCGGCTGAGGAAGCCCTCAAGATCGCAGCCGACAAGTATGTCGACATGGACATCCACAAAGCCGAGAACGCCGCCCGCCTGGCGACCCTGGATTCCCTCCCGGTCTGCTGCAGCGAATCCGGCGATGCCCTCCAGGCCCGCCGCGACGTCTTCGAGGCCTGCGGCGTCTTCATGCCGAAGATGATCGACGGCATCGTCGCCGCCCTGCACGCCTTCAACGACCGCGACCTCCACGCCCGGGCCAAGGCCGATCCCGACCTGATGCGCCGTCTCGTCGAAGAATACTTCTACTGCGGATAATGCAGTACCCATAGCACGGAGAAGCCGCCCTTTCCGGGGCGGCTTCGTGTGTTTTATGGATTCTCCGGATTAACCGAAGAGGCTGTGCTGACGGGCGAGGTTGCCGTACATCTGGCCGAGGACCTCGAGGTAAGGACGACCCTGGACCATGACCATCCGGTAGACGGTATCGTCGACACGGTAGTATTCATGACCGCCGAGGGTGAGGGTCTCGTAGTCCTCCGGGAGGACTTCCACCAGCGCGCCGGCCGGAGGGACGATGACCTCGTACTGGCCCTTGCGGTTGATGATGTAGAAGACTCCGTCCTCATAGAAGTACTCCTGGTTGGCATAGGCATAACTCTGGGCCAGGCCAAGCTGGTTGGCGATGGAGTAAGAGTTCTGCGCGGCGCTCAGGTTCATGGCGATGGCGGCGTTCTGGGCCGCGATGGTCGCGTTGTTCTGGGCGATGATCCGGTTCTGCTCGTCGATATAGCGGCTGTACGAATCCCAGCCGTTATACGTCCGGTAGACGTTGTGGTAGTACGCGAAGGCGACAGTGGCGAGGCTGACGCGACGCGGGGAGATGTCGATGATGACGCCGAAAGGAGGGCGGCAGATGACGTAATGTCCGGCGTAAGGCCTGTAATAGACATTGTTGTAGAAGTAGTAGTCGATACCGAAGTAGCGGACTCTCTTGTAACGAGGAGGCAGGACCTCGACCCGCCATCCGAAGTAGTGGGGATCACGTCCCCAGAAGGATCCCGGACGGTCGTAGGTCATGAAGCCGCGCTCGCGCGGAGGGATGCGGGTGACATTGTGGTTGTCAATCCGGTAGTCTCCGTAATTGTTGGCGGGCGCATTGCCGGCGGCGCTCTTCTGCTGCATCTCCTGGGTGACCGGGCTGAGGCCCCTGCGGGTCACGTTGTTGTTGGCATTGCTGCTGGCAGCGGAAGCGGAACTGCGGCGGGCCTGGCCGGCGGTTGCGGAACCCGGGCTGGCAGTCGCAGCGGAAGAAGAGCTGCGGACGGCGGAACTGCTGCGGGTACCGGCGGCGTTCCCGTTCTGGGTCGTGCTGCGGCGCACCTGGTCAGACTGGGTCGCAGAAGAACTGCGGGTCGCCGAGGAGGAGGAACTGCGCGTCGCGGACGAACTGCGGGTCGCAGAGGAGCCGGACGTGTTTCCGTTCTGGGTCGTGCTGCGGCGCACCTGGTCGGACTGGGTCGCAGACGAACTGCGGGTCGCAGAACTGGAGGAGCTGCTGCGGTTTACCTGGCTGGCGCTCGAACGCTGCGGGGCCGCGGAGGACCGGACGGCGCTCGAAGAACTGCGGGTTGCGGAACTGGAGGAACTGCTGCGGACAGCAGAAGATCTATTGCTGGATGAGGAACTCCCAGAAGTGGTTGTGGTGCTGCGGCCGGTCGAGGCCGATCCGCTGCTGCGACGGGTCTGAGCCTGAGCTCCAAGGGGCATCGCAAGCATGCCTGCGAGTGCCAGGGCGGCGAAAGCCGAAGTCATCAAGTTTCTCATAACTCATGAATGTTTTAGAAGTTAATCATAGAGGTAATACCTCTGTGCCAGAGTGCGGAAGCCGTCGATGTCTTTCGACCACCAGTCGATGATGTCTTCGACTTTCTGCCTCTTTGCAAATTGTATTCTTACATAATCCGTACCACAAACTTTATGGAACATCTCATACTTGCTGGCAGCGCCCTTGAACGGGTTCCGGTCCGGGTACAGTTCGCCGACGGCCTGCATGACATAAAACTGTGTCAGCGTGATCTGTGCGGCCTCATAATCCGTATAATGGTACTGCACGCCGTGGAGCAGTTTGCCGGCGGAACCGCCGGAAATCGGCTTGTAATGGATCTCGCGGAAAGCGACGCCGGGAAGGTGGTAACTCTCCAGTTTCTCAAGCAGTTTGCCGGCATCGATCCACTGGGCGGCGAAGGTTTCGAAAGGCAGGGTGTAACCGACGCCGATGTTGATGTACCCCAGTTCGCCGCACAGGCCGGCAGACGGATAGTCGATGGCCGTCTGGGCGTACGGGATGTTCGGAGAAGGCAGGATCCAGGGCAGGCCGGTATCCTGGTACAGCATCTCCCGGTGCCAGCCCTGCATCGGTACGACGATCAGGTCGCAGGTAAGGGCCTCTTCGTTGCCCTTCTGGCCGCGGTTGAGTCCTTCTTCGTTGATCAGGGTCGCCAGTTCGCCCACGGTCAGCCCGTAGACATACGGAATCCGGAACTGGCTGACGAAGGAGAAAAAGCCCGGTTCGACATAGCCGCCCTCCATCTTCAGGCCGCCCAGCGGATTGGGCCGGTCAAGCACCATGACCTGGATGCCCTTCCGGGCGCAGGCGCGCATGACCAGTCCGAGGGTACTGATAAAGGTATAGGAACGGGTGCCGACATCCTGGATGTCGTAGACCATCACGTCGATCCCTTCCAGCATCGCCGGCGTAGGCTCGCGCGTCGCCCCGTACAGCGAATGGACGGGCAGGCCGGTTTTCGGATCCTTGGAATCGGTGACATGGTCACCGGCATAGGCATCGCCGCGGACGCCGTGTTCCGGGCCGTACAGGGCGACCAGTTCGACATCCGGCGCTTCGAAGAGGATGTCGATGGTCGAACGGAGGTTGCGGTCGACGCCGCTGGGATTGGTGACCAGGCCCACCCGCTTGCCGCGCAGGCCGATGAATCCGCGGCTTTCCAGGACTTCGATGCCCGGACGGACCTGGGCGGCCGCCGTCCAGGACAGGACGGCCAGCAGGACGCTCAGCAGACAATACTTTTTCATACTCATTTCTTTCCGAATTCGGGATCCACTTTCCGCCGCACCAGGAAGGTGACGGCGACGGTAGCCAGGCAACACAGCATCACGATGCCGAAGAAGCGCGGATAGCCGACAGCTTCCTGCAGGGCGCCGGCGAAGAAGCCGGGGATCATCATGCTGAGCGCCATGAATGCCGTACACAGCGAATAATGTGCCGTTTTGAATTCACCTCCCGAGACATAGATCATGTACAGCATATAGGACGTGAAGCCGAAGCCGTAGCCGAACTGCTCGATGAAGACGAGGACGCTGATGACCGGCAGGTTGGCGGGCTGCGCCAGGCTCAGCCAGAGGTAGACCAGATCCGGCAGGGTAATGGCCAGGGCCATGGGCCACAGCGACTTGCGGAGTCCCCACTTGGACGCGGCGACGCCGCCGAGAATGCCTCCCAGGGTCAGGCCGAGGATGCCGATGGTCCCGTAGATGACGCCGACGGTTTCCGTGGCAAGGCCGAGTCCGCCGTCCGCCAGGCTGTCGAGCAGGAAGGGATTGACCAGCTTGACCAGCAGGGCTTCCGGCAGGCGGTACAGCAGCATGAACACGATGGCCAGCCAGACCACCGGCTTGCGGAAGAAGGTCACGAAGGTACGGCCGAACTCGCGGAAGATGTCGCCGGCCTTGCGGACATTGTCCCGCCGGGCGTCTTCGGCCGGCCGGGGCAGGAAGAAGACATGCCAGAGGGTCACGGCGGCGAAGATCACGGCGCTGACCAGCAGGGTGACGGACCAGGCCCGCGGGATGTTCCCGAGCCGGGTCTCCAGCAGGCCGGCGATCACGACGAGGACGCCCTGGCCGAAAATCGAGGAGAGCCGGTAGAAGGTGCTGCGGATACCGACGAACAGGCTCTGGTCCTTCGAATCCAGGGCCAGCATGTAGAAGCCGTCCGCCGCAATGTCATGGGTCGCGGAGGCGAAAGCGGTGATCCAGAAGAAGATCAGGGTCACGGCGAAGAGCGATACGGGAGCATGTCCGGAAGCCATGACTTCCGCCGAGGGATGCGGCAGGGAAAGAGCGAGGGCGACGAAGCCGGCGCTCATCAGGACCTGCATCGCGATGATCCACCACCTTTTGGTGCGGATGATGTCGACGAAAGGGCTCCAGAACGGCTTGATGACCCATGGCAGGTACAGGATGCTCGTATAGGCGGCGATGTCCGCATTGGAAAGGCCCATCTTCTTGAAGAGGATGGTCGAAATGGTATTGACGATGAAATACGGGATACCTTCCGCGAAATAGAGGGTCGGGACCCACCACCAGGGATGTTTGTCAGGCTTCATAGCGTATCAGGGATGCTCCGGGATAATAATGTTCGAGAATCTGGTCATAGGTATAGCCGCGGCTGCCCATCACGGCGGCGCCGATCTGGCAGAGGCCGACGCCGTGGCCCCAGCCGCGGCCGTCGAGACGGACTTTTCCGTCAGGCGTGAACGTGGCCGTAAAGGCGGAACTCTTGAGGTGGGACGGGGACAGGACCCGGCGGATCATCAGTTCTTTCCCGACGACCAGCGTTCCTTTCGACCCCGTCAGGCGGAGTTTGCGGATCCGGCCGGAAGGTCCGGTTTCAAGCGGTTCCATGGCTTGCAGGAGACCCAGGTCCACGCCGGATCGGCTGGCGATCAGCGCGGAAAGTTCCTCGACTCCGTATTCGACGGTCCAGCGATAGAAGTCCTTGGTCTCCAGATCGTAATCGTTGAGAACCTGCTGCAGGACGGCCGCGTCTTCCGAGTCGCAGAACGGATCGCCGTCTCCATGGTCCGGCGTATCGGGCAGGGCCGCCAGGTAAGGCTCGTCCCGGTCTTCCCAGCAGGTGCTGAAACGCTCGGTCATGCCGCCGCAGCATTTTGAGAAGCGGGCGTCGCACAGGGCGCCGTCATAGGTCAGGACTTCGCCCCAGGTCTGGTCGATGGCCTTGCGGACCGTCTCCCCCACCGCCATGGTCAGTCCCTGGTAGCGCTGGCAATGGTCGTCCGCACAGACATCGAACCGCTTGTGGTCGCTGTGGTCGAACCAGCGTTCGATGACCGTCACCGGTTTTTCGCCGGATTCCGGATCCGCCGCCGGTTCCCCGCCGGGATGCAGGGTCTGTTCCAGGTGCGTGACCAGCGAGGGGACATTGTTCAGGGCTGCATAATCGACGCCGGACGGGTCTGCCGGACGGGCGCGGTGCTCGATCTGGGCCAGGACCCAGGAACGGGAGATGACCGCATGGGCCTTCAGGAATTCCAGGCCGGCCGTGGCTTTCATTTCCGAGGAGATGACGCTGAGCAGGTAATCCTCGACACCGATGACGTTGACGGCGACGACCTGGTTCTTCTCAACGATGAATTTCAGGGCGCCGGCAAACTGCTGGCTCTGCTTGCGTTCCCAATGGAAATCCACGCCGATCACGACGTCGTGCAAGATGAACGTCGGTTCGGCGAAGAGGGTCGACAGGGTCTTCGCCTCGAAATACAGTTCGTCGTAAAGGGTGCCGTTGTAATTGATTTTCCCTTCCTGGTAGCGGACCTTCTGGGGACCGGCGCCGTCGGAGATGATTTCGAAGACGATTTCGTCCCCCGACAGGATGCCGACCTGGAGTTGCCGCTGGGTACGGGTCAGGCGCCAGAGCACATCCCGTTCGATGTCCGCGCTGACAGAGACCTCGGAGAGGACTTCCTCCAGCATCGGTGCATCCAGTTTGGCGAAATCTGCCGCGTCCGGAACGATGAACAGTCCCGCCATGTCGGCGCAGCCCGGACTCAGGGTCAGGTGGTCCGGCCCGTCGGAGAAGTAGTGATGGGAACGGTGACTGCCCCGCAGCATGACGACGGCACGGTACTCGAAAGCCGCGAGTCCATGGGTGTTGCCGGCCGGGCGCCGGCCGCCGGAAAGCGGCTTGTACCACATCATCAGGTTGAACATCGGCTCCTTCTCCCCTTCCGGGATCGGGACGGCGTCCAACAGCCGGTAGAAGAGTTTGGCGAGGGATTTCGACGTACGGGCGCGGAGCACGAAGACGCCGCGGGTAAATTTCCGGTAATGCCACAGTTCCGCTTCCTTGACGGATGTCAGCCAGGTCAGTTCCCCGCCGGGACGGTCCAGCAGCCGGTCCACGTCTTTCTCCAGCGGCAGGAGGTTCCGCGGACAGGCCTGGAAATGCATGTGGTCCGGGGCGGAAGCCCCGCAGCGGGGACCGTTGTAGAAGACCGTGAAATCGGTATAATGGTGCGCCAGATCCGCCATGTCCACCAGGCAGTTCCAGATCGACTGGTCGGCGTGGATGTCCCGGGCGATGACCAGGTGCTTCGGAAAAATCGGATAGGGATTGACCAGGATGTCGTATTTGCGGCCCTTGCGGCCCTCGAACTTGAGGCTGCGCTGCTCGGCCGGACGGGCGTCCGCGCAGAGGAAGCAGCGCCGCTCCCGGATGGAGGTGGGATCGACTTTCGCCGCCGTCGACCGGATGCGGGCGGGATTGTGCTGGATGCGGACGGGCAGCCCGCCTACTTCCAGAGAACGGACTTCCGCCTGCTTGAGACTCCGGAAATTGGCTGCAGCCAGGGGCCATACGGACAGCTGGTCCCGGACGAATTTCGTGATGGGATCCAACTCTTTCATCCTTTCAGCATTTGCCGGCGGGCCGCCAGTTCGGCGGTCCGGATCCCGTCTTTATAGAGGTTGTTGGCATTGACCCGGTCGATGCTCAGCGCCGCATCGGAATTCCCTTCCCAGCGGCGGCAGCAGTAGACGGGTTCATAGATCCGGGAGATCCGGTATTCCCGGCACAGGCGCAGGCCGACCGCGTAGTCTTCGCCATAACTGACATTTGGGAAGCCGGTCTGCCGGAGAAGCGGGACATAAAAGGCGCGGGGCGCGCCCAAACCATTGATGCGCAGGGCGTTGTTGCGGCCGTTGTCGTCCGTCCATTCGCGGTGGTCGATGACGCCGGGCGGGATCGGATTCATGTTGAAGTCGGTCATGAGATAGGAGCCGATGACCATGGCAGCCCCTTCTTCCCGGAACTTGCCGATGATTTTCTGCAGGGTATCCGGTCCGCTGTAGACGTCGTCGCTGTCCAATTGGACCGCATACTCCCCGCATCGGGGATCGTTGACGGCCAGGTTCCAGCAGCCGCCGATGCCCAGGTCCGTCCGCTGCGGAACGACATGGACAAGACGGGAATCGCCGATGGCATCCAGCAGTTCCGAGGTCCCGTCGGTGGAATGGTTGTCGACGACGATGACATTGAACGGGAAGTCCGTCTGCTGCTCCAGCGCACTGCGTACGGCGTCGCCGACCGTACGGACCCGGTTGAGCACGGGAATGACGACGGAGGCCGTGACCGGGAAACTAGCGGCGGGACGCGGAACTTCCTTGCAGGGGCCCTCGAGCAGCGCTCCGGTGCGGCGGAGATAGTCCGTGCAGATCTTTTCCATCTCGATCTGGACCTCACGGTTGCGCGGGTTGACATAGTCGAACTGCTTCTCTCCGGACTTCCGTTCATCCGGTTCGGACTCGGTATAGAGGAACTCGCGGACATGGACAATCTTGTCCAGACGGAGGCGGAGGTCATACAGTGCGCCGTATTCCAGGCCGTCCGGCAGGTCGAGCGCCTTGAGCGTGCTGACCCGGACAAGCCAGAGGGCGCCGAAGTCGAAGTCGTCCCGCAGGGCGCCGTCCTGGCAGTCGATCAGCGGATGCTTCTGCAGCGATCCGTCCGACAGGCGGTCGTAATGGTCGGCGTATACCAGGTCCGCTCCTGTATCGGCAGCGACCCCGGCGAACCGCTCGAGCGCGAGATAGCCAAGGTCGCAATGTACATTCTTCGTATTGATGAGCAGGTATTCTCCCGCTGCTTCGGAGACCAGCGCGCGCAGGGCGGCAGAAGTCCTGAGCGAACGTCCCGTGATCAAGGTAATATCAGTCATTTTCCCGATTTTAAAGAAGAGATTCCAGGATCTTGCGGATCCGGACGAACTCTCCTTCAAAGTTAGGAGTTAAGACGGACTTTCCCAAATTATCTTCTATTTCTTGCATGTCCCAGAAACGTCCGGCGATCACTTCGACACCGTCCGGCTGCGGATGGAAATCCCCCACGCAGGCAAAGACATGGACCAGTTCCTTCTCCCGGATGCCCTCGAAGACATAGGAATCCAGCGGAATCGGGTTGAAATCATGGAAACGGAGTTCCTCCTCCGCCTCGCGGAACAAGGCCTCCCGGACCGATTCCCCATAGGAGACATGACCGCCGACGGCCGTGTCCCAGTAACCCGGCAGCAGGTCCTTTTCCAGCGAACGGCGCTGGAGGTACAGTTGGCCGAGCCGGTTCAGGATGTGCAGGTGGATGACCGGATGCAGGAGACCGGCGCCGCTGTGGGCATAGGACCGGGTCATCTGGCCGATGACCAAGCCGCCCGGTTCCACGACCGGGAAGATCTCTTCCCCGCCGGCAAGCGGCATGGAGGGATTCTCGGCGGTCGGACGCGGCATGCGCGGCGCGGGAAAGGGAGGATAGACCAGTTCCATGCTACAGGGATATCAGGATCAGCAGCTGGGCCATGAGCACGCGCATGAACATCGTCAGCGGATAGACCGTAGCATAGTTGACGGAGGTATAGTCCGTACCGTACATGCCCTGCGCGAAGGCAAGGACCGCAGGGTCCGTCGTACCGCCCGAGATCAGACCGCAGATCTGGTAGAAATTCAGTTTGAACACCAGCCGGGCGACCAGGAAGATCGTAGCGACCGGGACCAGGGTGATCAGGGCGCCGTACAGGATCCACCAGTAACCGCCGCCGAGGATGGAACTGACGAAGTTCTCGCCGGCACCGACACCGACGGCCGCCATGAACAGGGAGATGCCGATCTCGCGGATCATCATGTTGGCGCTCGTCGTCGTATACGTCGTGATCTTCCACTTCGGACCGAAATAACCGAGGAGGATCGCAATAATGAGCGGTCCGCCGGCCAGACCGAGCTTAACCGGCTGCGGGATGCCCGGGAACCGGATCGGCAGGGAGCCGAAGATGACACCGATGGCGATGCCGAAGAAGATCGGGACCAGATTCGGTTTGCTGAGGTTTTCCGGCTTGTTGCCGACGACGGCAGCCACGCCTTCGATATTCTCCTCGGTACCGACGACCTGGAGTCCGTCACCCATCTGGAGAACCAGGTTCGGACGGGCGACCAGTTCGACGCCGGCACGGATGACACGGGTCACGGAGACGTTGTAATTGTGCCGGATGCCCAGGTTGGACAGGCGCTTGCCCGTCAGGTCGGAGCGGGTGATGGTCAGGCGGCGGGTCACCAGATGCTCATCCAGCTTGAACCAGTCCGTCTGGTGCATCTGGATTTCTTCGCCGAAAACGATGCGGACCGCATCGACGTTCTGCTGGGATGTGACGACCAGAACTTTGTCGCCCTTTTCCAGGATGGTGTCCGGTCCGGGAATCAGCACTTCTCCTTCGTGAATGATCCGGGATACCACGAACTTGCCGCTCATGTCGCCGACGATATCCTTGAGGGATCTGCCGAAGAGGGCCGGGTTCTCGACCTCGCAATGCATACGGCGGGCATTCTCGCCGGAATCGCCTTCATGATCCAGCTGGTCTTTTTCCTTGGCCAGGTCGACCTTGAGCACACCCTTGAAGAGGATGATCAGGAAAATGACGCCGAGTACGCCGATCGGATAAGCCACGGCATAGGCGGAGGCCAGGCCTGCGGAAGCGGATCCGGCGGCGTCCGCCGTGCTGCCGGTTGCGACCATCGCATCCTGCAGGGTCTGCTGGGCGGCACCCAGGCCCGGGGTATTCGTCACGGCACCGGACATGACGCCGGTCATCGTCGCCAGGCTCTCACCGGTCACGAGATGGATGATGTAGGTAATCAGGACAGCCAGCAGGACCAGGGTGACGGCCAGGCCGTTCATCAGCACGCCCCCTTTCTTGAAGGAGTGGAAGAAGCCCGGTCCCACCTGGAGGCCGATGGAAAAGACGAACAGGATCAGACCGAAATCCTTGACGAAGGCAAGGACCGTCGGGTTGGCCCGGAGGCCGAAATGGCTCAGGAGGATGCCGACGAACAGGATCCAGGTGGAGCCGATGGAGACGCCCTTGATCTTGAAGCGTCCCAGATAGAGTCCGATGCCGATCACGGCAGCGAACAGCATGATGGAATGGGCGATGCCCGTTCCTGTGAACAAGTCTAACATAGATTCAGAACTGTATCTTGACGCAGAAGGCCTGGCGTTCATCCACCTTGCCTTCCACATAGTAGGTTTCACCGTCCCGCCAGCGATAGAGGGCGACCTCCTCGCCGGCCTTGGTTTCGTGGTTGAAATTGATCCGGATATCCCGGACGGAACGGGCGGCGGCCGTGTCGTAATCGACGCAGTCCATCGCCCAGACGACATAGCGGGCGTTGTTGGTATGGCCCAGCAGGTCGATGTCGGAATAGGAGACCGTATGGCGGGTCACATATTCGGGCTCCACCCCGCGCGGCATGGCGACTTTCTCAGCCGGCGCTTCGATGGCATGGTCGGCACAGACAGTGGATTCCGGAATCATCTCCGTCACCTCGGAGGTCCGGCACATGCGGCGTTCCCGGACGTCGAGGATGACCCAGGAACTGGTCCCGAGCACCCGCGCTCGGCCGGAAAGGTCATTGATACGGTAATCCCTGAGATAGAACGGGCCGGACGGACCCTTGTGCCAAGTCTGGATCTCCACTTCGTCACGCCAGAGGGGGACATCGACAAAGGTGAAATGCAGGCGCGACAGGACCCAGGCCTTGCCCTCCTGCTGCAGTTCATCGTAGCCGAAATGCATCAGGTCGGCAGCGATGTAAGCCATTTCCTGCGCCAGATCCATGAATGCCGCAGGCTTGAGGCGCATGGCCCCGTCCACGTCATAACAGCGGATCGCCTGTCGGACGACCACCTTGCTCTCGGGAGTAATCGCTGCTTCCATATTCCTTACTGTCGTTTTGCGTTGCAAAATTAACCTTTCTCACCCGCATTCCCAAAATCTTGAACGATTAAAGCGCGGATTCCGGTCTCCCGTCATCCGCGCTTCATCGGTATTCCAAGGGCCGTTATAGGCCGAGCAACTGCCGGGCATCCGCCGTCAGCCAAGGTGCGATATCTTCGTACGGCAGGGTAAAGGCGGGCATGCCTGCGGCATAACTGGCGATCTCGTACTGCTGATAGACGAAGGCCAGTCCTTCCTCCGTCGGATAGGGCGTCCAGGCCGGCAGCGGAATGGGACCGTCTTCGACGAACAGTTGTTCCCGGACCGCTTCCGGACTGACGGGATCCCCGAATTCGGAGAAATAAGACGCCAGTCCGCCGAGCAGGAGCGGCTGGATTTCCGTCACGCAGGAAGGCTCGAGGAATGCGGCTACGCGGTGGCCGTCTTTCTTGTCGAAGGTCACGCAGCCCGCACCGGTCAGCCCGCCGTGGGCGCCGCCCATATAGATGTAGTTCTGGGACTGGAACACGGCATAGCGCTCCGTCTCGGCCACTTTCTTGAGGGTATACTCAAAACTCCACACCGGGAAGTCCGCCAGGATCTCCGCTTTCTGTTCTTCGGTCAGGTCCGGATCCTCCCGGATATAGGAAGCCCGCTCCGCGGCGTCGCCGGAAGAGAGGCTGTCCACGACGGCAAAAGCATGGCTGCGGTAATACTCCAGCAGCGCGCCGTTGTCATCCGCATCGCCGGAAAACGGCGGGAAATGACGCTCGTTCTCGTACGAGGAGATCGTGCCGAGCTGGTCGTCCAGCAGGGAGACCAGTTCCCGGCGGATGGCGCCGGACGCTCCCGTTCCGGGATCCGGCAGTTCAATGTCCAGGGACATGGTAACATAGGCGGCGGAATCCGCCGCCTGGCAGACGGAGGTTTTCAGAGGCTTCGGTCCGCCGGCACAGGCAGCCGCCAGGATACAGGCAGCGGCCCAGGCGATGAGAGTGAATTTTTTCATGCGTTTATAGTAAGGTTTTATCGGCAGTCCCAAACCTTGCCGGCGACTTTCTGGACCAGCGCCAGTTTGGCCCACTGCTCTTCTTCCGTCAACTTGTTTCCGATCTCGCAGGAGGCGAATCCGCATTGCGGGCTCAGGCAGAGACGGTCCAGCGGAATGTACCGGGACGCCTGACGGATCCGTTCCTCGACGACGCCGGGGAATTCCAGTTTCGGCGTCTTGGTCGAAATGAGCCCCAGGACGACCATCTTGTCGCCGGAGACATGGGCCAGCGGTTCGAAACCGCCCGAACGCTCGTCGTCGAATTCCAGGTAATACGCGTTGACATTCTCCTGTTCGAACAGCCAGGCGGCCACCTTGTCGTAGGCGCCGGAATTGGCGTAGGTCGAATGGTAATTGCCCCGGCAGACATGGGTATTGATGTACATGTCCTCCGGTTTGCCTTCGATGGCCAGGTTGTTGATCAGCAGGTTCATCTCCTTGATGCGGACCAATCCGGCCTCGTCCGTCCCGAAAAACCGCGTGGCGGCCGGGTCCACCAGCATGCCCCAGGTACAGTCGTCGAACTGCAGGCGGCGGCAGCCCGCTTCATAGAACTCCCGGATGACCCTCCGGTAGGCGGAGACCAGGTCCCGCATCAGTTCCTCAACGGTGGAATAGTATTGCTTCGTATTGTCCCAGGCGAAAGGCATGGCCATCTGGGCCAGGAACTGCGCCGGGGCGGGGATTGTCAGTTTCGCCTCGACCCCGTCGCCGGCCATGGCGTTGAGAAAGCGGAAATGGTCCGTGAACGGGTGATGGCCCGTGCTGGCGATCTTGCCGGTCAGGAAAGTATCGTCGATCATGGCCTGTTCCCCATGGAAAGGCAGTCCGGTCTTGGTGGGGGCATGACCGACGCCTTCGAATCCCCACATGAAATCCAGGTGCCAGGCCTGGCGGCGGAACTCGCCGTCCGTGATGACCTGGAAACCCAATTCCTTCTGCTTGGCGACCAGATGGCGGATCGCATCGTCCTCCACGGCCTTCAACGCTTCCGCACCGATGGCTCCGGACGCGAACTGCGCCCGCGCCTTGCGGAGGGCTTCCGGACGGAGGAAACTGCCGACATAGTCGGCCCTGAATGCTGCTTTTGACATGTTCTGTTCGTTTTGTTGATTACAAATATAATCAATTTCTACGGCAATTGTCATGCCGCCAGAACACGGATGGATTTAGCAACATTGAAAAGATGGTCTGCAATTCGTTCCGCATTGGAAGACAAGGCCAGGTACTGGGCGCCGACGCCGGGTGTGCACGTACCGTTCGTCAGGCGCATAATGTGGTTGTCCTCCATTTCTTTCGTGAAATCATCGGTTTCCTCTTCGATGACACCCGCCGCTTCCAGCGCCGCAAAGTCTTCGTGCTCATAGGCGGCGACGGCCTTCGCATACAGGTTGTCAAGGATATCGGCGAGTTGCCGGATTTCATCCAGGGCGGCCGGGGAGAACCGCTGGTTCATCTGCCGGAGGGCATCCGCATACTCCATGAAATTCTCGGCATAGTCGCCGATTCGTTCCAGGTCCCGGACAGTCCGGTATGTGGAGGACAGGTAGACCCGGTCCCGTTCGCTGAGGCCCCGCTGGGAAGAAAGTTTCACGACATATTTGATCAGCGCATCATTCAGGTAGTCCAGTTCATCTTCGGTCCTCCCGAAAACGCTGCCCCCGGCGAAATCGAGGGTGGAAACGGTGTTCAGGGCGCGGCGGACATTCTCCATGGCCAGGGAAGCCATCCGGAGGATCTCCCGCTTCACCTGCTGGACGGCCACCGGCGGGGTCTTGAGCATGTTTTCATTGACATAGTTCAAGTGCGGCCGGTCCGGGTTGGCCGGCTCCGCCTTTTCGGGAATCAGGCGCATGACGAAAGATACCAGCGTCTGGGTCAACGGAAGCATGACAAGGACCGTCACGGTATTGAAGAACGTATGGAACATCGCCAACTGCGTCTGGGGCGCATGCGGGAAGGCTTTTTCAAACAGGCTTCCGAAGCCGCCCATCTCCGTAAGCACGGACAGCAGCCAGCCGGCCAAGAGGAACAGGACGACGCCGAAGCAGTTGAAAAGAAGATGGATCAGGGCGGTCCGGCGGGCATTGAGTCCGCTGGCCGCACCGGCCAGCATGGCGACGACGCAGGAACCGATGTTGGAACCCATCGTCAGGAAAATGCCCTGGTCCAGCGAGATGAGCCCGGAGACAACCATCGCCAGGGCGATGGACGTCATCACGGAAGAACTTTGGATGATCGCCGTAAAGATCGCGCCGGTGATGACCAGCAGGATCGGGTTCCGGATACCGGCGAGGAAGGTCTTGACCGAATCCAGGGCGGCGAAGGAATCCATCGAGCCGCTCATCAGGGCGAGACCGACGAAGAGCATGCCGAAGCCCGTGACGATGCCGCCGACCGTCTTCCATCTGTCCCGCTTGGCGAAAAGCATCAGGAAGGCGCCGAGGCCGGTCAGGGCGGAGAAAACGGCTGTCATGGACACGGAGCCGGAGCCGAACATACCCAGCGCCACGATCTGCGCCGTCACGGTCGTTCCGATGTTGGCGCCGTAGATCAGGGTCGCGGCCTGGTACAGGGAAATGATGCCGGCGTTGACGAAACCGATCGTCATGACCGTCGTCGCGCCGGAACTCTGGATGACCGCCGTACTGACGGCGCCGATGCCGACGCCCAGCCATTTGTTTTTCGAAGTTTTTGCAAAGAGTCGTTTCAGACTCTCGGAACTGGCCGCCTCCAGATGATTGCTCATGATCTTGCAGGCGACCAGGAAAATGCCGATACCGGACAGAAGCGCCAGGACGGCGGAAACAATTACACTTGAATCCATCAGGGATTAATTATCGTTTTTCAATTTGACACGAAGATAAAAAAGGGATGTTACGAGGATGTTACACAACCGTTAAGAAATGATTAAAATATGGGCAAAACAGGCTGGACGACGCTGGAGCCCCGAACGGAAAGGTCCAGTTTTCAGGAATTTATTTTTGTATATCACCGTAATATTGTTATTTTTGCTTAACGAACATTTCCGACATTTGCGCTGCTGACCCAATTTTTGTCATTAAGGTTTGACAGGATACCCTACGGTTCCTCCTGACGGGTATTATTAAGCAAAACTCATATCTTGTATATTTATGAACAAAACTAAAACCATCCTCGCTGCATTGGCGATGGCTGTTGCAGCGACAGCGGGTGCCCAGACCCTGAAAATGACAAATCAGGTCGTACGCATTACGGCTTACGAGGCATCCACATCCGTCAACCTCGTGGTTGTGAAACCCGAATTGAAACTCGATGTCCTGGACCCGTCGGTGTTCACCGTCGAAACGAACGGCGTCGAAAGGAACGTCAAGATCGTCTACACCTGTGACGACCGCGGCGAATGGACCGACAACGGCGATTATCTCGCCTTCGGCCTGGAGGTCAGCAAAGCCCGCGGCGTCTCACCGCTCGTCTCCCGCGGCATGGGAACCTGGAGCACGGCCTATCCCGTCAAGGTCGCCCTCAAACCCGGCAAGACCATCAAGGCTGGCGGCCAGAAGTTCACGGCCGTAGACTGCGCGACCGACCACGCCCTCCGCAATTTCCTCTCCGAGTCCGATTTCTTCCGCCGCGGCACCTTCACCGGTCCTTCCACCGGCCGTCCGGGGGATGAGACCCTGACCTACGGTGCGTACGAGCCGGAGGCGCTGCGCATCGACGGCAAGCGCAATCCGCTCATCATCTGGCTGCACGGCATGGGTGAAGGCGGCACGGACGTCTCCATCGAACTGATGGGCAACGAGGTCGTCGCCCTGATCCGCAATGACATCCAGTCCCACTTCACGACGGAAGGCGGCGAGAAGGGCGCCTATGTCCTCGCCGTCCAGTGCCCGACCATGTGGATGGGTACGGCCAAGGGCTTCGGCAGCGGTTCCTATCCGTCCCTCTATTCCGACGTGCTCAAGTCTTGCATCGACAACTACGTCGCCCAGAACCCCGACGTCGACCCGTACCGCATCTATATCGGCGGCTGCTCCAACGGCGGTTTCATGACCATGAACATGGTGCTCCGCAACCCCGGTTTCTTCGCTGCGGCTTATCCGACCTGCGAGGCCTACGCCGACGTCAACATCTCCGACGTGCAGATCCAGCAGCTTGCCAAGGAGAACATCTGGTTCGTCCAGTCCTTCGACGACACCACGGTCCGTCCGACGGAATACTGCATCCCGACCTACAAGCGCCTCATCGAGGCCGGTGCCAAGAACGTCTGGGTATCCATGTTCGAGAACGTCGTCGGAACGGATACGCCCGGACAGCGGCTCATGGGCCACTTCTCCTGGGTCTATGTCTTCAACGACCAGGTCACCGGCGCCCAGGAGCAGTCCACGGCTGACATGAAGCCGTCCAACAACGGCGGCGGCTCCGTCGCTCCGCAGGGCTACAACAACCTCTTCGAATGGATGAACGCCCAGAAGCTCGTCGATGTCGTTCCCGCTCCCAGGAACGCAAGGTAATCCACGTTAAACTCAGCACAACATGAAAAAGATCATACTTTTCGCAGCGACCTTAGCTGCCAGCGCGGCGGTTTTCTCCGCCCATGCCCAGACGCTGAAAATGGAGACCCAGGTCTTAGGCGTCACCACCTACGAGGCCTCCACCGCCGTCAACCTCGTCGTCGTCAAGCCGGAGATCAAGCTTGCCAACATCGATCCTTCCGTCCTCGCCGTCAATACGAACGGCACGGAGCGAGAAGTCGTATCCGTCTATCCGTCTGACGCCCGCGGCGCCTTCAACCCGGAAGGCGAATACCTCGCCCTCGGCCTCGCAAAGGCTTCCGGCAGGGGCCTTGGACTGACCAAGGGCGCAGGCGTCTGGAAAGACGACTATACCATTTCGGTCGGCCTGAAGAAAGGCAAGGTTCTCAAGGTCGGCAAACAGAAATTCACGGACATCGAATGCGTGGCCGACAAGGCCCTAAAGGATTTCGTATCCGAAGCAGACTATTTCAACAAGGGTTCCTTCACCGGAAAGGCCACCGGCAAGGTCGGCGACGAGACCCTCACCTATGCGGCTTACGAGCCCTGGTCCCTCAAGGGCGACGGCAAGGCCAACCCGCTGGTGATCTGGCTGCACGGCGGCGGTGAAGGCGGCATCGACGTATCCATCACCCTCCTCGGCAACGAGGTCGTCTCCCTGATCCGCCCGCAGATCCAGTCGCACTTCACGACGGAAGGCGGCGCCGACGGCGCCTATGTGCTCTCCATCCAGTGCCCGCAGGCGTGGATGCGCACGGCGAACGGCACCTCCACCCGCGGCAACTATCCGTCCCTCTACGCCGATGTCCTCAAGTCCTGCATCGACAACTATGTCGCCCAGAATCCCGACGTGGACCGCAACCGCATCTACCTCGGAGGCTGCTCCAACGGCGGTTTCATGACCGTGCACATGCTGATCCGTCATCCGAAGTTCTTCGCGGCCGCATTCCCGACCTGCGAGGCCTACGCGGACCAGAACATCTCCGACAACGAGATCAACGCCCTCGCCGAAGAGAACATCTGGATCGTCCAGTCCTACGATGACACGACCGTCGATCCGAAGACCCACTGCATCCCGATGTTCCAGCGCCTGATGAAGGCCGGCGCCAAGAACGTGTGGATGTCCATGTTCGAGAACGTCCAGGGCATCGACAACCCGGGCCAGAAACTGCTTGGTCACTTCTCCTGGTGCTACCTCTTCAACGACGCCGTTACGATGTCCCAGGAGCAGACCGACGGCGACGTCAAGCCGAGCAACAACGGCGGCGGCAGCGTCGCTCCGCAGGGCCATGCGAACATCTTCGAATGGATGAACGCCCAGGTCCTCACCGCTCCCGAAGCACCCCAGCCTCAGAACGGCCAGCGCAGATAAAATACCGCAAGGCAAAAACGAAGGGGGTCGGCTCGAGCCGACCCCCTTTTGTACCTTCGGAATGCTATTCCTTTTTCCGGTGGTAAGTATATGTCGCCGTCGCCTTGGCCGTCACGGTCTTGCCTACATCGATGCCGAAATCTGCATACGGCTGCCGAAGGACCAGTTTGTCTTTCGTCAGTTCCACGACATCGAAGGTACCGGCGAGCACCATGATCATACCGTCATCGCTGACCTCCATCATCCGTGCGAACGTGATCTGCTGCTTGTCCGCATCAAAAGAATAAGCGGACGCGCTGAATTCCCAGCCCATATGGGCATGGGCGATGAGGTCTTCTCCGAAAGACAGCGTCGTCTCCTTCAGTTTATAGGGGATGATGACAGGCACCGTGCCACCGTCCCCGTCAACGCTGCCGCCGGCATCGAAACGATAGGTGTCCAGGACCCAGGTACCATAAAGAATACCGGATTCATCGCCGGTCGCATCATCCAGATGCCCCGTGCAAGAGATGGCCAGAACGGCCATGCAAGCCGCCATTGCGGCAAGAATGAAGCGTCTCATAACAATTCGGGTTTACTTCTACTGTCTGCTTTTTCAAATATCGTTCCACAACCGGGCAGGATCCCCTCCCACCCGTAGGGAGGAATGTACGGGAAACAGGATTATTATGCTATCTTTGCAGCATGGAATGGTTGGAAAGCCTGGGCCTGCTGGGCCTGTTTTTGGGAAGCGCGCTGGCGGCGTCCATCGTGCCTTTCAGCTCTGACGTGCTCTATGTCGCCATCCTGGCGACAACGGGCCAGCACCTGGGCTGCTTCCTGGCCGCGACGAGCGGCAGCTGGCTGGGCAGCCTGTTCACCTTCTATCTGGGCTGGCTCGGGAAATGGGAGTGGATCGAGAAATGGTTCAAGGTCACCCGCGAGAAACTCGAGGCACAGCAGGAGAAAGTCCACCGATACGGCGTCTGGCTGGCCCTGTTCAGCTGGTTCCCCATCGTCGGAGACCTGACGGTCCTTGCCCTCGGATTCTACAAGGCGCCCCGCGGCTGGACCTTTCTGCTGCTGTTTGTCGGAAAGGCCCTCCGCTACCTGTTCTGGAACCTCGTCGTCGGCCTGTTCTAGCGGCATACAGGCATCCACGGGTTAACCCTGTCGCCCATCCGTTTCACTTAATCATAAACCGGACGGATAGACAAGCCCAGCCAGCGCCAGTCATCCTCAGAAGGAATTACGCCTGCAGAATTGAAATAAAACTCGCGGGCCAAGTAGGGTGACGTTTTATCAACGATGCAGGAAGACCAGTAGAAACCCGCGCCGGTACTGAATACGCCTTCTTCATCATGGAATCCTGCTGTCGGCAAGAATATCCATTTACCCGTATCGCCGGTGACCTTGATCCCGTTCTCGCCATTGATTGTCGTCCATTCTATGTCACAGAAGAGCCACAATTCCTCCCATTCTTCATTTGTAGGGATCCGCCATTTTTTCCCAAGTTTTGCACGCGCGGCGTCATCGGCCGGCTCCAACTTGCTTTTCTGGTCCAATTTTCCGTAGGACTCATCATTCGGATGATACGAACCGCTCGTAACATATTTTGAAAACGGGCCATATTCCCCGTCCCCCATATTGAACTTATAATTAGACCATTCGTACATTGTCTTGGGCTTGGTCTCGCCCCAGGCATAATAGTCCCCATATTCCTCCGGGGAAGACGCCCCCAGATTACAGGTCGCCCATTTTACGCTTAAGCCCAAATCGACGGCTCCCGCAGGAGCCGGACCCCGTCCGGAACCGGAGTCAAGCAAATCGCAGCCAGAAAAGAGCGCCACACACGCTATCGTGCACAAAGAACAAACGATCCGTTTCATATCTGTAAATGAATCCCTTTTCAGAACACTTTCTAAATCTAAACAAATATACGATTATTCTATTTAATGGACAGCAATGTCGAAAAAAGAAAGCGGACAAACCGTCGTTTCCGATGATTTGTCCGCTTTGGCTCCCCCGAGCGTCGAATCGTTGAACACCTGGTGAGACATTCTCAAGATAGTAATGTTCATTGATAATTGGATAGATGGACCCGA
>CADCRA010000004.1 GCA_902803715.1 uncultured Bacteroidia bacterium
CCGCCGTTGACGTTCAGGCCGTCATAGGTGAAGTTGATATCGTTCTGGTTCGTATTGATCGCCGTGAAATGGCTCTCAATCTGGGCGACCCACTCGCTGCTGCTGAAATCCCAGGCCAGCGTCTTCTCCGTACCGCCGGTATCCACCTTGTTGACCGTCAGCTTGGCCGTACCGGCCTCGGAGGCAACGTACTTGGTGGAAGTGGGGACCGGACGGGCAACTACGGTGACTTCGTACTCACCTACCGGCAGGGCGGCCGCATCGGCGGCTGCAATCGTGAAAGTAGTTCCCGTCAAAGTCTCTGACTTTCCGCGGAAAGTCAGATCATACTCGGCCGCATTGGCAACGGCATCCCAGGAAATCACGACATCCGCTGCGGTACCTTCATCGATCTTGTTCGGAGCCACGCTGACGGAAGGAGTGGCAAGTGCTTTCGTAGTGACATCCGGGTCGAGTTCCTTCGTCCATACGATCTTCTTCATCGTCAAGGCCTGATCGGCAATGATATAGATGCTGTTCTCACCGGCAAGGTCACCCAGAACGACCGTATGTTCCTTGCCGTCGGCCAAGATCGGATAACGGTCACCACCGGCAATCACCTGGACGGTCGCACCGTCGCCTTCGGCCGTCACCTTCACGGAGCCGTAGCCCACGGTCAGGATCTCGATGCCGCTGTAGGAAGGCACGCCGCCATTCAGGACAGCACCCTGCGGGAAGCTGACACCCTGGGACATGATCACCTGGGCCGGGACATCGGGCGTCGCGTAGATCCGGGCGTTTCCGATGATGGTCGGGGTCTGCAGTTCCTCGGTATCATAGATCGTCTTCTGCGTGAAATCCCACGTAAAGTCAGACGCAACCGGAGTTAGTTCCTTTTCGCGGATGACTTCCGGCTGGACGGCATTCCACCAGCGCGGGTCGCCGGCCTTGCGGGAAACGATTTGGGCACCGGCAGTGGTCAGGTACAGCTTGCCCGCAGCGGAATTGACGCACGGATCAGCCGTCAGCACCAGGGCTTCGGTCATGGCAACCGGCGTGAAGACCTCGCCGTTGGAGATAGCCTCGTCCGGTTTGGTGATATCCAGGGCCGTAGAATACATAAAGCCGGCGCCGACATTGTAGTAAACGTTGCCGGAGCAATCCGGACGGAAGGAATCGTTTGAAGAACGGCACAAGCGAATCCAGCTGTCCTTGGCAGACTTGCCGGCCTCAGCCTCGTTGACCTCGTTCAGGAATACGTTCTTGACAGCCTTGATGCTGGTCACGCCCGTGGTCTTGGCAATACCGAAGATACCGCGGTTGTTGGAAGAAGAAGGCGTCGCAACGACATAGTTGAACGTACAGTTCTCCAGCAGGACCGTGCCGACCTTGGCGCTGTTGGTCATGCGGATGAACGAACGGGCACAGGCATAGAACGTGGAATTGCGGATCGCGACATCGCCCGTAACACCGTCACGGATGTCCAGGAAGTCGCCGCCGGTCTTGCCGTCAGCGTTGATATCGTGCATGTAGCAGCCGTCCACCAGGAAGGAAACGGCTCCTGTCGACGCCTTGCCGTCAGCCACGGAATAAAAGCCCTTGGCATATTCGCTGATTTCGCAGTTGATCAGTTCGAAAGCCGTCAGGGCAGCCGCATCATTGTCCACCAGGCAGCCGACACCGGCGCCGTCAAAGGCGACATCCTCGAAATGGACGATCTTCGTGCCGTCTGCCAGCTTGAAGTTGGCCGACTTCACGACCGTTTTCTTGCCGTCTTCCGTAGAATTGCCATAGATGTACAGGTCGCCGTTTACGGTGATGAACTCGTTGTTCGGATCCGGATAGGCGCCCTTCAGGTCGATCCCATCTTCGGTGTATGCCACCAGGATCTTCACCGGAGCACCGGCCTTGTCGGTGGCATTGATCAGCTCAGCGGCCGTGGAGACCGTTACCACACCGTCGCCCATGTCCGGACGGGTGCAGGCCGTCACGTAACCGCGCTGGCCGGCCTTCCCGAAGATCAGGGTCAGCTTGTACTCACGACCCGGCTGCAAGCCTTCGATGGTCTTGGCGCAGGCTGCGATTTCATCAGCGGAAAGGGCGACGACCGTCCGGCTCTCCCCCTCTTTCAGCACAACAGGTTCCGCCCAGACGGAAGTCAGGTCGGTCTTATCCTCCGCATCGTCCCAAGCAATGGAGATGGAAGAGGTCGTACGGGTCTTGACGACCGGATTCAGGCCGTCGCGTACGGCCGAGGTATTGACCGGTTCAGCAGCCACGGCCCACTTGGAATCATCCAGTTTGCCGCTGTGTGCCTGCACGCGCCAGTAATAGGTCTTGTCGGCCGTCAGTTTAACCGTATACGGCACATCGGCGGCCTCGACGGAGATTTCCTCCGCTCTGGAGAAACCCTCATCCTCGCTAAGCGAAAGCGTGTAGGTAGCAGCTTCCTTGGTCACGGTCCACATGAACGTCACTTCATCACCGTTGTTGATCAGCGCGTCCAGGTCCATCGGGACCAGGCAGCGGGTCAGCGGCACTTCCGTGATTTCTTCGAACTCCTTCTCAACGCAACCGGTAAAGGCTACCGCCGAAAGGAGAGCGAGAACAGCATTTTTAAAGATATTTTTCATACTTCGTTTCCTTTTTATTTGGTTGCATAGCCGTAGTCATTCACCACGGAACCCTGACTGGTGGACAGGGTCTGGTCCAGGATCGGCCAGAACATATACTCATCCGGATTGTTGATGTACAGACCGTTGATACGGCCGTCATACAAGCCTTCATCTTTGCCCTCGGTGCTCTTGACTTTCGTGATATAGCCCTTGTTCTCCTTCCAGAGAACCTTGTCCATCTCCTCGTCCTCTCCTTTGTTGAAACCATAGAAAATCAAGGACTTCTTGTCATCTGCCACGCGGGTGTAGATTATATCCTTGCTGAGGTACTCATACTCGCCCTCGAAGTTGCGGAGGCGAAGCAGGTCGGCCTTGGCTTCATCCATCTTGGACTTGAGCATGTTCCAGCGGATCAGGTCTCCCTTGCGGAGGAACTCGCCGCAGAATTCGAACGCACGCTCATCCACGATGGCATTGAACATGGCCTCCTTGCCGGTCAGCCCATTCACATATTCTTCGGCCTCGCTCTCATGACCGGCGAAGGCACGTTTTCGGACAGGGAGGAAATACTCTTTCGCCTCGGTAAGTTTGCCCAGTTCATTGGCAATCTCAGCCGCCATCAGGAGGATGTCGGAATAGCGCATCACAGCCGGCTTGACACCGTCGTTGATTCCGCCGTCGTATCCGTCCATCCAATCGAAACGGTACTTGCCGAAATACCACCTGGCGATACCAGCCGTCACCGGCGTATCCGTCTTGTCGAATTTCCAGTTGACGCAGGTCAGGTCCCGGCGCAGGTCGTTGTCCGCAAACTTGAAGTAGAAGTTCGGAAGCGGGCCGACCTGACCGCCACGGCTTTCGCCCTTGGTATAGGAAGAACCGTCGGAACGGACGGCATGGGTATAATTCCAACGTCCGCGCTGTTCGCCGAACGGAATGATGTAGAGGGTTTCCCCGTCAAAGACGACATTCTGCTTGGCACTCTGGGCCTTCCAATAAGACGTCAGGTCGGAGACCAGGCGGCAGCCACCGTTCTTGATGGCATCCTCGAGCAAGGCAAGGGCTTTCGGATAGAGGACACTCTTGGCCAGTTCCGGATCGGAAGAAAGGCGGACCGTACCCATGGCACCGGTATTGACGTCCACAGCATCATCGCCACCGCCCAGCCCCGGGCGCAGCGCATAGCCGGAGGCCGCCAGGGCGATACGGGCATACAGTCCTTCGGCGAACACCTTGTTGATCCGGTCCGTACGGGTAGAGGCCGACGGATACGGAAGGTACGGAATCACTTCCTCGATGTCCGCAAGGATCCGTTTGTAGATATCGTTACGGCAGGTTTTCGGAACATACACCGTCTCCGGAGTAATCGGTTCGAAACGGGCGGGGACATCACCCCACGCCTTGGTCAGCTCATAATACATGAAGGAACGCAAAACCGTCGCCTCGGCCAGCAGATAACGCATTTGCGCGTCATTGTCGACATTGCCATAGGTCTTGAGGCCCTCGATGGCCAGGTTCGCACGCTCGATGCCGTCGTACAGGCGGGAATAGACGTTGCCGCCCGTCGTGCTGAGTTCCTTGTTGGTCGGGAGGCAGTCATACAGGGCGATCCGGTCCTTGTCATTGTTGGGCTCGAAACTGGTATACCATTCGATATCCGTATTGAAACCGTAATAGCAAAGGAAGCGGTTGTAGTAGGAGTTATTCTCGGCAAAGACTTCGCTGATACCGAAAACGGCCCGCTCAGCCAGCGAATAACTCGAATAAATGGATTCCGTATCGAAGGATGAAGTGGACGGGGTATCCAGGACATTGCAGGAAACCGTGCCCAGCAGCATGGCCGCACCCAATATTGCAGTAATTTTTTTCATGATGCAGGCGGATTAGAAGGTTAAATTAAGACCGGCCACGAATCCGATGCTCTTCGGGTAGGCGGAATAATCCACACCCGGGGTCAGCGGGGTCTTGCGGCGTGTATCGACTTCCGGATCATAACCGGAATAGTTGGTCAGGCAAAATAGGTTGGTACCGGTCACATAGACGCGGGCCTTGCGGATATGGACCTTGCGGGTCAGGTCTTCGGGAAGGGTGTAACCAACCGTTACGCTTTGCAGACGGAGGAAGGAAGCATCCTCAACGGCCCAGTCGGAGAAGACGGCGTTGCCCACACAGGGACTCCACATGGTCGTTCCGACATTGGCGGCCTTGAGGGCGGACGGATCGGTAATCAGCTCGCCGGTAGACCAGTCGACGTTGGTCCAGCGTTTGTCCACATCCATCATGTTGATCAGGTTGCGGTCCGTATATTTACGGGAAGAGGTGAACTCGATCTTGTTGGCATTGTAAACATCCTGTCCGACCATGTAGTTGAAGTTGGCGCTGAAGTCGATGCCTTTGAAATAGCCGCTGAGCGCGAATCCACCCGTGAAATCCGGAAGGGCATTACCGATGATGGTCCGGTCGGCCGTGGTGACGAGATTGTCGTCGCTCCCATCCACATTGGCCAGCTTCAAGGCGCCTGGACGCAGATATGCACCGCCGATGATGGCACTGTCATCGACGATACCCGGCTTCAATTTCCACTGACCGTCCACGAAATCGAACTCGTCTACTTCATAACGGCCCAGGACCTTGTAGCCGAACATGTTGCCCATCGGCTGGCCGGTCTGGACCTTGTAGTCGATACCGACTTCGCTGGAAGCCCAGTCCGTATTGGCCGCGATGCCGTTGGTCTCGAAGGCCTCATTACCGCCCAGGGAGGTAACCTTGTTGCGGTTGAAGGCGATGTTGCCGCTGAGGTTCAGCGAGAAATCCTTGTTCGAGACGAGAGGGGCGTTGAGGGTCACCTCGAAACCGCGGTTACGGGTCGAACCGAGATTCCGGTACTGGGTATTGTAGCCGCTGCCCGTCACGGGGAATTCCACCAACAGGTTCTTGGTATCGTTCTGATAAGCTTCGACACTACCGGAAAGGCGGCTCTGGAACAGGCTGAAATCCAAACCTACATTGTGGGTATAGGTAGTTTCCCAAGTCAGGTCGGGATTGTTCAGGACCGTACCGGCGTAGGCATAGGAACTGCCCTGGCTGATGATGGTCGTAGACTTGAAGGTATATTCTTTCTGGATGACGCCGGAAGGAATGTTGTTGTTGCCGGCGGTACCGAAACTGTAACGCAGTTTGAGCTGGTCCATCCAGGAGTGGCTGCTCTCCATCCAAGGTTCGTTGGAAACGGTCCAGGAGACGGCGGCCGACGGGAAGAAGCCCCAGCGGTGACCCTTGCCGAATTTGGACGAGCCGTCCGCACGGAGGGTGGCACCGATGGAATACCGGTGCTTGTAATCATAATTGACCCGGCCAAAGAACGAGAGCAGGTTGTCATCAGCATAGTAGTAGTTCTTGGCCGTCTTGTGGCTGGTCGCACTGTCGGAGTATTTCCAGGCTTCCTCGGCGCTGAAATAGACCGGGAAACCGTCGTTGACCAAAAAGATGTCATTGCGTCTGGAAATGGTCATTTCCTCACCCAGAAGCATCGTCAGATTGTGGTCTTCATTCTTGATCAGGTTCGCGAAATCGTAGTTCAGCGTATTGGTATTGCGGTATTTCGTACGGAAGACCTCGATCCGCTCGCTGGATGGAGTGCCGGGAACGGTGGAGCCGTCGGCTGCGGAACCAGAAGTAAAGAAGGTGGTCAGACCATGGAAACGGTCATCGGCCTGGCGGTAATCCTCCAGACCGCCCTCGATCTTTAGCTTGAGGTTGTCGATGATGGTCCAGTTGAAAGCGGCATTGACGTTCCAGGTCTTGCGAAGACGGCGGGAATCATTATCTGCCACCGCACGCAGCGGCTGAACGTTATCCCCGTACAGTTCTTCTTCCTCATCGACAGCCCCGTTTCTGGAAACCGGGATCGGACTGTACTGGACGGCATGCTTGAGGCGGCCGTTGCCAGAAGTCGTACCGGAATTGTCATTCATGGAGTTGGCACCTGCACCACGGACATTTACCAGCGCATAACGGATGCTGGTATCGAAACTGGTCGTCTTCGAAGTTTTGAAGTTGCCCTTGAAGGTCAGGTTGTCACGGGAATAATCGGAACCGGTCATGATGGCTTTGTCACCCATGTGGGCGTAGCCGAGGTTCCAATTGTAATTATCCCCGCTGCCGGAAATGGAAGCATCTGCACTGAAAGTCGTTCCGGTCTTGCCGAAGACGGCATCAATCCAATCGTTGCCGACCATGCCCGCATATTGGTCGATATCCTCATACAGGCCATAATACGGATAATAATCCTGGTCGAGGCGATTCTTGATGGAGGCCAGTTCATATTGGAAGCGCACGAAGTTGTCCACATCCATCGGCTGGATGGCCTTCTTGTTGGCCATGACCTTGCGGCCGTAATAGGTATTGAACTTCACGGAGACCTTCTGGCCTTTCTCGGCGCTCTTGGTCGTTACGATGACAACGCCGTTTGCACCGCGGCTACCATAGATGGCCGTCGAGAACGCATCCTTGAGCACGTCAATCGACTGGATCTCGGAGGACGGGATGTCGTTGATGGATTCGACGGGGAACCCGTCCACGATGTACAGCGGGCTGCTGTCCTGGGTGATGGAACCGCCGCCACGGACACGGATCTTGATGTCAGCATCCGGATCGCCTTCCGTCGTAACGACGGAGACGCCGGCCATCTTTCCCGAAAGTGCCTGGCTGACGGTCGTCACCGGCTGTTCGGTCAGTTTGTCACTTCCGACCGAAGAAACGGAGCCGAGGAGATCACGACGCTTGACCGTGGCGTAACCGACCACGACGACCTCATCGAGGAAATTCGTATCCTCTTTCAGGACCGCGTCGATCTGGGTCCGGCCGTTGATAGCGACTGTCAGGTCGCTCAGGCCGATGTAAGAGAAGACCAGGTTGACTGCATCGGCAGGGACCTCGATCTCGTAGTCACCGTCCAGGCCGGTGACCACGCCGATGGTGGTTCCTTCCACGAAGACGCCGGCGCCCATCAGCGGTTCCCCGCTTTCATCCGTCACGACGCCGCGGATGGTCGTCTGGGCGGAAAGGCTCCACGCCGTTGCCATGCAGATCAACGCAAGAAATACTTTCTTTGCTGGATTTTTCATGGATTTTGTTTTTAATTAAATGGTTATATGATAGATTATTGATCTCAATAATACATAATGTCGCGGACCAGGAAATGCAAATACATTTCCAGATTGGTGTACCGGTTGTTCTTATCCAGGGTCTTGGCCTTTCCGTCATCCTTGGACTTGTCCAGCCCAAACTGCTCTTCAAACCAGTCCGGCATGCCGTCGCCGTCCTTGTCAGCGGTATCTTTGTTCACCCTGGCCAGTTCTTCCGCCGTCGCGGAATAGGAAGGCCAGCCGCCTACGGCGCTTTGGGTGTCGATAATCCCGTTCTTGCTTCCCTTACCGCCATCCGGATAGGTAGCCGTTCCATTCTTGGCATCATGCACCGCCCGTTCATCGACACGGTCCCGGCGAAGGGATGCGCCCGCCTTTTCCAAAACCTTCGCAAAGGCATCTTGAGCAGAATGCGTCTGGACCGACACTTTTTTCCCGTTCTCACCCAGAATTTCCAGTTCCGAAGCAAGCAGGCAGCCGTCGCTGGTCACCGTCTTCCCGTCAGACCCTTTGTTCCCATTGATTTCTTTCCAGTAGACACCATTGGGATAACTGGAAGAAACCCCGGCGCTGTGATAATTGTCTTTCAAATACAGATGCGGGAAGCCATACGCATAATAGGTTGTATGCGATGTCCCGCCATCTTTGTACTCGTACTTGTACACGCCGTTCGCCTCGATGTAGTACGGCCGGTTGGCAGAGGCAGGTCCGGCTTTATAATAGTTTCCGACCATGTTGAAGAATCCGCCGTCGCCACCGTAGCAACCGTTTCCCGAGCCCCAGTTATAATTGACATTGTTGCGGTAGTCGACATTCCCGCGGCGGGCCGGATTGTCCGGATTTTCATATACCATGGGATGATCGAAACGTGGTGTACGGTTGTTGTGATTGGCCAACAGGTTGTGATGGAAGGTCGCATTCTTTCCGCCCCAAATACCGCCGAAGCCATGGCTTCCCTTGTCATGGACGGAATTCGTCAGGCTCTCGGTCAGAATACACCACTGCATCGTAAAGAACTCATTCCCATAAAACGATGCACATTCGTCCGTCGACCAGCTCATCGAGCAATGGTCCAGGATGATCCGTTCCTGCCGGCGGCCCCAGATGGCATCGTCTGCCGTTTGCTTCTCGTCTCCCATCCGGAACCGGATAAACCTGATAATGACATTGTCTGCCTTAACGACCGTAGGATAATTCTTGATGCAGATTCCGTCTCCGGGAGCCGTCTGACCGGCGATTGTCAAGTCACCGTATTTGATTTCCAGGGATTTCTCCAGAGCGATGACGCCTGCCACGTCGAAGACGATGGTCATAGGCGATTGGGCGCCGCGCTTCTTCTCGATACCAGCGCGCAGCGAGCCGGAACCGGAGTCGCTCAAGTTTGTAACGTGATAGACTTCGCCGCCGCGGCCACCGGTCGTGTACATACCGCCGCCCTCGGCGCCCGGGAAAGCACGGGCGACCCCGTCTTCTTCCGCCGCCGGAATCTTGAAGGAGGCATAGTCCTGGCCGGCCGGTTTACCGGTCGTGGTCGCATCCACATAAGCCCAGCCGGATGTTCCAGCGGCATTGACGGAACGGACACCGAACTTGTAGGTCGTCGCCGGTTCCAGATCGGGAACCTGTACATTGCGGGCCGTAACGCTTCCCTTCTTCACCTCGGCTCCGCCTTTGCTGAGCGTCCAGTCATACGACACCGCGTCGGTCATACGGTCCCACTGTAACGTCAGGGCATGGTCCGCCGCCGTATGCAGGGCCAGGCCCGTCGGAACGGCCGGCGCGGTCTCATCCGGTTTCACCGGATCGTCGCTGCCGCCGCAGGAGGCCAGGAGCAGGCTCGAAATCGCCAGGATCGTCAGGAGATGCTTCTTCATTTCGTCTCAAATTCAAGTGCCGCCCAGACCAGCGGGCCGATGCCCTTCGGGTCATTGTCGCGGACGGGTTCATGGATATAGTAATCATAGTCGCCGCTGCGGTTGTCCTTGCCGCCGAGGCCGGCGACTTCGCAGCAGTCCGTCAGGCTGACCAGGCCGTCCGCATCCGTGCGGACAAACGTCTTCAACAGGCGTTCATACGCCTGTGCGGCACTCTCCGGATCGGAGAGGTATCCGAGCCGGTTGCCCTTCAGCATGGCATAGACGAACATGGCGCTCGCCGTCGCCTCCACATAATTGCCTTCCGCACCCGGACGGTCCAGCACCTGGTACCACATGCCGGTGGCCGGATCGGTCCAGGACGGCAGGGCCGCCATGATTTCCTGGAAAATCTCCAGCATCCGGTCGCGGCCGGGTATCGTCTTCGGAATCAGCGGGAGGACATCGACCAGGGCCATGGCATACCATCCCAGGGCGCGTCCCCAGGCATGGGCGGACTGGCCGGTCTGCGGATCGCACCAGAACATGGCATGGGAGGAATCCCAGGCATGGCGGTACAGGCCCGTCTGCGGATCATACGTATGCTCCGCCACCGTCAGGAAATGCCGGACGACATCCGTATAGACCGCCGTCTGCAGATTCTCCGGAAGATATCGGGAAGCATATTCCGCATAGAACGGCTGGGCCATGTACAGTCCGTCCAGCCACATCTGCTGGGGATAGACCTGCTTGTGCCAAAAACCGCCTTCCGGCGTCCGCGGCTGGTCGATCAGCTGGTCGAACAGCACGTCCATCGCCTGGCGGTATTTCTCCTTTCCGGTCAGATCGTAAAGCCGCAGCAAGGTACGTCCCGGACAGATGTGGTCGGTAGAGAAGTTGGATTTCTTGTATTTGTAGATGGTTCCGGCCGAATCGATGATGGCATCGTACCAGCCGTCGACATACTGCAGGATTTCATCCCCGCCATACAGTTCGTAAACGTCAAGGAAAGCCTTGAGTTCCAAACCGGTGGTATAATTCCACTTCAGATTGCCCTCCTGTCCGTCCAGCCAGGAGGCCTCGGGGCAGCGGGTCATCTCAGAACGGACGACCTTCAGGGACAACGGTGTCCTGTCCGCATTGCAGGCGGCCAGGACAAGGGTCAGAAGCAGGGCGATTCTTTTCATTTGTTGTCGTAGGGATTCCAGACGATACCGTCCTCGGCCTGGAACATCACTTTTTCAAACGTATATTCGGCCGCCTCGCCGGCAGTCAGCTGGTGCGACCACCCCACGCGCGGACCCCGGGCGCCGGGCCCGTAGTTCTGGTACTCGGCATAATACGAATTCTCCTTCGTATTGGCCTTTCCTTCCTTTTCCCAGTCATGCCATCCGTCCGGAAGGATGTGGGCACCCAGTTCGCAGCCGATGAACACCGTCTTGGCATAGGCGCCCCAGGGACGTCCCAGGTAGCATTTGTCGATGCCGGGAGCGGCCGTCAGCTTGCAATTCCGGAACACATAGCCGTACTTCTGGCCCGGCAGGGTCGAAGCGGCCGTGACATAACTGTTTTTCTTGGAATGGATGGTGCAGTTCTCGAAGTAAGCGATGCTCGGACCGAAGATGAAATCCGTCGTTCCTTCGATATAGCAATCCAGGTAATAGTTGCGCTTGATTCCGCCGTCCTTGCCGAAACGGCCATAGGTATACAGGGTATCCTGGTTTCCGATGAACTTGCAGCGGTGGAAGAACAGGAAATCCCCGTCCGTGAAGACGGCGACGGCCTGGCCGATCTCCTTGCCCTCGCCCGCGCTGTTCTCGAAGGTCAGGTCCTCGAACGTGACGTAGCTGGAATGGACATAGACGCTGGCGCTGCCGGAGGTACCGATCTTCAGGTTGCTGTCCGGCCAGAAATCCTCCGCGTACTTGCCCCAGGAAATGACGGTGCTGTCGGCGTCGGAGCCGCTGATATGGATCCGGAACTTGTTGTGCGGGATCGTCACCTGCTCCCGGTAGACGCCCTTGTTGATCCGGATCGTGGTGATCTTGTCGTGGCTGTAGTCCGGAACGGCGTTGACCGCCTCCTGGACCGTGAAATAATCGCCGAAACCGTTCTGGTCGACGATGATGTCGTAATGGACCAGGTGTGCGGCGATTTCGGGAATCCGGGCACGGAGGGTGTCGCAGACGATCTCCGCTACCTTGCGCGCGCCTCGCGCGACAGTATGGGTATTGTCTTCCTTGCCGTCCGGCGCGCTGACATACTTGCCGGCAGGCAGGTGCATGAAATACGGGCGGGACGCCTCGTCACCCAGGCCTTCGATCCAGTCGAGGGTCGCCGTGGTGATGTCCAGCAGCGGAACACCGAACTCGGCAGCCACCTGGCGCATCGCCTCCGGATAATCGGTATGGCAGTTCCGGTCCAGGCCGTTCTCCTTGAACCAGCGGCGGGCGACCGGCGTCAGCAGGACCGGTTTCGCGCCGGCGGCCAGGATCGTCCGGACGAAGAGCCGGAGATTGTCCTGGTAAGCACCGAATGCGGGCGCATAGCGGGCCGGATCATCCTCCTTGGCGTCGTTGTGGCCGAATTCGATGAAGACATAGTCGCCCGGCTTGAGGGCGGCCTTGACCTTGTCCCAGAGGCCCAGGTCGATGAAACTCTTGGTGCTGCGGCCGTTCTGGGCATAGTTGACGACCTGCACGCCGTCATCGACGAAATTCCGGAACATCATGCCCCAGCCGCGTTCCGGATTTCCGCCGGCCAGGTTCTTGTCCGCCATGGTGGAATCGCCCATCAGGTGGATGGTGAAGGAACTGCTGAGGCAGACGACGGCTGCCATCGCAAGGGTAAAGAGAATACGTTTCATCAGTGCTCGATTGTCTGTCCGTTGACGGTCACATGGTCGAAGGTGACGCCCTCAGCGTATTGGATTTCAACGCCCTTGTCCGCCGAGAAGACGGAGTTGGCGAAGGTAAGATTCCGGGCCGGCAGTTCAGGGAGGCCGTTGATATAGATCGCCTGGTCGGCACCCTGGCAGACCAGACCGCTGAAATGGATGTCACGGAATTCCGGCGTCGTCTCGTCGACCGGAAGCAGGTCCGCTTCCCCGTTCCGGGACATGTCGGAGGCGGCGACGCCCGCGTAATACAGATTGAAGATGACCCCGTAGGAGACGATGTCCTTCATGTAGATGTTCTCGCACCAGATGTCATGCACCAGGCCGCCGCGGCCGCGGGCGCTCTTGAAGCGCAGGCCGACATCCGTACCGATGAAGGTGCAGTTGCGCACCATGATGTTCTCCACGCCGCCGCTCATCTCGCTGCCGACGACGAAGCCGCCATGGCCATGATAGACCGTGCAGTCCTCGATCAGCAGGTTCCGGCAGACTTTGCCGTGGCGCCGGCCGTCCTCATCCTTACCGGACTTGATGCAGATCGCATCGTCGCCCACGTCGAAGGAAGAACCCGTCAGCCGGACGTTCTCGCAGGCATCGATGTCGATGCCGTCGCCGTTGGCGGACCAGGAAGGATTCCGGACCATGATGCCGCGGATCGTCAGGTTCTTGCAATAAAGCGGATGGAGGTTCCAGCAAGGGGAATTCTGGAAGGTGCAGCCTTCGATGAGGATGTCCTCGCACTCCCGGAACGAGACCATGACCGGACGCAGGAACGTCTTGATCTCCTGCTCGTCCAGCGACGGATCCGGATAGTTCAGGGATCCGGCCGTCAGGCGGGCCTTCATGTATCCTTCGTCCGGATACCAGACGTCCCCTTTCTCACTGAGCAGGCCTCCTTTCTTCAGCAGGTCGTTCCAGAAATCAGAAGACACCTTGCGTTTCTTGACTTCCCGCCAGGCGTCGCCGCTGCCGTCAAAGATGCCCTCGCCCGTAATGGAGAAATTCCGCTCCCCTTCCGCATGCAGCGGAGACAGGCAGCGGCGGACGTCGAGGCCCTCGAAATTCGTATCGATGATCGGATAGAGATCCTGGTCCGGATCGAAGACGACGACCGCGCCCCTTTCCAGGTGCAAGTCGATGTTGCTCTTCATGCCGATCGGTCCGGTCTTCCAAATGCCGGCCGGAACGACCAGGTGGCCGCCACCCTGGGAAACCAGGCGGTCGATCGCCTGGGCAAAGGCGGCAGTATTGTCAGAAACGCCGTCACCCTTCGCGCCGAAATCCGTCAGCAGGACGGTCCGGGACGGGATGGAAGGCAGTTCCCAGGCGGGCATGTCAAAAGGAAGGTCGCCGGCAGTTTCCTGCACGGCATTCCGTTTCGTGGAGCAGCCGGTCGCCAGGACGGCGGCAGCCAGAACGGTTATCAGGATGTGTCTTCTCATGTGTCAGTTCGCTCACCGATAATGGTGAGCGTACAAAGGTATGGATAATTTTTGAATTCCGTGCACGGGCACGGAAAATATTTCAACATTTTTATCAACAAAATCAACGTGATACAAAGAAATTGCGAAAAATTTCCGTTCCCGTGCACGGAAACTCTTTCTTTTTCGGAAATAATCCTTAAATTTGGCCCCGGAAACTGATTGGAAGAACCATGAGCGGAAAGAAACGACTGATGACGATCAAGGACATCGCATTGCAGACCGGCCTGTCGAAAGGCACGGTTGACCGGGTTCTGCACAACCGGGGCGAAGTATCGAAGCAGAGCTATGAAAAAGTGATGCGCTACATCGAGGAAAGCGGATACACCCCGAATGTCCACGCCTCGCTGCTCGCTTCCGGCCAGAGCCACCGGATCGCCGCCCTCCTCCCCAACCATGAACCCGGATCTTTCTGGGAACTGTTCCAGAACGGCCTGGACAAAGCCGAAGAGAACCTGCACGGCCTGGGTCTTTCCATCCTCCGTTTCGGATACGACCAATACGACATCGACTCCTTCCGGGCCGCCTGCGACGAGTTGCTGGCCAGCGCCCCCGACGGGGTCGTCACCGCTCCCCTCTTCCTGAACGACACGACTGTCCTGGCCCGCCGGCTGCAGGAAGCTGGAATTCCGTATGTCTACATCGATTCCAAACTGGAAGACGACGGGTACATGGCCTATTTCGGAACGGCACGGTACCAGAGCGGATACCTGTGCGGATACCTGCTGGCCGACGACCGCCCGGTCAACCAGGCCGTCATCGTCCGGATCCGGCGCGACAAGAACCGCCTTTCAGATCCGACGGTCACCCGCCGGGCCGGTTTCATGGACTTCATGCTCGAATATGCGCCGGACTGCCGGATCAGCAACCTGTTCATCGATCCGAACGATCCGGAGGACATCCGGAAAGAACTCGAAGCTTTCTTCGACGCCCATCCGGACGTCCGCCACATCGCCATGTTCAATTCCCGCATCCACCTGATCGTGGATTTCATCGAACGGCGCGGCCTGCAGGACCAGTGCCGGATCATCGGTTTTGACAATCTGGCCTCCAACGTGGAAGCGCTCAAGCGCGGCACCGTGACCCGCCTGATCGCCCAGCGTCCGGCCGAACAGGTCGTCATGGCCATCCAGACCCTGTCCGACAAAATCCTGTTCAAGAAAGACCCTGTCCACCGGGACCATTACCTGCCGATGGACATCCTGACACGTTACAACGTCGATTATTACTAACAGGATCCGTCCGCAGATTCCGTCCGGACTTCCACTTCCGTCACATCCAGCCAGCCGGCATCGTTCTTTTCGGCGTGGCGCAGGCACCAGAATCCGAATTTCGCTCCGGTCCAGACCTCGGGCCGGGCCGTATGTTCCGATACATGCCGGAAGGTCCGGCCGTCCAGGCTATAGCTGATCCGGCATACGGCATCCGGCACGTTGCCGGACACCTCCTGCGGACGGACTTCCAGCCGAACCCAGATTTCCGTCAGCGGCCGGTCGGGATACGAGACCGCAGGCACCCCGGGAGAAGCATACGGGAAGGACTGTTTTTCAAGACGGTACGACAGCCGCTCCAAGGTTTCCACTTGTTCCGGATGGCCGTCGGCGGCCCGTGGCGAAAAGAACGCGGTCAGCAGGGCATGGTCTCCCGCATCCGTCAAGCGGAGGCCGAACATGTCATTGCCGGTAATGGCGAACCCGGCCTGCTCGCCGTGCTCCTTCAGCTGCGGATTCGGCCGGAAGGTCAGTCGGGCCGTCACGGTGAACCGTTCGGCCGGGAATTTCTGCGAAAGGAGGTTGGGACAGTTCCACAGATTGGGGGCTTCGGGCTGCTGCGCGGAGTAGAGGCGGATGCCTCCGCCGGGCAAGGCATAATGCCAGTAAGGCGACGGGACCGCCGGATACTGCCATTCCAGCGATAGTCCATAAGGGCCGGTCCGGGCAGGCAGGACTCCACCCCTCTCCCGATCGGGTTGTCCGGCCGGACGCACATCCGGCAGGTCCCAGGACCGGACCGGCTGCCCGACGCCATCTCCGTCCGGATCTTCGCCGATCAGCGGCCAGCCGTCCGGGGTCCAGCGCATCGGCTGGAGATGGACGATCCGGCCATATGCGCCCTTGTCCTGGAAATGAAGGAACCAGTCCTGGCCGGAAGGGGTATCGACCCAGGCTCCCTGGTGCGGGCCGTTGACTGTCCCGGGCACGGAGGCCAGGACAATCTTCTCCGCATAAGGGCCATACAGGGACTCGGCGCGAAGGACGGTCTGCCAGCCGGTCGCCACGCCGCCGGCAGGAGCGAACAGGTAATAGCGGCCGTCCCGCTTGTACAGCTTGGTTCCTTCGATGGTCGGCTGGGTGAGATGCCCGTCATAGATGATGCGGGAAGGACCGAGCAGGCGCCTACCGTCCGGCGCCATCGGCGCCAGGAACAGGACGCTTTTCAAACCGGCCCGGGAACCGGCCAGGCCATGGGACAGCCAGGCCGTCCCGTCTTCGTCCCAGAACGGGCAGGGGTCGATGAACCCTTTCTGCCGGACCACCCAGACAGGCGGTTCCCAGCGGCCGCCCGGATCCTGGGTCCGGACCATGAAAACACCCCGGTCCGGATCTCCGCAGAAAATGTAGAACCAGCCATCATGGTACCGGATCGCCGGCGCCCAGACCCCTTCCGCATGACGGACAGCCGTCCGGAACTCCCCGCTTCCCTCCTCCGGATAATCGGCCAGGGCCGCTCCGATGAGTTCCCAATGGACCAGGTCCCGGGAATGCAGGACCGGAAGTCCCGGAAAACAGTTGAAAGACGAAGCCGTCATGTAGAAATCATCCCCGACCCGGCAGACATCGGGATCGCTGTAGTCCATGTGCAGGACCGGATTGGTATTTTGCTGGCCGCGGACCAGGAGCGGAACCAGGAACAGGAGCAGGAAGAATCGTTTCATGGCAGGAGTTTCCAAGTGGGACAAAGGTAACGAAATTCATGAATTATTGCTATATTCGCGAATTGTTTGACGCAACAACCTCAACCATGAAATCCAGACATCTGCTATTTGCGGCCCTGCTCATCGCAGCCGTTTCCTGCGGCCACCGCCTGAAAGACGGAGATTATGCCCTGCAGGTTCTCTCCACCAACGACGTCCACAGCACCTGGTTCGATTCGACCTATGTCAAAGGCGGAGGTATCCGGAATTCCCTCTATGCCATGAATTACTATGTCGACAGCGTCCGCGCCCAGTACGGTCCCGAAAATGTCGTGCTGGTCGATGCCGGCGACTGCCTTCAGGGCGACAACGCCGCCTATTATTACAACTATGTCGACACGGTGACCCCGCACCTCTTCCCCCGCCTGCTCGCCTACATGAAATATGACGCCGTCGCCGTCGGCAACCATGACATCGAAACCGGCCATCCGGTCTATGACCGCGTCACGAAAGACCTCAAGAAGGTCGGCGCCGATTTCCTGGCCGGCAACGCCATCCGCAACGACAACGGCGAGCCGTACTTCCCGGTCTACAAGATGATCGACCGGGCCGGCCTGCGCATCGCCGTCCTGGGCTACACCAACGCCAACATCAAGGCCTGGCTGTCCGAAACCCTCTGGAGCGGCATGACCTTCGAACCGATCATCAACCTCGTCCAGAAGGACGTCGACGCCGTCAAGGCCAAGGAGAAGCCGGATGTCACCATCGTGACCATGCACTCGGCCTGCGGCCAGGGCGACGGAACCATCCTGGAAGCGGAAGCGCTCGATATCTTCAACAGCATCAAGGGCATCGACTTCCTGGTCTGCGGCCATGACCACCGTCCGTATGTCGAGACCCGCGACACCATGGCCCTGCTCAACTCCGGCAGCCACAGCCGCTATGTCGCCCACGGCACCCTGAACTTCAAGGTCGAAGGCGGCAAGATCGTCAGCCGTTCCTATGATTCCGAACTGATCCCGGTCAAGGCGGAGAAAGCCGATCCGGTCATGCGCGCCACCTTCCAGAAAGACTACGAAGCCGTCAAGGCCTTCACCCTCCGCGAAGTCGGCGTCCTCAACACCGACCTCTGGACCCGCGACGCCTACAAGGGCATGAGCGACTACATCAACCTCATCCACACGCTGTCCATCGGCTGCGCCCCCGCCGAGATTTCCTTCGCGGCGCCGCTGACCTTCAACGGCCACGTCAACCAGGGCGTCCTGATCTACAACGACCTCTTCACGATCTATCCGTATGAGAACCAGCTCTATGTCATCAACATGACCGGCCAGGAGATCAAGAATTACCTCGAAGTTTCCTACAGCAACTGGGTCAATACCGTCTCTTCCCCGCTGCAGCATGTCCTCAACATCCGCGCGAACGACGATCCGCGGACGCAGCAGCGCGGCTGGTCCTTTGTCGGACGTTCCTACAACTTCGACTCCGCCGCGGGCATCAATTACACGGTCGACGTGACGAAACCGGTCGGTGAACGCATCTCGATCACGACCATGGCCAGCGGCGAGCCGTTCGACATGAACCGCACCTACAAGGTCGCCCTGACCTCCTACCGCGCCAGCGGCGGCGGCGGACTGATCGACGAAGCCGGCATCGACTCCGACAAGATCGACGACCGCGTCGTGGAGCGTTATCCGGAAATCCGCAACATCCTCTACGATTACCTGATGAAGAACGGATCGATCGATCCGGAAGTCATCGGCGATCCCAAGGTCATCGGTCACTGGGAGTTTGTTCCGAAAGCGATCGCCGGTCCGGCCATTGCCCGTGACATGGACCTGCTCTTCAAGCGCTGAAGACGCGCAGGACAAAGATAAAAAAGGGGTTCCGCTATCTGCGGAACCCTTTCATTTTCTGCATCAGGTTGCCGGTCATCGCCGTCTTCATCACCTTCCGCGTTCCCTCGAACTGCTTGAGCAGCCGGTTGACTTCCGGGACGGAAGTGCCGGAGCCGTCGGCGATGCGCTTGCGGCGGCTGCCATTGATGACTTCCGGATGCTCGCGCTCGTACGGGGTCATGGACATGATGATCGCCTCGACGCCCTTGAAGGCATCGTTGTCGATGTCGACGTCCTTGAGGGCCTTGCCCATGCCCGGAATCATGCCGGCCAGATCCTTGATGTTGCCCATCTTCTTGATCTGCTGGATCTGGTTGTAGAAGTCCATGAAGGAGAACTGGTCCTTGGCCAGTTTCTTCTTGAGCTCGCGGGCCTGCTTCTCATCGAACTGCTCCTGCGCCTTCTCGACGAGGGTGACGACGTCGCCCATGCCGAGGATCCGGTCCGCGATACGGGACGGGTGGAAGACGTCGAGCGCCTCCATCTTCTCGCCGGAAGAGACGAACTTGATCGGCTTGCCGACGACCGCCTTGATGGACAGGGCCGCACCGCCGCGGGTGTCGCCGTCCATTTTCGTCAGGACGACACCGTCGAAATCGAGGCGGTCATTGAAGGCCTTCGCCGTCTCGACGGCATCCTGGCCGGTCATGGCATCGACCACGAAAAGGGTCTCCGTCGGCTTGACGGCCTGGTGCAGGGCGGAGATTTCGTCCATCAGTTCCTGGTCGACGGCCAGACGGCCGGCGGTATCGATGATGACGACCGAATAGCCCTCGGAACGGGCCTTCGAAACGGCGCGCTGCGCGATGCCGATCGGATCCTTGACGCCGTCTTCGGTATAGACCGGAACACCGATCTGCTCGCCGAGGACCTTCAACTGTTCGATGGCGGCCGGACGGAACGTGTCGCAGGCGGCCAGCATGACCTTGATGCCCTTTTTCTTGACATAGAGACCGAGCTTGCCACTAAAGGTCGTCTTACCGGAACCGTTGAGACCGGCGACCAGGACGACGCCCGGATTGCCCTTGATGTTGATGTCGCTGGCATTGCTGCCCATGAAATCGACCAGTTCATCATGGACGATCTTGACCATCATCTGCTGCGGCTTGACGGCTGTCAGTACGTTCTGGCCGATGGCCTTGGTCTTGACGCGGTCGCAGAATTCCTTCGCCACCTTGAAACTGACATCCGCATCCAGCAAGGCTTTGCGGATGTCCTTTACCGTCTCGGAAACATTGATTTCGGTGATTTTACCTTCACCTTTCAGTATCTTGAAAGACCGCTCCAGTCTCTCGCTCAGATTCTCAAACATAGTCAGAAAATTAGGATTGCAAATTTAGCAACAAATCATTAAATTTGCTAAAAAGAAGGACAATGATTACGCTCGCCCGCGCAGAAGCGCTCCGTCGATGCATCCGGCGGTGGCGGCTTCCCCGCTCCATGAATATCTTCCTGTTCGGTTTCGACAATGTTTTGCCGGAACAGGTCCCGGCATCCGTCGGACAGAAGGCGGAGCAGAAAGCCGACGCGGTTCCGCAGAAAGAGGCCCCGGCCGCTCCACCGAAGGAAAAAAGACCGTCACCGGCCGTGGAACGGCTTACGTACGAGGAGATCGGGCAGCGGCTCGAAGAATGGTATGCCCGGAAATCAGAGTTCACGACCGATTTCTCCCTGGAGCAGCTCGCCGAAGAGACCCATCTGCACAAGTCCCATCTGCTCAAGTATTTCCAGAATGAAGCCAAGCAGGATTTCCGCTACTGGAAACTGATACGGAAAATCCGGTGGTCGCAGCAACTGCTGCTGGACAAACCGGACCTGCCGATTGCGGATGTCGCTTTCCGCTCCGGATTCAACAACGACTCCAATTTCTTCCGCCAGTTCCGGCGGATCAGCGGCTGCACGCCGATGCAGTGGCGCGAAAGCAACGGCCACCCCCTACGGGAGGTCGACGGTTAGCGTACCGTTCTTCTGGACAAAATCGATGACCCGGATATAGGAAGATCCCCTGGAATCATAAGAAACGCCGTCGTGATTGACATCGAGGATCGGCACCGGCTCGGAAGAAACGTACCGGCCGTCGGGATCCACGGCACGGATGCTGTAGGTCTGTCCCTCCCTCAATTCGTGCATCATGACCTGGTATGTACCGTCGGACTGGCTGACCGTCTTGATGTCGCGGAGCGGTTTCTCCTGCTCCCTGTCGTATGAAGCATAGGCGGAAAGGACCAGTTCGATGCCGGGCATCATGCGATAGGCATCTCCGTCCACCACCACGCCCCGAACCCAGAGGGATTCGTCGGTCACCTTGTCTTCATCACCCATTTCTCCGGCATTGCATGCGGCGCAGAGAAGCGCACCGGAAATCAGCAATAGATATGGAAATATTTTTTTCATCTGGCAATAAAACACTACCAGTCCAGGTTTTAGCGGTGCAAAGATAATACTTTTTCCGGAAATGCAACACTCCGGCACCTCGCGGCGCCGGAGTATCCGACAAATGATATGGTAACCTTATGGTTATGGGATTCAATAGCGGATGTCGCCGGAGCCCTTCGTGTCGGACCGGACGCTGCCCGTCACCTTCAGACCGCGGGCGTCGATGTCTCCGGACCCGGCCACGGACAAGGCGGCATTCACCGCCGTCCCGCTCACCCGGACGTCACCGGAGCCGGCCACGGACGCGAGGACGTCCCCCCGGCATTCTCCGGAAACGGTGATATCGCCGGATCCGGCCACGGCTACCGTCAGGTTCCGGCAGGAAAGACCGGAGACCGTGATGTCGCCCGATCCGGTCAATGAAGAGGAGAAGTCTTCCGGACAGCTGAGCGACAGCGTGCTGAATTCGCCGGATCCGCTGACAGCAACGCCTTCCAGGACAGGAGCATAGACCGTGATGTCCACTTTCCCGGTCGAAAGGGAAGAAACGGAATCCGGGGTCTCGAAACGGATGGTCAGCATCCCGTCTTCCACCACGCCCTTCAGATACGGAAGGATATTGGCGGAGGCGGTGACTTCCATGTACGGTTCCACTTCGGACTGGACGAAACGGACATCAGGACTCCCGACCAGTCTGATCTGGGAGAAGGAATCGAGGGGCTGGGTTTCCGTCTGCAGGTTCCCGTCCGCGACCAGACTGCTGCCGGAACCCCGGATGCTCTTGTTGTTGATGCGGACCATGCAGGAGGAAAGAGACAGAAGCAACACCAGGCCGCCAAGGATATATGACTTTTTCATGTTCATGATTTTTTCTGGTTCAACACCGCCGGGTCAATGCCCAGCAATTCCATTTTCCGGAGGATCAGCGGCAGCTCCTCCTCAAGGAAGATTTTCCGCTGTGCATCCTGGATGCGTTCTTTCGCATCGGCACTGACGAAATAGCCGATGCCGCGCTTGTTGAAGATGATGCCGTCAGCCGTCAGCTTCTCATACGTGCGCATGACCGTATTCGGATTGACCCCCACGTCCGCACCATATTCCCGGACCGACGGGATCCGCGCCTCCGGCTTCAGGTCGCCGGAGAGGATGCGCTCGCAGATGGCATCGAAGATCTGCAGGTAGATCGGTTTGTTTTCGTTAAATTCCATGGTGTCAGTGTTTCAGGGTTTTCAGACGGAACCAGATGGCCGTACCCAGCCCGCCCAGGACGATGAGCCAGTGCATCCAGAGGGCAAGATTGATCCGGAAGTTCCAGTTCAGGTTCTGCATCCTTTCGGGATCGAACGAATCGAAATAGGCATCGAGATCCATATGATAGAAGGCTATGAAAGACAGGACGGAGGAAAGGATGATGGAAAGGCCGATCAGGCAGAGGATGGTCTTGGCGACCTTCCGGCGCTGGAAACAGAGGGCGCCGAGCAGGAAGATGAAAATTCCCTCGATGATGGAGGACCACAGCAGCCACAAGCCACCGCCGCCCAAGGTGACCGGCATTTCGTCGGCGACGACTCCGTTGACGACGACGGCACCCGTATTGCCATACATCGCTTCATTGATGTTCCAGGTGACGAGCGCCTGTCCGTAGGTCGGATCGAGGAGGCTCAGGATCCAGTCCGTCAGGTTGAAAGAAACCAGGTAGGCCAGCGGGACCACGAGCAGGGACACCGTCAGCATGGACAGGAACTTCTCCAGCCGGGAGGCCGGGATCATCAGCCAGTCGGATCCATAGCGTTTCTCCGTCAATTTGCCATATTGCTGGACCGGAAAAGAAACGACCAGGACGAGCAGGCAGACGAAGAACATGCTGACGCGGGCAGGGAAACTGGGCGAACTCCAGCCGGCCCATTCTCCCAGGAAACCGTGGTAGATGACATTGAAAATGATGTTGATGACATAGAAAAACAGCGGGAAGCAGCCCAGGATCAGGAGGGTCAGGCCATAGTTGGCCCGGAGATTCCGCAGGTCATACGCGAGATACTTTCCGAAACGCTTGAAATCGAAATACTTGTTCATGGCTGCCTATGCTTTGAAGAGGTTCTTGATATAATCCTTATGCCGGTGCACGGTGTTGAAGAGGGCCTCGATGTTGACCTTGCTTTCCTGCGCATCCGGATTGGGATAGACCTGGATGAACCCGCCGGGAATCTGCTCGGAATACAGCGATTCCGGATGGAGCGTCGTTCCGTAATCGAAGTAAAGCTTGCGGGTGATTTCTTCGATCGACGCATTCAGCAGGACATCCTGGCGGTCCAGGATGATGATCGGGTCGATGATGTTCTCCAGGTCCCGGACCTGGTGGGTCGAAATGACGATCGTCGCATCGTCGGCCGTGTGCCGCATGATGGCGCTGCGGAACTGGGTCTTGGATGGGATGTCGAGGCCGTTGGTCGGTTCGTCCATGTAAAGGAAACGCACATTGCACGCGAGCGCGAAAGAAATATAGGTCTTCTTCAGCTGGCCGGAGGACATGGTGTTCATCTTCTTGGTCGGGTCGTTCTCGAACTCCTGCATGACGGAAAGGAACTTGTCCATGCTGAAACGCGGCCAGAATGCACCGCGGGAACGGGCGAAGTCCACCGCCGTCATGTTCAGCGGCGCCACTTCGTCCGCCAGGTAGAACTGGTCCGCCAAGAAATCCGCCTCCCGGCTGTACGGATCCCGGCCATCCGTCCGGATCCGTCCAGAAGAAACTTTCTTGAGACCGCACAGCAACGTCAGGAGGGTCGTCTTGCCGACACCGTTCTCACCAAGAAGGCCGTAGATCTTCCCCTCCTCCAACTGCATCGAAATGTTTTTCAGGACAGGAACACTCCCGTAACTGAAAGCCAGGTTATCGATTGTAATCATACGAATTAGTGTATTAGTTTATTAACACACTGCAAAGATAGACACAATTCGGATAACTGCAAATTTTTTTTGACAAAAAACCCCGGAAACATGAAAAAAAGTTTCCGGGGAAAAATCGAAATGCGTACGCAAAAATGCGTAAATCACTGATGTGCAGGACGCAAGAGGTCCAGAACAACCTTTACCGGATTGAAGGTCTCCAGCGGGACTTCGACGAACATCGTGTTCCAGTCGCTCATCGCACCGTTCCACAGTCCGGGCAATTCAAGGGCCTTGAGTTCCCTGCCCTGGTAACTCTTCGAACTGATGAAACCGGCATCCTCATCGACATACTGCAGCAAGTCGAATTTCTCGCCCTTGTAGTTTTTCAGGCAGCACACCAGGTCGACCGGATTGAAATGCGTCGCATGTGCCAGGATATCCTTCGAACGCGGGTCGTCCGGATTGATCTGGACACTTTCGAGGATCTGCAGGTTGCTGCTGCCGTCCTTCCCGGCAATGATGAACGGGCCGCCGCCGGGCTCTCCCTCGTTCTTGACCATGCCGCAGACACGGATCGGACGGTCCAGTTTGCCACGGAGCAGGGCCACCCGCTCCGCCGGGTCCGGCGTCAGCGGAAGCTGGATGCACAGTTCCCGGTCCAGGAAAGATTCCACCCGGTCGCAAAGCTGCCGGCAGGAAGGCGCTGCGGGATCCGGTTCCGCATCGAAGGCACGCAGGAAGCCGAACAGGGTGTCGCGCAACTCCAGGCACTTGCCCAGCAGGACTTTCTTGTAGCGGGCCGTCACAGGAAGCAGGCGCTCATGGGAGACATTGTCGATGTTCTTGATCGAAACGATCTCCTGCGGGACCTGATTGAGGTTGTAAATCAGGGCGCCGTGACCGGCGGGACGGAACAGGAGCGCATCGGTCTCCGTCCGGAATGGATGATTCTTCGGATCCACGGCGACCGTATCCGTCGCCTTGTCCTGATAGGTGAACGTCACATGGTATTTCACGCCGTACCGGGCTTCGAACTCCGCCTGGACTTCCGCGAGCGCCGCTTCGAAGAGCGGCCGGTGCTCCGGCGAAATCGTCACGACCAGGTTCGCCGTGCCGTCCGTATTCCGCATATAATCCTGCGCTTCGACCAGATGCTCGGCGAAAGCGGTGCGGCACTCGCCGGGATAACGGTGGAAGCGGATGACGCCTTTCGGTTTCGATCCGTAGCCGAGGCCCTTGTCCGTCAGGACCTTTTCCGCAACGTCCCGGCGGTAGGCAGCGGAATCTTCGGGTTCTCCGAAGAGTTCCGGCGTATAAAAAGCGAACTGGCGGATGGCGGCGGCCAGCCGGGAAACGGCGGCCTTCTCATCCAGGTCCTCTCCGCTTTCAAGTTTGGAAAGGCCGGCAAAAATATCCTTGAACATGCGGGAAGCAGCACCGGAAGCCGGGACGAACTTGCATTTTCCGTCAATCGCAGCCTGCTCGTAATAGGCGACGGCCGCATCGGCCTGCGCCTCGTCCAGGACACGGATACCCCGTTCCGGCGTCGCCGCTCCGACAATCTTCATCCACGGGAATCCTTTCTTGAACCGGTCAATCTGCTGCTGGACGGTTTTGGGATCGGATCCGCGGTCCTTGATCTGCTTGATATCTTCTTGGCTGAACATAGTGTATTGAATTATATGAATGATCTTCCGGCCGCGGCGCAATGCTTTGGCTGCTTCAAAATTACGTATTTTCATCCAATTATTCAAGACCTTCCGGGACTTTCCGCCACCGCCGGTCAATACGCCCACAGGCAGAGCGGATCCGCCACGATGGCGGCATGGTACAGGAAATAAGGCGACGAAGGCTTGTAGAGCACCTTCCCATCCAGCAACTGCACGCCATGGAAGGCACCCGCCGCGACGGCTTCCTTATCGACCGCAACGGCCTCCAGGAAAGAAAAAGGATAACCGGAATAGATCTCCCGTTCGTTCCCGTGGCCGATCCCGTCCAACCGGGCGATGACGCCGTCCGCATCGTAGTCGAGGGTCAGGCTGCCGGGCGTCCAGGTACCGAAGGACGGATCCGTCAGGTGATAGGCCGACGATTTTATGATCGTAAACCGGTCCAGCATCGGCCGGTCTTCGGGATCCTCGCCGCGGTGCTCGATTCCGTAGCCGTCCACGTGAGGGACATAGTAATCGACCTCACTGCCGCGGTCCACCTTGTACCAGGCGCTGAAAACCTGCTCACGGATCTTGAACAGCGGATGCCCTTCGATGGCGTTCTGCATGGTCACGTAGGACTGGAAGCGGCTGTTCCGCGCCGAGTTGCCCCGCAGGCCGAGCCCGGCGAAAACCGAATGGCCCTGCCGGGGATTGTAACTGCAGCAAAGGGTAAACTCCGCCATCAGGTAGACGTCCAGATAGCCCAGGCAATATTTCCCGCCGTAGCGGCGGGTGACGGTATTCCAAACCTCCGCATAAACCGGCAGTTTCCCGTAGGTGTAATTCCGAGGGGTCGGAACCGCCGCGATATCAATGGTGTGGGGACCCAGCATGAACGCCATGTCCGGCGCATCGGTATACAGGTTGATACCGGTCCGGATGACTTCCGGATCGATCTCTCCGGGATGCGGGAAGGTCAGCCAGCCGTCGGAGCCGAAAGCATACATGTTCCCGTCCTTCCGGAAAGACGCAGCCTCCCCGGCCACCCCGTCCCGTTCGATCAGGTACAGGGAATTGTTGATGGACGCCAGGACGCCTTCTTCGGGGAACCCGGTGAAAGGCATCTGGACATACACATCGTTGCCGTCATCGTTCACGTCCGGTGCATCGGCCGGCCAGAAGAGGACCTCGTCGGCATGCTGGATGCCGGAAATGGTCTCGATATGATCCGAGGTCTTGACGTAGATATCCGCATGCAGTTCCGATGCGCGGACGCCGACCGTGACGCCGACATATGTCCGCAAATCCCGGTTGTCGATGCCCCACTGCGGCCACAGCATCTCCATGAATGCCTCCGGATCGAAGGAAGGGTAAGGAATCTCCTCGCCGGAATCCGGATCCAGATAGCGGATCCGGAAATCCCGTGCCGTCCCGTTGACGCACAGTTCGTACGGCGGTTCGGAAGGGACGGACGGCTCGACGGACAGCCGCAGGTTGCGCACGGAGGTCTGCAGGACCAGGAAATCGAGCACGTTCCCGACGGCATCCAGCGCCCGGACCGTGACCGTTTCTTCTCCGGCGCCGACGCCGATGAAGGAAATCTGCCGGAGGTCATCCGAGACGGCCGGATCGCCCAGCACGGCACCCCCGTGCGCCCGATCCACGGACAGGGAGACCGTCCCTTCCGGCAACGTCCGGACATCCAGGAACTGGCGCTGGGCCAGGTAGGCAGGCGTCCCGCTGTTCCGCCAGTCCGCTTCCAGGGCCACCCAGGCGGCTTCCGCGTCGATTTTGAGGACCAGGGCCGTCCGGTGGTTCCGTTCGATGTCAAAATTCCGGTACAGGTCTTTCCCCAGATAGAGCAGATAGGATTTCGTGACGGGAGGGCCCTGCGTCCGGAGGATGTCGAAACTGAATTCGGCATAGGTACAGCAGTCCAGGCCTTCCTCCAGATGGACCTCGTCCCAGCTCCGCGCCGCACCGATCCGGCCCTGGCAGTTCTCCAGGACATACAGGCTGATGCCGGCACCGTTCTCCAACGCGTCCCAGTCCAGGTCCGTCGCCCGGTCACCGTCCGTCAGGTCCGCTCCGGAAACAGCCCGGTCCCCTTCCCCAAACCACCGGACGGACCGGTTCATGTTCCGGATCCGCAAGGTTCCGCCCCGGAGCGTTTCGCCTTCCGCCCGCAACTGCGACAGGTCGAGGGAAATGTCGTACCGGGCGAACAGATGGCGCAGGCGGATGTGCAGGACGGTTTCCGGTCCGATCTCCCGGACGGAGGTACGGGCTGACATCGGCAGGAAAGCCGTGTTCAGGGATTCCAGGGAAGGACAGGTGAATACCAGGTCCTCCAATTCGCTGCGGCGCAGGCCCGCCCGCCGGACGGCATCCATCGTCCCGTTGTTGGCGACGGCGTAGATGTCGAGGCAGGCCCCTTCCGGCAGCCGCCACTCGAAGGTCCGGGCATTGTCTTCGAGATGCAGGATGACCGGCTCCCCCGCCTCATCCGTCAGGATGGATTCTTCCCCGGACGCAAACGCGAACAGGACGACGTCCCGGTATTGAAAATCATCTTCCAGCCGGATGACGGACCGGGTCGACACGGTTCCGGCCTCCAGTCCGCCATGGACCGTGATGAAACGGCGTTCCGTAACCGGATCCTCCCGCCATTCCTGCCGGCAACCCGGCAACGCCGCCGCACCCAGCAGGCACGCACCGGCAAACAGTAACCATCTCTTCATATCTCCTCGCATTTTACAAGTGAATCGTTCCATCGTCTTCCCAGCCGCCGCCGACATCCCCGCCCGTCGGTCCCGTCACCGTCACTTCCATCACGTCCCGGATCCGGCCGTCCAGCGTGGAGACCGTCACCGGGATGACCGTTCCCGCAGCCAGATCCGCCGACAGGGCGATCCGGAACTGCCATGCGCCGCCGGAGGACGTTTCGGTAAGGGTGACCTGCCGCGCATACGCCGACGGGACGGAAAAACGCCAGGTATCGGCTGGCGTCCGGTCCGGATCCCGCCGGGAAGACGGGACGCCCTCCCAACAGGCATGCACGGCATCCGGAAGTCCGTTCCGCCGGAAATCCACCTCGAAGGGTGCGCTGCCGCCCCGCTCGACCGTCAGGCGGGACGGCCGGACCTGCAGGGACCGGGATCCCGTCTCGACAGATTTGGAGTTGTCCTCGATCTGCAGCCCCGTATCCGTCAGGCGGACCGTCACGTCATAGACGGCATTCCGCTCCACCGTGAAATCCGACACGGCATCCGCACCGAGATACAGCGTGATCCGGCGGTCACGGATCGTGGTCCGGTCCGAGCGGTCCTGGTAGGATACCGACAGGCTGACCTGCGGAATCCGGTCCGCCACGGCCCCGCTGACGCCGCGCGACAACAGGTTTTCCCGGTTTTTCGCATAGGGATCCCGGTTTCCGGGCAGCAGGTTGCCCAAGTCCGACGGAAATACATACAAGACCGCCGAGGCCGATTCCGCGGGACTGGCATCCTCCCCGACGCCCACATCGGAAGTACCGTAGGTCATGCTCCCGAAAGGACGGATCCGGTCGGGACGGGAAACGGCATGCCAGCGGGGCGCGGTGATCTCATAGCGGGAAGAGACATTCTTCAGGGTCAGGCGGACTTTGGCAAACAGGCATTCCATCGGAATCTCGACCGTCTGCCTGTCTGCGGCGACGAACCGGAGGCTCCCGCTATAGTCCATGCCGTATTCCGCCGTCGTCCAGGCAGTACCGGACGGAGGAACCGCCTCGGCCAGGGCCACCTCGCCTTCCCGGTCCGGGAAGCGGAAAACCTCCGCCAGGCGCCCCGCAACGGCATAAGCGACGTAGGCATGTCCCCGGATGACGGTCACGTCCGGGGTCGTCTCCCGCTCCGAAGACAGGGTGAAAAGCCCGATCCGGGGGCCACCCGCTTCATAAACGGCCACCGTCACCCGGCGAACGGTCCCCTCATCGGCCTCCCGGATCCATGTTCCCTTCGTCTGGGGCATCCCGATCCGGAACCCGGTCTTCAAGGCCGTCTCCGGCCCGTTTTTCCCACACGAGACAGACAGCGACAAAGCCAGCAGGAGGACGGCGCACCGTCCGAATCCGCTCCGTATCAATCCTTTTACCATGTCTTTTCCGTTTTTGTCGTTGAAAAGAGCCATCCCTCCCCGCCCCGGTTCCTTTCGCTCCACGGATGGCTCTCCAGTCCAACGACTATCTTACAGTTCAATCGCAGGCAAAGATCGGAAAGGCGATCCGTTTACAGAAAAAACAAACGTTTAAGTGCAGAAAATGGCCCTGGAAGCGCTCCAGAGCCCGGTTTTGGAACGGAAAAAACGTGCAAAAAGCAGCAAACGGAACCGAAGTCCCGTCTGCGTGAATATTTATTTACAATGTAATTTCCTGAATGTAAAAAGGATACAACGGCATTCTTCGCAAATACCGTATATTATCCGTTTCCTAATCGAAGTAGAATTCGCGCCGGTAATGGTATTCCGACCGAAGCCGCTCAAAGGCGGAAGGATCCAGCCGGAAGAGGAAATCATCCGTATAGATGGGATAATTATAAGACAGGACCGACGCGATTTCCCCCTGGTTCATCCCGCGGAAATCCAGCTTGACCGCTTCGTTTTCCGGCACGTCCGTAGGCGGGAAGAATTCATACAGCGGAACGATGCCGAAATAATGGGCGATGGCCCGCACCGCAGCGGCTGTCCCGTTCTGCTTGCCCTGATAGGAATAACCGGCGATATGCGGTGTGGCGATGTCGACGGCCTCCAGCAACTCCTGGTCGACATCGGGTTCATGGTTCCAGGTATCGATGATGACCGGTCCCAGTTTCGGCAGGGCTTTCTTGAGGGCGGCGTCATCGACGATCTCGCCGCGGGAGGCATTGAGGAAAAAGGCTCCCGGCTTCATTTTCCGGAAGAATTCGGTCGAGGCCATGCCCCGGGTGGATTCATCCAGCGGGACATGCAAGGTCACGATATCGGATTTCTCCAGCAGTTCGTCCAGGTCGCAGAATCCGAACGGGCCTTCCGCTGCCGCACGGGGCGGATCGCAGAGCAGTGTCTTGAATCCCAACCGCTTGGCGACGGATTCTACCCGCTTGCCGACATGGCCGACACCGACGATGCCCAGGGTCTTCCCTTCCAGTTTGATCGCCTTGCGGGCCGCGACGGCATAGATCGCGCAGATGATGTATTCCATGACCCCGCCCGCATTGCAGCCGGCCGCATTCCGCACCAGGATGCCGTGCGCATCGCACCAGTCCAGATCGATGTGGTCCGTACCGATGGTGGCGCTGGCGATGATCTTCACCTGGGAATCCGCCAGAAGGGCGGCATCGCACCGGGTCCGGGTCCGGGTAATCAGGGCGTCAGCGTCCCGGACATCTTCCGGATCGATTTCATTTCCTTTTTTATAGACGACTTCAGCATAGGGTTCAAACACGCCCGAAAGAAACGGGATCGCCTGATCAGCAACAATTTTCATGGATGCTACTTCAATATGACAGATTTGACAAAACCGGCCGCCTCACCGGTAAACAGTTCATCTTCCGCCAGGGCGGCGTTGATCCGTCCGGCGATTTCCTTCCGCTGGAAGTACAACTGGCTGCGGATGACCGAAGAAGACAGGGTCACATACAGGACTCCTTTGCCGAACGTCTTGGACAAGGTATACGGCGCCGCTCCCGTCACGCGGTCCCAGGCAGCGTAGACCCGCTGCTTGTTCAGGCCGGAGGAGAGTTTCATGTCCCGGATAAACTGGCTGACAAGTTCGTCCATCCCGACCGCCTCCTTGCGCCCCAGGCGCGGCATGTATTTATAATCGTCGTAAGCCATCAGACATCCGCACGGGTAAAGGTTCCGCCCACCGTTTCAAAATACGCACGGTCTTCCGTAATCCGGTCCACGATGCCCTGCATGCGGACTTTGTTGCTGTCGGTGATGAAGATCTGGCCGAAATCCTGCCCTGCCACCAGCGACAGCAGGTTGGAGATCCGGTTCATGTCGAGTTTGTCGAAAACGTCGTCCAGCAGGAGGATCGGCGGGAACCCGTAGGCCTTCTTCATCAGTTCGTACTGGGCGAACTTGAGCGAGACCAGGAAGGATTTCTGCTGTCCCTGGGAGCCGCAGCGGCGGATCGGCTGGCCGTCCATCGTAAACACCAGGTCATCGCGCTGGATGCCGGCGGTCGTATAGCGGAAGGCGAAATCCCGGTCCCGGTGACGGGCCAGCACCTCTTCGAGGCTGCCCCGGTCCAGGTCCGATACATACTCGACCGACACTTGTTCCCTGCCCCCGGACAGGATCCGGTAATACTCCGAGACGACCGGCGCGAGGTCCGTGGCGAACTGGCGGCGCGCCTGGTGGACGGATGCCGCGCAGCCGGCCATCCGGCTGTCGAAGACGGCCAGCAGGTCCGGGTCCGGCGCCTGCTCTTTCAGGAACCGGTTCCGCTGCAGGAGCAGGCGGTTGTATTGCTGAATGTCCGCCAGATACGTCCGGTCCATCTGGGACAGCACGGCATTGGCGAAACGGCGGCGTTCCTCGCCGGATTCGCTGACCAGGGAGGTATCGGCCGGAGAGACCATGACGATCGGCAGTTCGCCGATGTGTTCGGAGACACGGCCGTAAGGCTTGTCGTCGCGGCGGAGTTTCTTTTCGCCGCCGTTCTGGACCTGCATCGTGAACACGGAATCCAGTCCGTCGATGGCATAGGTTCCGGCCAGAGCGAAACGATCGCAGCCGTGACGGAAATTATACCGGTCGGAAGAGGAGAAGGCGCTCTTGGTCATCGACAGGTAATAGATGGCGTCCATCAAGTTGGTCTTCCCTTCCCCGTTATTGCCGGAAATGCAGTTGACGTTCGGCGAGAACGACAGTTCCGCCAAAGCGATGTTCCGGAAGTCCTGGACGACGATTTTCTTCAATACAGCCATAGATTGCAAATGTACCAAAAAAAAGCGATTCCGCATCAAAAATCATCCGGTGATTGTGAGTTTCTATATTTTTTGCTAAATTTGCAGACTATTCCGCGAAGGCGCGAAATAACAGACGAAAAATATAAACATTAAATAATTATGGCAAAAAAAGTTCTTACGGAGCAGGAAAAGCTCCAGCAGGAAAAAGTGGAAGAAAGAGTATCCGCAGTTGACAAGTTCTTCAAGGAAAACGGCAAACTGATCTGGGGTTGCGTGATCGCCCTGATCCTCATCGGTGCCATCAGCCTCGCCTACCAGCATTTCTATCTCCAGCCGAAGAAGGCGGAAGCTGCCGCCCAGATGTTCCCGGCCGAGAACAATTTCGGCGCCGGCGAATATGATCTCGCCCTCAACGGCGACGGCAACGTCCTCGGTTTCGCCCAGATCATCGACGACTATGGCAAGAAGGCCGGCCAGGCCGTTTATTTCTATGCCGGTGTCTGCGAACTCCAGCTCGGCAACTACGAAAGCGCGCTGAACTACCTAAAGAAATACAACGGCAAGGACGCGATCCTCGCGGCCCGCGCCCTCGGCTGCCAGGGTGACGCCCTCGTCGGTCTCGAGAAATACAACGAGGCGCTGGCCTGCTTCGACAAGGCTGCTGCCAAGGCTGACAACATGTTCGCCGCCACCTACCTCCTGAAGGCCGGTGTCGTCTGCGAAGAGCTCGGCAACGCCCAGAAGGCCCTCTCCTACTACAAGAAAATCAAGGACCAGTACCCGCAGTCCATGGAAGGCTACGATATCGACAAGTATATCACCAGAATCGAAAACGCACAGTAAATCATGGGAAGAGCATTTGAATTCCGCAAGGAAAGGAAATTGAAGCGCTGGGGCCACATGGCCCGTGTATTTACCAAACTCGGAAAAGAAATCACCATCACCGTCAAGCAGGGCGGACCGGATGTCGTCGGCAACCCCCGTCTGCGCGCCCTCATCGCCGAGGCCCGCAGCGAATCCATGCCGAAGGAGAACATCGAGCGCGCCATCAAGAAGGCGACCGAGAAGAACGCCGGTGATTTCAAGGAAGTCGTCTTCGAAGGATACGGCCCTTACGGCATCGCCTATCTCGTCGAGACCGCGACCGACAACAACACCCGCACCGTCGCCAACGTCCGCAGTTACTTCACCAAGTGCGGCGGCAGCCTCGGCACCAGCGGCAGCGTCGCTTTCATGTTCGACCACAAGTGCGTCTTCCGCATCAAGGAAGATCCGGCCAAGCCGGTTGACATCGACGAACTCGAACTGGAGCTCATCGACTACGGCGCCGACGAGGTCTTCAAGCAGGAAGTCGAGGACGAAGACGAGAACGTGACCGTCGAGATCTGCATCTACGGCGACTACACGGCCTACGGCGCCCTCCAGAAATACATCGAGGAAAACGGCTACGAACTGATTTCCGGCGGTTTCGAACGCATCCCGAACGTCGATCTCAAGGAGGTCACGCCGGAGCAGCGTTCCACCCTCGAGAAACTGACCAACCTGCTCGAGGATGACGAAGACGTCACCAACGTCTACACGACCATGAAACCTTCTGAGGAGGAATAACTTAGATAAAAACGTTTCAAGAGACCCGATCCGCATGGACCGGGTCTCTTTTTCTAATATAGGTATTGATAATAATTGCATTTTTCCGTAAATTTGCATGATTTGGGTAAAAACGAATATAAACATCTTACATTCTATGTCCATACAACAGGAAAACATTCAGAAACTGGTGGAGCGCCGTGCCAAGGCGAAACTTGGCGGCGGAGAAAAACGCATTGAGGCACAGCACCAGAAAGGCAAGTACACGGCCCGGGAGCGCATCGCCATGCTCCTTGACGAGGGAAGTTTCGAGGAATTCGACATGTTCGTCCAGCATCGCTGCACGAATTTCGGCATGGAGAAGCAGCATTTTGACGGCGACGGCGTGGTGACCGGTTGCGGTACCATCGACGGCCGCCTCGTCTATGTCTTTGCACAGGACTTCACCGTCAGCGGCGGCTCCCTCTCCAAGACCATGTCCGAAAAGATCTGTAAAGTGATGGACATGGCGGTCCGCAACGGCGCACCCTGCATCGGTCTCAATGACTCCGGCGGTGCCCGCATCCAGGAAGGAATCGACTCCCTCGCCGGCTTCGGCGAAATCTTCGAACGCAACATCCTCGCGTCAGGCGTTGTTCCCCAGATCAGCGGCATTTTCGGCCCTTGCGCCGGCGGTGCCGTCTATTCCCCCGCCCTGACCGATTTCACCCTCATGGTCAAGAATACCTCCTACATGTTCCTGACCGGTCCCGCCGTCGTCAAGAGCGTGACCGGCGAGGAAGTCAACCAGGAGCAGCTGGGCGGCGCGAGCGTCCATGCCAGCAAGAGCGGCGTGGCCCATTTTGCCGCCGAGACCGAGGAAGAAGGCATCGCGACCATCAAGGAACTCCTCAGTTATCTCCCGCAGAACAACATGGAAGAGGCTCCGGTCGTGCCGACCAACGATCCGTACAACCGCGTCGACGACGTGCTGAACGAAATCGTTCCGGACAATCCGAACAAGGCCTATGACATGTACCGGGTCATCAGCGGCATCGTCGATGACGGCAAGTTCTTCGAAATCCACAAGGAATTCGCCAAGAACATCATCGTCGGCTTCGCCCACATGAACGGCCGCAGCGTCGGTATCGTGGCCAACCAGCCGAACATGCTGGCCGGCGTCCTCGACATCAACGCCTCCCGCAAGGCCTCCCGTTTCGTCCGCTTCTGCGACGCGTTCAACATCCCGCTCGTCACCCTTGTCGACGTACCGGGATTCCTCCCGGGCACCCAGCAGGAATACGGCGCCATCATCACCAACGGTGCGAAACTGCTCTACGCCTACGGCGAAGCCACCGTCCCGAAGGTGACCGTCACGCTCCGCAAATCCTACGGCGGCGCCCACATCGTCATGAGCTGCAAGCAGCTGCGCGGTGACATCAACTATGCATGGCCGTCCGCACAGATCGCAGTCATGGGTGCCGACGGTGCCGTCAACATCCTGTACGCAAAAGACCTCAAGGCGACCGAGAATCCGGCCGAGCAGGAAGCGATCCGCGACGCCAAGAAGGCGGAATACGAGGAACTGTTCAACAACCCGTACCGGGCGGCCGAGAAGGGCTACATCGACGATGTCATCGAACCGCGCAACACCCGGTTCCGCATCATCCGCGCCCTTGAGCAGCTGTCTGCCAAGAAGCAGAACGTTCCGGCCAAGAAGCATGACAACCTTCCTCTCTAACATTCTGCCGCATGAAAGTTAAGCGTATCATCCTGACCCTGGCTTTCCTGGCAGCCGCGACAGCCGTACGTGCCCAGAACGTCATCGACCTCATCATCTCAGAGGCCCTTGCCGAACCGGACAGCACCGGCATCATCGACGACTTCGGCGGCAGGAGCGGATGGATTGAAATCTTCAATTCATCCCAGGGAACGGTCAATCTGGGAGGCTGCTACCTCACGGATGACCCTGACAATCTCAAGAAAAGCCTGATTCCCAAAACCGACAGCCGGGCCCAGCTGGGTCCGCGCCAGGTCCTGCTCTTCTACGCGACCGGCGACGGTGACATGGGAACCTTCTATACCAATTTCAAAGTCCGGCCCGGAAGCACGATCTATCTGGTCAGCAACGACGGACGCACCATCGTCGACTCGATCGAGATTCCTTCCGACCTTCCGAAGGGCAAGTCCGTCAGCAAATTCGCCACGGACAACAAGCAGATGAAATTCGAGGCGTCCTCAGAACCGTCCGATCCGAGTCCCCGGATCCTCAACGGCAACCAGAACGTCGAATCCAACGCCCAGAAGATGGCCCGTACGGACCCGCACGGCTTCATCCTGACGGTCGTCGCCGTTTCGGTCGTCTTCTCCGCCCTCGCAATCCTCTGGTTCTTCTTCTGGCTCCTCTTCGAACGTCCTGCCAAGAAGAAGGCGCAGCCCAAGAAAGCCGCCCTTGCGGGCCCGGTTGCCGGAAAGGCCGCCGACGCGGAAGTGGCCGCAGCCATCGCCCTGGCCTTCGACATGGAACAGGGAGGCGACACGTATGCCGCCATCGCCATGGCCCTGCACCTGTACCTGACGAACGCGATCCACGACAACGAAAGCTTCATCATCACCATCCGGCCGGAGAAGGGCTCCAACTGGAACAACAAAGCACAGAATTTCAGACAGTTACCAAGATAATATAAAACGACTATGAATACGTATAAATTCAAGATCAACGGCAAGGAATACGAAGTTGCCATCAACAGTGTAGAAGGTAAGAATGCATCCGTTACGGTAAACGGCGCTGCCTACCAGGTTGAACTCGAGAACGCGCCGGCCGCTGCGCCGGTCGCCGCCCCCGCCCCGGCTGCCGCCACTCCGGCTGCTGCCGCCGCTCCCGCACCCGCTGCCAAACCGGCTGCAGCCGGCGCTGGCAAGAAGGTGGTTTCCCCGCTCCCGGGCGTCATCATCGAGGTGTCCGTCAAGGAAGGCCAGGCTGTCAAGGCCGGCCAGAAAGTGGCTGTCATCGAGGCCATGAAGATGGAAAATGAAATTGCCGCCGAAAACGACGGTACCGTTACCGCTATCCATGTCTCCAAGGGCGATTCCGTCCTGGAAGGTGCCGACATCGTAACCATCGCCTAAGCACATGGATCAGATCATCAGCAGTCTGCAGCAATTCTGGCAGTACACGGGCTTTGCCAACGTGGCCTGGCAGAACATTGCCATGATCGCCATCGGCATTGCCTTCATCACCGTGGCCATCCTCAAGGAATGGGAGCCGCTGCTCCTCATCCCGATCGGCTTCGGCATGATCATCGGCAACATCCCGATGTTCCCGGGTCTCAACATCGGCATCTACGAGAACGGCTCCGTCCTCAACACCCTGTATCAGGGCGTCAAGATGGGCTGGTACCCGCCGCTGATCTTCCTGGGCATCGGTGCGATGACGGACTTTTCCGCGCTGATCTCGCAACCCCGGTTGATCCTGATCGGTGCGGCTGCCCAGATGGGTATCTTCGGAGCCTATCTGCTCTCCCTTGCCTTCGGGTTCGCACCCAATGAAGCCGGCGCCATCGGTATCATCGGCGGCGCGGACGGTCCGACCGCCATCTTCCTGAGTTCCAAACTGGCTCCGGACCTGATGGGCGCCATCGCCGTCTCCGCCTACTCCTACATGGCCCTGGTCCCGGTCATCCAGCGTCCGATCATGCTGGCCCTGACGACCAAGAAGGAACGCCTCATCCGCATGCCGAATCCTCGCCAGGTCAGCCAGAAGGAAAAGATCATCTTCCCGGTCATCGGCTTCCTCATCACCGCATTCATCGTCCCGTCCGGTCTTCCGCTGCTCGGCATGCTCTTCTTCGGTAACCTCCTGAAGGAAAGCGGCGTCACCCGCCGTCTCGCAGAAACCGCCCGCGGTCCGCTCGTGGACGTCGTTACGATCCTGATCGGCCTGACCGTCGGTGCGTCCACCCAGGCGGACAAGTTCCTGACCGGCAAATCCCTGCTGATCTTCGGACTCGGTCTGCTCTCCTTCGTCATCGCTACGACGACAGGTGTGCTCTTCGTGAAGCTCATCAACCTGTTCCTCCGCGAAGGACGCAAGATCAACCCGCTGATCGGCAACGCCGGCGTATCCGCCGTACCGGACAGCGCCCGCGTATCCGAGGTCGTCGGCCGTGAATTCGACAAGAACAACCACCTGCTCATGCATGCCATGGGCCCGAACGTAGCCGGTGTCATCGGCTCCGCCGTCGCGGCCGGTATCCTGCTGAGCTTCCTGGGATAAACCTTGAAAACCTCCAGGGAAGATCAAAAAAATACGATTTTTCTTGGAGGTTTCTCAAAAAGGACCTATATTTGCAGTCCAAACCAAAAGATGGGGTATTAGCTCAGTTGGTAGAGCGTTTGAATGGCATTCAAAAGGTCAGGAGTTCGATTCTCCTATGCTCCACTAAAATCCCTCTCAGA
>CADCRA010000005.1 GCA_902803715.1 uncultured Bacteroidia bacterium
CACAAGACCTTCTCCACCCCGCACGGCGGCGGCGGTCCGGGCTCCGGTCCGGTCGGTGTGGCCGAGCACCTGGCGAAGTTCCTGCCGCAGACCCGCGTGTCCGGCTTCAACGGCAATTTCGGCGTCATCCTGCGTGCCTATGCCTACATCCTGATGCTCGGCAAGCAGAACATCAAGTTCGCCGGCAAGTTCGCGACCCTGGCCGCCAACTATGTCAAGGAATCCCTGAAGGACTGCTACAAACTGCCGATCCCGACGGTCTGCAAGCACGAATTCGTCTATGACGGTCTGGTCAATGACGGTGCCGACAAGGCGCCGGACGGCCATGGCGCAACCACGCTGGACGTTGCCAAGCGCCTGCTGGACTTCGGTTTCCATGCCCCGACGATATACTTCCCGCTCCTTTTCCACCAGGCCCTGATGATCGAGCCTACGGAGACCGAGTCGAAGGAAACCATCGACGCATTCATCGAAGTCATGCGCCGGATCGCCGCGGAAGCGGCCGAGGATCCGATGATCCTGCGGAACGCCCCGCACAATGCACCGATCCGCCGTCCGGATGAGACGACGGCTGCCCGCCAGCCGATCCTCAAATTCAAGGACACGCTATGAGACTGATCATTATCGGAGCAGGGCCCGGCGGTTATGAGACCGCCGTGGCCGCTGCCAGGAAAGGCCTGGAGGTAACCATCATTTCGGACGGTCCTGTGGGCGGTACCTGTCTCAACGAAGGCTGCATCCCGACCAAGAGTTTCTGCCGCAATGCCGAATTGCTGGAAGACCTGGCCAAGGCTTCAACCTTCGGTATCGATGACCTTCAGTACAAGTTTGATTTTGCGAAGGTTGTCTCCCGCAAGGAAGAAGTGGTCAGCCAGCTCCGCCAGGGAGTGGAATTCCTGCTGGGCGGAAAGGGCATCACCCTGCTGCGCGGCAAGGCTTCCTTCAAGGACGCCCATACCGTCTGCGTCGCATCCGACGATCCGGCTATGGACGGGACCGAGGTGACCGGTGATGCCATCATCATCGCGACCGGTTCCTATTCCGCGAGCCTCCCGATCCCGGGCGCCGACCTTCCGGATGTCATCACGTCGAAGGAAATCCTGGAACTGGATGCCGTTCCGAAGCGCCTCTGCGTCATCGGAGCCGGTGTCATCGGCCTGGAATTCGCCTCGATCTTCAAGAGTTTCGGCTCGGAGGTCAGCGTCGTGGAATTCTGCAAGGAGATTCTTCCGCGGTTCGACACGGATCTTGCCAAGCGATTGAAACAGACGCTTTCCAAGCGTGGCATCTCCATCGAAACTTCCGCTCAGGTCCAGTCGGTCGAACAGACCGGTGCGGGCTTGAAGGTAACCTATCTCAAGAAGGAGAAGCCGGTTGAGATCGTTGCCGACAAGGTACTGATGGCGGTCGGCCGCCGCCCGAACGTGGGCGGAATCAACCTGGCCGATGCCGGTATCGAATTCGGCCCGAAGGGCATCGTCGTCGACAAGGACATGCGGACCAATGTCCCGCACATTTATGCCATCGGCGACGTCACCGGCGGGTACATGCTGGCCCATGTGGCGACGTTCCAGGGTTTGCGTGCCCTTGCTGCCATCCTGGGAGAGCCCTGCGACATCGACCTGTCCATCGTCCCCGCCGCCGTGTTCACGAATCCGGAGGCTGCGACGGTCGGAAAGACCGAAGATGAATGCAAGGCGGCCGGCATTCCGGTCAAGTGCCTCAAATCCTTCTTCCGTGCCAACGGAAAGGCCCTCAGCATGGATGAACCGGACGGGTTCGTCAAACTGGTCGTCGCGGCGGAAGGGCAGCCCGAAGGCTCACCCTGGGAAACCGGGCGGATCCTCGGTTGCCACCTCTTCGGTGCGCACAGCGCGGACATTGTCCAGGAGATCGCGGCCCTGATGAACCGGAAGGCGACGCTTTCCGAGTTCCAGGCCGTCATCCACGCCCATCCGACCCTGACCGAAGTCCTGCAGTCCGCAGCACACTCCGCATAAGGGCCTTGTCCTGAAAGAATGAACCCCGGCTCAGCCGGGGTTTTTCGTATCATGCGGTCAGGAAAGATTCAATCGGAACGGTCCAGTCGCTGTTGTCATGCGGACAGAAGGTCCGGATGCCGAGACGGGCGGCCGCGGCGACGTTGCGCTCCCCGTCATCGATGAACAGGGTCTCTTCCGGACGGAAGCCTTCCGCTTCCAGCACATGGGAGAAAATCTCTTCGGAGGGTTTCATCATCCGGAGGTCGCAACTGAAGTACAGCCGGTCGAAGAAATCGTCCATGGGACGGCCGCCTTCGGGGCAGGTTTCCGTGCGGCTGAACTCAGGGCTGTGGGCCCATTCGGTGATGAAGGGATTGGTATTGGAGAGCAGGACGGTCCGGTAGCCGCGGCGCCGGAGTTCCATCAGTTTGTCCAGGTTGCGCTGGGGAACGTCGAGAATGTAGCCCTTCCAGGCGTAAGCGCATTGTTCCGAAGTCAGTTCCCGGCCGGTGAGCCGGCTCAGTTCTTCCCGGAAGGTCCCGCAGGAGATCCTGCCGCCTTCCAGGTCGCCGAAAAGACCGGTCTGGACGCAGGGATCGAGCAGGTGGCGGGCATCGGCGACGCCGATTTCCTCGAAGCGGCGGATCGCCTGTTCATAGCCCAGGGAGAAGATGACGCCTCCCATGTCGAATATCAGATTGCGGATCATGGCCGCGAAGATACACATTTTCCGTACAAGAACTTGCCTTTCCGTCAAAAAACGATAACTTTGTAAAGATTCCCGCATGCCGGGACGATGTGGATTATTAAACAGAAACGATATGAAAAAAATGATTTGCATGGCTGCCGTCGTGGCCCTTTTCACCCTTTCCGCCGGCGCCCAGAATACCAACCAGACCGTACAGCAGAACCGCCAGGCCTATGAAGAGGCTGCCCGCCGCAACAAGGAGCAGTCCCGGGCCAGCCAGAGCCAGATCGACCGGAGCCAGACCCTGGTCCGGCAGGCACGCCAGCAGGTCGAACAGGGCAAGGATGCCCAGAAAGTCATCAAGGAGACCATCAAGCAGCAGAAGAACGCCATCAAGCTGAAGCAGGAAGCGCTCAAACTCCAGAAGCAGGCGCTCAAAGTCGGCGGCGGGGCCAACCGCGCCGAAAAGCAGGGGCTGAATGCGATGGAGGATGAGATCGCCAAGATGAAGGCCCAGCTTAAGGATGACCAGAAGCAGCTGAAAAAGATCTCCGGCCAGATGAAGGATGCCCGGGCCCAGATCAAGAAGCACAATGCCGTCATCAAGGACAGCAAACGGGCGGCCAATGCGACCAAAAAAGATATGAAAGAGTCCAAGAAGGCCCTGAAATCTAGCCAGAAACAGTTGAAAGAAGAATCCAAGGCTGCCGCTGCCGCTTCTTCCGCCATGCAGGCTGCCGAATCTGCCGCATCTTCCGCTGAATCAACCCGCAGCCGGGTGGAATAACCGCACCGGCTCCGAACTGAACGAACTTGCATGACCCTCATCATTCCCCACGCATACAAGAACCTTCTCGGTTCCGTCGAGAACACGGAGAAGGCGATCAAATCCGTCAAGGACATGTTCCAGTCGAACCTGTCCGCCCAGTTGGCCCTGCTCCGCGTGACCGCTCCGATGGTGGTCCTCAGCGGGACGGGCATCAATGACGATCTCAACGGCGTCGAACGCCCGGTCCGTTTCCCGGTCCGCGGCATGCAGGAGCGTCCGGCTGAGGTCGTCCATTCCCTGGCGAAATGGAAACGCCTGAAACTGGCCGAGATGCATGTGGCTCCCGGCCGGGGAATCTATACCGACATGAATGCCCTGCGTCCCGACGAGGACCTGGACAACCTGCATTCCATTTACGTGGACCAGTGGGACTGGGAGAAGGTCATCCGCGAGGAAGACCGCAACCTGGCTTTCCTCCAGCGGACCGTCCGGCGGATTTACGAGGCCATCAAGGTTACGGAGAACAAACTGTATGTAGAATTCCCGCAACTGGTTCCTGAACTGCCGGATGAGATTTTCTTCATCCATTCGGAAGAATTGCTCCGGCGCTATCCCGGCCTGACGCCGAAGGAACGGGAGAATGCGATCGTCCGCGAAAAGAAGGCGGTGTTCATCATCGGGATCGGCGGTGTCCTGTCAGACGGGACGGTCCACGACGGCCGTGCGGCGGACTACGATGACTGGAGTACGCCGAACGAAGCGGGCTATGCCGGCCTGAACGGCGACATCCTGCTGTGGAATTCCGTCCTGGACTGTGCCTTCGAGGTATCCAGCATGGGTGTCCGCGTCGATCCGGCCGCCCTGGAGCGCCAGCTTGCCCTGCGCGGTCAGGAATGGAAAAAGGAGCTCCTGTTCCACAGCAAGCTCCTTTCGGGTGCGCTGCCGCCCTGCATCGGCGGCGGTATCGGTCAGTCCCGGCTCTGCATGTTCCTGCTCCGCAAGGCCCATATCGGGGAGATCCAGTCCAGCCTCTGGCCGGAGGACATGCGGGCACGCTGTCACGCGTCCGGGATCGAACTGGTCTAAACGAGTCCCTGTGCGAGCATGGCATCGGCGACTTTGATGAAGCCGGCCAGGTTGGCTCCCTTGACATAATTGATGCTTCCGTCCTCTTCCCGTCCGTGGAGGAGGCAGGCGGAATGGATGTCGGACATGATCCGGTGCAGGTAACTGTCGACTTCCTCCGGCGTCCATTTGAGACGGATGGAGTTCTGGGTCATTTCCAGACCGGAAGTCGCTACGCCGCCGGCATTGGAGGCCTTTCCCGGAGAATAGAGGATCCCGGCTTTCTGGAACACGGCGATGGCGTCCGGTTCGGACGGCATGTTGGCGCCTTCCGCGACGCAGAAGCAGCCGTTGGCGACGAGGGTTTCCGCCTCGGCCTTGTTGATTTCGTTCTGGGTGGCGCAGGGGAGGGCGATGTCGCACTTGATGCCCCAGGGGCGGGCATTCGGATAATACTTGGCGGTCGGATAGCGCTGGGCATATTCCCGGATGCGGCCGCGGTAGATGTTCTTCAACTCCTTGACATATTCGATCTTCTCCTCATCCAGTCCGTCGGGGTCATGGATGAAACCGTTGGAATCGGAGAGGGTGACGACCTTGGCGCCGAGCTGGAAAGCCTTTTCCGCCGCGAACTGGGCGACGTTGCCGGCACCGGAAATCGTCACGGTCTTTCCTTCGAAGGATTCTCCGCGGGTCGCCAGCATCTCGGAGGCGAAGTAGCAGAGGCCGTAGCCGGTCGCTTCCGGGCGGAGCGGACTGCCGCCCCAGTTGAGGCCCTTGCCCGTCAGGACGCCGCCGAATTCATTCTGCAGGCGTTTGTATTGGCCGAAGAGGTAGCCGATCTCGCGTCCGCCGACACCGATATCGCCGGCCGGTACATCCGTATCCTTGCCGATGTGGCGCTGGAGTTCCGTCAGGAAACTCTGGCAGAACTTCATGACCTCGTCATCGGATTTGCCGCGCGGGCTGAAGTCCGAGCCGCCTTTCGCTCCGCCCATGGGGAGGGTGGTCAGCGCATTCTTGAAGGTCTGCTCGAAGGCGAGGAATTTCATGATGGACAGGTTGACGGATTCGTGGAAACGGATGCCGCCCTTGTACGGACCGATGGCGCTGTTCATCTGGACGCGGAAACCGCGGTTGACCTGGATGTTGCCTTTGTCGTCAACCCAGGGGACCCGGAAAATGACGATCCGTTCCGGTTCGACCATCCGTTCCAGAATCTTGCGTTCGAGAAGATGGGGATGGGTCAGCAGATAGTCGGCGAGGCTGCCGACGACTTCACTGACCGCCTGGTGGAACTCCCGTTCGCCGGGATTCTTGGCAATGACATTGCCCATGAAGCCTTGGATGAGGCTTTCTGCAGAGTTGTAAAACATAATTTGTCAGGTTCGTTCTCTACAAAGAAATACGAAAAACTCCGGAATTCCAAGGAATCCGGAGTCTATAACGTTACAAATTTTTTATGCAGGAACTAATTGATATTCATTACGACAACCGTTGAATCGTTTAAACGGACCTTCAGCCATTCTTTCATTTCGTCAATGTCCTTGGCCGCGAGGTGTTTCTTGCTCCCGGCCAGGACCATGATCCGCGGACGGGCGCCGAGGGTGTCCGCCGCAACGGATGCGCCCCGCGTGATGGTCACTTCCTGCACGTCGGGATAGCGGAACCGGATTTCCCGGGCCAGCTGGCCGTACGGGATGTCTTCTCCCCGGAGGGACAGGACCTGTTCTTCCAACTGGCGGATCCGGGCATCCTTGCGGGCCATCTCCTCGTCGGCCCGGTCGTAGATGCTGCGGACCATGCGTTCGTACTCATCGTTGGCCGGAGCGGAACTGTGGTCGTTGATGGTGATGTCGTCCTGGCGGATGCCGTACCGTTCGGCGGTCAGCAGGAACTGGGCGCGTTCGACTTCATTGAGCGGTTCGCCGGTCAGGAAGATTTCCGCTTTCTTTCCATCCTTGATCTTGTAGTCGTAGATGTAACTGCGGCTGTATGTCTTGTTGTCGGAGACGAAACCGATGATCTTCCGCTCGAAATTGCTGTGGTTGACCAGGGACACGGCGCTCCAGATGCTCGGGACGATGACGGCGATGACGATCAGGGTAATGTAGGTACGCTGCCGCTTGGCCGTCGCGGCGTCCAGGAAATCGGCCTGGCGGAAGCCCAGGAACTTGACGGTCGCGTAGGTGGCCAGGGCGATGAAGACGCTGTTGATGGTGAACAGGTACATCGCTCCCAGGAAATAGTGCATGTTCAGGTTCGACAGACCGTAGCCGGCCGTGCAGAGCGGCGGCATGAGGGCCGTGGCAATGGCGACGCCGGAGATGACCGTGCCGCGCTCCTTCCTGCTGGTTTCGAAGATGCCGGCCAGGCCGCCGAACAAGGCGATCAGGACGTCGTAGATCGTCGGGCTGGTGCGGGCTTCCAGTTCGGTCGGGTTGACCAGGTTGAGCGGGCTGACCAGGAAGAAGAACGTGGAGGCCAGGAGGCTGATCACCACCATGATCAGCAGGTTCTTGCCCGCCTGCTTGAGCAGGTGGAAATCATTCGTCCCCAGGGAGTAACCGACGCCGACGATCGGCCCCATCAGCGGAGAGATGAGCATGGCGCCGATGATGACGGCCGTGGAGTTGACGTTGAGGCCGACGGAGGCGACGATGATCGAAAAGGCCAGGATCCAGACGTTGGGACCGCGGAACCAGATGTTGTTCCGTATGCGGACGGCGGCGTCTTCTGTATCAATATGTTCGGATATGTCCCCGATGTCGCGGAGCATGACCCGCAATCTTTTCCAGATATTCATGCGCTTTGATTTTTGCCAAATATACGGATTATCCGCCAAAATTTTTGATATATTTGTATGATACAAGTTTGAAATAATATGGAGCATACACTTGAAACCATCCACAAAGCGACAGCCTTTGTCCGCCAGGCGCTGGGCGGCCGTCAGCCGCAGGTCGGCATCGTGCTCGGCAGCGGCCTGGGCAAACTGGCGGACCAGATAGAAGACCCGCTCGCCATCCCATACCGCGAGATTCCGGGCTTCCCGGTCTCCACGGCCATCGGCCACAAAGGCAATTTCATCGTCGGCACCCTGGGCGGCAAGACCGTCATCGCCATGCAGGGCCGCATCCATTACTATGAAGGCTACGGTATGGAGCAGGTCGTTCTGCCCATCCGGGTCATGGTCTCCTTCGGCATCGGATACCTGTTTGTTTCGAACGCCGCTGGCGGCACCAACCTCGATTACCGGGTCGGCGACCTGATGATCATCAAGGACCACATCAATCTCGTCCCGAATCCGCTGATCGGCCCGAACCTCGATGAGTTCGGCCCGCGTTTCCCGGACATGACCCGCCCTTATTCCCCGGCTCTGATCCGGAAGGCCGAAGCCATCGCCGCGGAAGAAAAGATCCCGGTCCGGAAAGGCGTCTACGTGGCTTGTACGGGTCCTTCTTACGAAACCCCGGCCGAGTACCGGTATTTCCGGATGATCGGTGCGGATGCGGTCGGCATGAGCACGGTTCCGGAGGTCATCGTCGCCCGGCACAGCGGCATTCCCTGCTTCGGCATGTCGGTCATCACGGATGTCGCCCATGCGACGGATGAGGATGATTATGTGATCGACGGGGCCCAGGTGGTCGCCATGGCCGATGCGGCGGCTGACAAGATGTCACGCATTTTCTCGCGTCTGGTGGCTGAATTGTAACAAATTGTAAGAAAAACTTCATCTTTGTCGCGGTTTTGATTATATTTGCGAATCGGTTAACGTTAAACTAAAACTAATACGAATACTATCATCATGAGTGAACTCAAGTACAGGGTCGAATCCGACCTTCTCGGCGAGCTTCAGGTTCCTGCCGATGCTTATTATGGTGTCCAGACCCAGCGTGCGATCAACAATTACAAGATTTCCAATGCGAAGATGAGCGATTATCCGGATTACGTGATCGCCATCGCCTATGTCAAGTGGGCTGCAGCGGCCGCCAACGCCGATCTCGGCGTCCTGGACCGCAAGATCGCCGATGCGATCTGCGCCGCTTCCAAGGAAATCGTCGAAGGCAAGTTCCGTGATCAGTTCCCTGTGGACATGATGCAGGGCGGTGCCGGTACTTCCGTCAACATGAACGCCAACGAGGTGATCGCGAACCGTGCCCTCGAACTCATGGGTTACAACAAGGGCGAATACCAGTACTGCTCCCCGAACGACCATGTCAACTGCGCCCAGTCGACCAACGATGCTTATCCGACGGCTTTCCGCTATACCTTCATCCGCATGAACAAGCACCTGGTCGAGAACCTGACGAAACTCATCGCCGCGTTCCGCGCCAAGGGTGAGGAGTTCAAGGACATCATCAAGATGGGCCGCACCCAGCTGCAGGACGCCGTCCCGATGACTTCCGGACAGGAGTTCAACGCCTTTGCCAACAACCTCGAGGAGGAACTGGCCAATCTCGACCGCAACGTCAAGCTGCTGCATGAAATCAACATGGGCGGCACCGCTATCGGAACCGGCCTGAACGCCGTCCCGGGTTTCGCCAAACTCTGCACCGAATACATGTCCAAACTGACCGGTGACGAATTCCTTGCCGCTCCGGACCTGATCGAAGCGACCCCGGATACCGGTGCGTACGTCAGCTATTCCGGCGCCCTGAAGCGTCTGGCCGTCAAGCTCTCCAAGATCTGCAACGACCTCCGTCTCATGGCCTCCGGTCCGCGCTGCGGCCTGCATGAAATCAACCTGCCTCCGATGGCTCCGGGTTCCTCCATCATGCCGGGCAAGGTCAATCCGGTCATCCCGGAAGTGACCAACCAGGTCTGCTTCAAGGTCATCGGCAACGATATGACCGTCGCGCTCGCCGCCGAAGCCGGCCAGCTTCAGCTCAATGTCATGGAGCCCGTCATCACCGAAGCACTCATCGAAAGCCTCACCTGGCTCAAAAACGCCATCGAGACGCTCACCGAAGAGTGCATCCTCGGTATCACGGTCAACAAGGAGCGTTGCTACGAGATGGTGAAGAACTCCATCGGCATCGTCACCGCTCTGAACCCCTACATCGGC
>CADCRA010000006.1 GCA_902803715.1 uncultured Bacteroidia bacterium
CAATCCCAATATGGTGGATGTAGTTCAGTTGGTAGAGCATCGGATTGTGGTTCCGAGTGTCGTGGGTTCGAGCCCCATCATCCACCCTGCAGCAGCTCCCGGATTTTTCCGGGAGCTGTTTTTTTGTGCCAGCGGGCGGGCCGGGACGTCCTGCCATGTCGGGAAACGGATTGTTATTTTGTTGAGCAGAAAGAATTTCCTATCTTTGTATTCCGGAGGGTGCACCGGCACGGTGTTCCTTCCGGAATGAAATGGATAAACCAAACGAAACCCTTATGCGACTTATCAAATTCCTTCCCCTTGCGGCCGTCCTGGCCGCCGTAGCGGCCTGCGGACCGAAAGAGGTCCCGAAGGCCGACATCGTCCTGGACAGCATCCTCTCGCGGAAAAGCGTCCGTACCTTTACGGAACAGAAACTGACCGCCGGGCAGATCGAAACCTTGCTGAAGGCCGGCATGGCCGCTCCGTCCGGCATGGACGTGCGCCCCTGGCACTTCGTCGTCCTGCAGGATCCGTCGAAATATGATGCGGTCTTCGGCAAAGGCAATTTCAATCTCCCGATGTACAAGAAGGCTGCCGCCGTCATCGTGGTGTGCGCCGATACGACCGTGGTCCGTTCCCCGCGCGGGGGCGGCGATCCGGTGCAGATGGCCAACGGTACCTGGCGGGACGATGCCGGCGCCGCGACGGAAAATCTCCTGGTCATGGCGGAGGCCATGGACCTGGGCGCCGTCTGGACGGCCTGCTACCCCTATAAAGACCGTTACATGCCGGTCAAGGAGGCCCTGCACCTCCCTGCGACGGTCGTTCCTTACTGCGTCGTCCCGGTCGGCTACCCCGGCGGCGATGAACAACCGAAAGACAAATGGGATCCAACACGCATACATCATGAAATCTGGTAAACTGCTGGCAGCCATGGCTGCCGTCGTCCTGGCCGCAGGTTGCGGCGCCAAGACCATCGTCCCCGGAAACGGCAACTATGCCGTCGAGACCTTCAAGACCAAGCATGGCGAAGTCGCCATCAACCTGATCAAACATGGCACCATCGCCATTTCCTTCAAGGATGTCACCATCCATTGCGACCCGGTCGCCGGCATGGGAAAGCCGACGGACTACGCCAATGATTTCGGCAAGGCTCCGTTCATCTTCATCACGCATGAACATGGCGATCATTTCAATCCGGAGACCATCGCGACCCTGTACGATGAGAATACCGTGCTGGTCCTCAATGAGAAGAGTCAGAAGCAACTCGGCTACGGAGACATCATGCACAACGGAGACGTCCGGCAACTGACCAAGGACATCAAGGTGGAGGCCGTGCCGGCCTACAACACCACCCCCGGCCGTGAGAACCTGCATCCCTTCGGCAACGGCAACGGCTATGTCTTCACGATCGACGGCCTGCGCATCTATGTTGCCGGCGATACGGAGGATGTGCCCGAGATGGCCAACCTCAAGGACATCGACATCGCGTTCCTGCCTTGCAACCAGCCTTATACGATGACTGTGGACCAGATCGTCAGCGCCGTCGGCATGTTCCATCCGAAGGTTGTGTTCCCGTATCATTTCAGCCAGACCGACGTATCCGTACTGCCCGGCATGCTGCCGGATACTGACGTCCGCCTGCACGAAATGCAGTAGGATTTATCCGTATTTTTTGTCATCTTTGTGCCTGGCAGACCCGTCTGTCAGGCACAAATTGATTTCCGATGAACATGCATATCCGAATACTCCTATCGTCCGTCCTTGTGGCGGCGCTCAACCTGATTCCCTGCAACGCCGCGAAGACCTGGCGGGATTCCCTCTCCGTGGACGGACCGTATCTGTTGTATGAAAACGGCGCCGCCCGGATGATCCGGGTCGATGCCGCCGGCAACATCGAGGATCAGCGCATGGCCGCCCGGCCGGAGCGTTTCCGGGTGACGGACCACCGCGGCAAGTTCCCCTTCGAGGTCCGCTTGCGGGAGATCCGCCGCGAACCCTGGCGCCAGGACCGCCAGCCGGACAAATTGTTCGTCATGTCCGATCCGCACGGGCGCCTGGACTGCGTCATCAGCCTGCTGCGGGGCAACGGCGTGATCGACAAGGACTTGAAGTGGGCCTACGGACGGAACCACCTGGCGGTGATCGGGGATGTCTTCGACCGGGGAGACGATGTCGTCCCGATTTTCTGGCTCTTCTACGAACTGCAACGGGAGGCGGAAGAGGCCGGCGGCCGCGTCTCCATGTTCCTGGGCAACCATGAGCCGATGGTCTTCTCCAACGACTTGCGCTACACCAAACCGAAATATACGATCCTGGCCCGGGAACTGGGCATGGAATACCGCGCCCTGTTCGGGCCCGACAGCGAACTGGGCCGCTGGATCGCGTCCTGGAACACGATCGGGATCATCGGCCGGGACCTCTTTGTCCATGCCGGTCTGGGCGGGGATTTCTACCGCTGGAACCTGTCCATCCCGGAGGTCAACCTGCAGATGAGCAGCGCCATTTTCCTGAAAAACGCCGACCGGAAAGCGAAGACTGACACGTTGAATTTCCTGTACGGATCCTATGGCCCGATCTGGTACCGGGGCCTGGTTCACGATGAACCCAACCGCCGTCCCGTCGCGACCGATACGCTGGACCTGATCCGCGCCCGGTACGGGGTGGAGCATATCGTCGTGGGCCATACCATTTTCCGGGATATCCGCACGTTCTACGGCGGACGGGTCTTCGACGTCAATGTCGACAACAAGGTCAACCGGCGCAAGCATCGCGGGCGCGCCGTCCTCATCGAAGGGGATGCCTATTATGTGGTCGGGGACAAGGGCCGGAAACGCCGGCTGCTTTAGCGCCGCAGCTTTCCCGTGCGGGTGACCGTTTCCGTCTCGGGCAGGAGCTGGCCGTCGGCGTCGCTCTTGTACCACCGCGAGGTGATCCGGACGACGGCTTCATCCTTGCCTTCAGGCAGGAAACCGCGCACCGGGAAGGAGCAGTAGGTGGCGGCGACGGACAGGTCGTCCCCGAGGATCTCGTGGCCCGGGGCGCCGTAGTACCGTCCGGAAGAATTGAGCCGCAGTTCGAAGCGCAGGGTGTCCGCCGTGCTCTCCTGCTCGTTGAAGAGCAGGTTGAAAACATAGGGCGGATTGTCGGAGGAAGGGACGTACGCAAGCTGGACCAGCAGGTTGAGCAGACCGTTCGAGAACCAGCCTTCCCGCGGAAGGACCGGATCGTCGCCCAGGCTTCCGGGATCGACGGAACCGGACCGGACCGGGTCTTTCAGCAGGCAGGACCGGATCTCCTGCAGGGCGATGTCGAATTCCGTCGCGGAACGCTGGCGGAGGACATCGCAGCGGATCCAGGCCCTTTTCAGGGTCTTCCATCCGGCATCGGTATGGTCTTCCGCGACCTGGTAGGTCAGGCCGTTGTCGGTCACCATCCGGCCGTCGGCGATGTTGACCATGGCCTGCTCGTTCAGCAGGATGGCGTTGTCTTCGGTACACGCGGCCAGCAGCAGGAGGCCGGCCAGGAGGATCCACCACTTTCTCATACGCTCTTGACGGGATTCCGGCGGGTCGGCTTGCAGAGGATCTGGATGTCGATGCCCTCGATCTTGTATCCTTTGAAACGGCGGCGGGCCAGTTTCGAATCGATCATGTCCATCAGTTCGTCGTCCATGATGTCGCGATAGGTGTTGTTGACGGTGTCGTACAGGTGGATATGACGGAAGTTGTTGATGTCGAAGTACATCTTGTTGTTGGAACTGAGCCGGTGCTGGTAGATGCCGAGCAGCGCCAGCTGGCTCAGGATGTTGTAGACGGATGCGACGGTGATCGTGACTTCCCCGGCGCGGGTGATGGCTTCGGAAACCATGTCGGCGGAGGCGTGGCCCAGTTCCATCATCGCTTCGTGGACAGCCATCCGCTGGGGCGTCGCCTTGAGGGAGTGCCTCCGGAGAAGATGCTTGAAATCTTCCATGTCAGGCGATTTGCGTACAGGATTCGTCATGGTTTTGAACTTTTATAAATTACGATACATCCGTGCAAATATAGATAAATTTTTTAATTATGATTATATTTGCAGGATAAATGCAGAATATGGAAAAGATTAAAGTCCTGATCATCGGCTCCGGCCCTGCCGGCTATACCGCCGCCATCTACGCCTCCCGTGCAGCCCTTTCTCCCGTCTTGTACGAGGGAATGGAACCGGGTGGCCAACTGACCACGACGACCCTCGTAGAGAACTATCCCGGTTTCGCGGAGGGTGTGGACGCCAATTCGCTCATGGACCAGATGAAGCGGCAGGCGCAGCGTTTCGGTGCGGATGTCCGCAGGGGCGCCATCGTCTCGATCGACCTGGGCAGCCGTCCGTTCCACGCGACGGACGAGCGCGGCAACGAACTGGAGGCGGAGACCGTGATCATCGCGACGGGTGCGACCGCCCGCTATCTCGGCCTTCCTTCCGAGAAGAAATTCCGTGGACTGGGCGTTTCCGCCTGTGCGACCTGCGACGGATTCTTCTACCGGGGCAAGGATGTCGCCGTCGTCGGCGGCGGTGACAGCGCCTGTGAAGAGGCGACCTACCTGGCCGGGCTGTGCCGCAAGGTCTACATGATCGTGCGCCGCGATGTGTTCCGTGCCTCCAAGGCCATGCAGGACCGTGTCTTTGCGACGCCGAACATCGAAATCCTCTGGAATTGCAACACGCAGGAGGTCCTCGGCGACGCTTCCGGCGTCACCGGCGCACGCCTGCTCCGCAAGGATGGCGAGGTTTTTGATATCAAGGTGGACGGCTTCTTCCTCGGTATCGGCCATCATCCGAATTCCGAACTCTTCTCGAAGTGGGTGGAGACGGATGAGAACGGCTACATCGTGACGGAGGGCAAGACGTCGCAGACCTGCGTTCCCGGCGTGTTCGCCGCCGGCGACGTGCAGGATGCCCGTTACCGCCAGGCCGTCACCGCGGCTGCCTCGGGCTGCCGCGCCGCCCTTGACGTGGAGAAGTTCCTTTTGGAAAACAGATAATTGGCAGAAAGATGAAACTTCTGAAAACCAGCATGGCCCTGCTTGCCGTCCTCGTGGCGGCGGCATCCTGCAAATCCCAGTATGATGCCCTGCTCGCCAGCAATGACGTCGACGAGAAGTACAAGGGTGCCTTCGAGTTCTACAACAACGGCAAGTACCAGAAAGCGGCCTCCCTGTTCGAATCCATGGCGTTCCTGACGAACGGTACCAGCCGGGAGGACACCGTCCAGTATTACTGGGGCCTGAGCAATTACAAGTACAAGGATTATTACACGGCCGAGACCAATTTCGCCAAGTTCCTGGAGAACTTCCCGCAGAGCGGTTTTGCGGAGGAGGCGGCTTTCCTGCGGATCGATTGCCTGTACCGTTCGACGCTCCGCTACGAACTGGACCAGTCCCCGACCTACAGCTGCATGACCGCGATCGCCGATTATTTCCGTGACTATCCGAACGCCACCCACGTCGACGAATGCAATGCGATGCTCAAGGACCTGAACGACCGGCTGGACCTGAAAGCCTTCGAATCGGCCAAGCTGTACTACAAGATGGAGTACTACCAGTCCGCAATCGTCGCCCTCAAGAACATCCTGAAGGACGATTCCGAGAACATCTACCGCGAGGACATCCTGTATTACATCGCCATGTCCTCATACAAATATGCCCAGATGAGCGTCCCGGCCAAGCAGCGTGAGCGCTACATGGCCTTCATGGACGATTATCTCAATTTCGTGAGCGAACTGCCGGACTCCCCGTACCGCAAGGAACTGGATGCCCTGTATGCCCGGGCCCAGCGGGCCATCGGCCGGTATGCCGGTACCGATGAAATGCTCGAAAAGAGCGAGAAGGATTTCGCCCGGGAGCGGCAGATGCAGGCCGAATAAAAAAATTTTGAAACTTTTCCCGTCACCCGTTCCGTATAACAGGTAGAGTGTAAAAGATAATTGCAATTATGGACAAGAAGAAAGTTCCGAACAACACGATCACCCGTGACATCAAGTACCTCGCCGAACCGACCGGCAACATCTATGAATCCGTCGTCATCCTCTACAAGCGCGCCAACCAGATTGCCATGGCCGAGAAGAAGGAGCTGACCAAGAAGCTCGAGGATTTCAAGAACGACCGCGATACGATGGAAGAGGTCTTCGAGAACCGGGAGCAGATCGAGATCTCCAAATACTATGAGCGCCAGCCGAAACCCGGTCTGGTCGCCATTGAAGAATTCCAGGAAGGCGAATTGTACTACCGGATGGCGAAGGGCGAAGAGAACGACGCCCAGTAACAGTCATGCTGCAGTCGCTCCAGGTACGGAATTATGTTTTGATAGACTCGCTGGATATTGATTTTCCAGCGGGTCTTCTCATCATAACCGGCCAGACCGGCGCCGGCAAGTCCATCCTGCTCGGTGCGCTGTCCCTCGTCCTCGGGGCGAAGGCGGACGCGTCGATGGTGGGGGAGGCGGCCGACAACTGTGTCGTCGAGGCGGAGTTCGACATGGCCGGCGACGCCCTGGCGCGCCGGATGGTGGAGGAACAAGGTCTTGACTGGAACGAAGGCCATCTGACCATCCGCCGGGTTCTCGGCCGTTCCGGTCGCTCCCGGTCTTTCCTGAACGACGAGCCGGTCACCCTGCCGGTCCTGTCCGCCCTGTCGGCCCGCCTGCTGGACATCCATTCCCAGCACCAGACCCTCCTGCTGACGGACCATGCGTTCCAGTTGTCCATGCTGGACCATTTTGCCGGCCTCACCGGCCTGGCCGATACCTGCCGCACCCATTGGCAGGAACTGTCCGGCCTGCGTAAGCGCCTGGCCGACGTCAAGGAGAAACTCTCCCGGCTGTCCCTGGAGAAAGATTTCAACGAATCCTTGTTCAACCAGTTGGAGACGGCCCGTCTGCGGGACGGCGAACTGGAAGAACTGGAGGCAGAACAGAAGCAACTGGCCCATGCGGAAGAGATCAAGGAAGGCCTCTTCGCCGTGGAGAACATGCTCTCTGCGACCGAAGAACGTCCTTCGCTCGACGCCTTGCTGAAGGAAGCGGTCCGTCAGTTGTCCCGTACGGCCCGTTTCGTCGCTCCGGCCGAAGCCCTTTCGGAACGGCTGGATTCCGCCCGGCTGGAACTGGAAGATATCCTCGGAGAGGTCTCGGATCTGGAACGTGCGGTCGAAGTCTCTCCGGACCGGCTGGAAGCCGTGGAAGACCGCATGTCGCTGCTGTATGACCTGATGAAGAAGCACGGGACGGATTCGGTCGCCGGACTGATCGCCCGCCGTGAGGAACTCTCGGAAGCCCTCTTTGATTCGACGGCCCTGGAAGGGGAGCGTACGCGTCTGGAAGCGGCGGTTGCCGCAGAGGAGCAGGCCTGGGAGCAGACGGCTGCGCAGTTGCATGAATCCCGTGCCCAGGCTGCCGGTCCCTTTGCCGGGGCCATCCTGGAAAAACTCCGTTTCCTGGAATTGGACCATTCCCTTTTCGAAGTCCGGCTGGCGGAGGCCGCTCCCGGTCCTTCGGGCAAGGACTCCGTCCTCTTCCTGTTTTCCGCGACCGGCCGCAATCCGGTTGATGTCGCCCGGTGCGCGTCGGGTGGCGAACTGTCCCGCATCATGCTCAGCCTCAAGGCCATGATGGCCCGCTATACGCAGATGCCTACCATGGTTTTCGACGAGATCGACACCGGTGTCTCCGGCAGCGTCGCCGACAAGATGGGCTCGATGATCTGCGAGATGGGACGGGACATGCAGGTCTTCGCCATTACGCACCTGCCGCAGGTCGCCGCGAAAGGCGACGCCCATTTCCTCGTCTCGAAGGAGATGCGACCGGACGGGCGTGCCGTCACGGATATCAGACAGATAACGGGCGAGTCCCGTGTCCTGGAAATCGCCCGTATGCTGAGCGGCGCAGCGGTCACGCCCGAGGCGGTGGCCAACGCCGAATCCCTTCTGAAATAATTACCTGAAAATCCTGACGGAGAAGTCCGGGTTGTAGACAGCCCGGCGGATGCCGTGGTTGACCAGGCCGCCGTTCCCGGCTTCGAGGAATTGGAAATCCGCCTGGAGTCCGGCATTGCGGTCCAGGGTCTCCAGCCGGTCGACCCAGTCGTCGCCGTATTCGGCGACCGCCTTGATGAAATACGTCGCCAGGTCATAGCCCTGGAACGCGAACTGGTTCGGTTCCGCCTCGTACAGACCGCGGTAGGTCAGCAGGAAGTCGCGGACCTTCGCATTGTCATAGTCGATGTAGTAGGACATGGAGACGTGCAGGTTGACGCTATGCAGGTTCTCCACGTCGATCGTATCGAAGGAACGGATCTTCGAGGGGCCGTAGACGACGATCTGGTTCTTGTTGTGGATCAGCAGCGTCAGGTTGCGGACGACGTCGCTGACGAAGGCTTCGCTTTCGGAATCAAGGATGATGCGGTTGACCCCGTTTTTGGCCATGATGTTGCCCAGCGAAGTGACGATGCCGCGGCCTTGCAGGATGCTGTAGGAGAACGGCGTGAAAGAAAGGCCGGACCGTTCGATCATGCCGTAGAGGTCGGACTGCTTGCCGTTCTTCTCGGAGATGACGATAACCTTGTCACCGGCGGACATGTCGCTGCGGACCCAGCGGATGACATCTTCATACTGGGCGGCCAGGGAGGCCGGAGCTTGCACCAGGTTCCGGTGGGACGGGACGAGGGAGGCGGCTTTCTGGTCGAGCGGGGAGACGACCGCCGTGCTGTGGTCGGCCAGGTTGAGCACCTTCGTGATGTCGGCGGGATCGATCGGTCCGAACACGACATCGGCTTCGGCCAGCCGGCTGGCGGTAACGGGCAGCGCCCCGTTGCTGACATCGTACACGCTCAGTTCCGAGCCGATGCCCTGCTCTCCCAATTCCTTGACAGCCAGCAGGAATCCGCTGTAGAAATCCATGCTGGTCGCGTTCTTCATCGGGAGGAGAAGAATGGAGTTGACCGTGCTCTTGCCCTTGCTTCCGAAGAGGTTGGGGAAACGCCAGCGGATCTGCGGATCTTCTTCGACCTCATGGTTGGCGGCCGCCGGCGACACGGTCTCCGGTGCTGCCTGGGCAACGGTCTCTTCCGCGGCCTGCTTCGGAGCCTCGGCCGGTTTTTCCTGGACGGGCGCCGGTGCTGCAGCTGCTGCGCTGACAGCCTGGGCGACATACTTGGAAGGATCGCGCGGGATCTGGAGTTTCTGGCGGTTCTTTACCTTGGCGGAGGTAAGGTTGTTGGCCTGGACGATGGCCTCGACGGGGACGCCGTAGTTGGCGGCGATGTCGTCGATGTCTTCATACCAGCGGACGGTGTGGGTGATGAACTCCCCGTCCTCCTTCTGCTCCTTGGACGCAAAGATGCCCTTGACGGTGGAGGAGACGGCCGACATGGTCTCGGAGACGGATTTCTTCTCCGTCGCCGGCTTGGCTGCTTTTTCGGCGGCGGCCGGTTTCTCCTGGGCTTTGGACGCCGTCTTTTCAGGGGCGGCGGCCTTCTGGGCGGCCTTGGCCGGTTCGGCGGCTGCCTGCTGTCCGGCGGCCGGATTGACCGGAATGAGGATTATTGAATTCTTCTTCAGCCCTTCAGTCTTGAGGTTGGCCGCCGGATTCGCTTCATAGATCTCGTCCACCGTGACCCCGTAGGCCTTGCTGATCGAGAAAAGCGTCTGCCGCTCCAGGACTACGTGGGAATAGTATACCTTACCGTCGCTTCCGCGGACACGGTCCTTGGAAATGCTGACGGGCGGGGCGACATAGTCCTGCGCCTGCACCCGGGGGGAGGGGAGCAGGCACAGCGCGACTGCAAGAATCAATAATCTTCTCATGAATGTTTACTGGTTGTTCTCCTTCGCTTTGTTGCGGACGTATTCCTCGTTGAGGCCGGCGATGATGGCGTCGGTGATATCGAGGCTGGCGTCACCGGCGACGACCGGGGACGGGAGGACATCGCCCTGGGTGCTGATGATGAGGGCGTACTGCTTCTCTTCGTTGAACTTGTCGATGAACTTCTTGATCGCATCACCGATCTGGTTCATCATGACCTGCTGCTCCTCAGCCATTTCCTGCTGCTTCTGGGCGGCGTAGTTGTTGAAGCTGTTCTGCTCTTCCTGCAGTTTCTGGTACTGGACCTCGGCGACGCTGCGGGTGATCAGACCCTTGTCGAGCTTCTCCTGGAAGTCGTTGCCCTTCTTCTGGAGGCTGTTGCCGCGGCGGTTGATTTCCTGCTGGATGCTCTGGACCTTGGTCTCGACGACGGAGCTCAGGTCGTTGGCCATGTCATACTCGTTGAGGACACGGTCCAGGTTGAAATAGACGACGGCGCCCTTCTCGGCGACGGCTTCGGTCCCTTCTGCGGCGGTGTTGCCGGCTTTTCCGTTACCTCCGGTAAGCTGGAGGATGCCGAGGACGAGCGCCGCGACGAGCGCGATGATGCTGAGGATGAGTGGAGTGTTTTTCATTGTATGTCAGTTTTTATTATTTCCTCTTTCGGAAGGTGCTGCCGCACCTGCAATTTGCAAAGGTAATTAATTTTTCGGAATCTTTGAAAGATAGGCCTGTATAGTTTGCTCCAATCCCATGTAGAGGGCGTCGCAGATAATCGCATGGCCGATCGAAACTTCGTCCGTCCACGGGATGGACTGCAGGAAGTATGCCAGATTGTCCAGATTGAGGTCATGGCCGGCATTGAGTCCCAGGCCGCATGCACGGGCCGCTTCGGCCGCCTTGACATAACGGGCGACGGCTTCGGCCGGACCGGCCGGGAACTGCTCCGCATAATCGGCGGTGTAGAGTTCGACGCGGTCCGCTCCGCAGCGGGCGGCACCTTCCACCATCTTCGGGTCCGGATCCACGAAGATGGATGTGCGGATGCCCTTGGCCTTGAATACTCTGCAGATCTCCGTCAGGAACTCCCGGTGGGCGAGGGTGTCCCAGCCGGCGTTGGAGGTGATGGCATCGTGCGCGTCGGGCACCAGGGTGACCTGGTCCGGCACGACTTCGCAGACGAGTTCGGTAAAGGTGGGAATCGGGTTGCCTTCTATGTTGAATTCCGTGGTGATGAGCGGTCTGATGGCCCGGACATCGCTGTACCGGATGTGGCGCTGGTCCGGACGCGGATGGACGGTAATACCCTGTGCGCCGAACTTTTCGCAATCGACGGCCGCTTTCTCCACGTCGGGCATGTTGCCCCCGCGGGCGTTGCGGATCGTCGCGATTTTGTTGATATTGACGCTGAGTCTAGTCATGATACTGAAGTTATATTCGACAAAAATAAGCATTTTGTGCAGATTTTGTAAATAATGTGTTATTTTTGAGGTCCCATTTCATATTATAAGTAAGGTCACGCATGAAAATCGGAATATTTATCCAGAAGGATACCCTGCGCGAGGATGCCGGATTCGTGGAACTGATCCGCCAGCTGCAGGATGCCTCCTATGAACTCTATGACATCGCCTCGAAAGCCGACATCCGTCCCGGGACTGACCTGGTCCTGAGCGTCGGCGGCGACGGCACCTTCCTGTCCGCCGCCCAGACGGTCTCCGATGTGGGCATCCCGATCCTCGGCGTCAATTTCGGCCGTCTCGGCTTCCTTTCCGAGAACCGGCCGGAAGCCGTCCTGCAGGCCCTCATGGAGGGAGAGTTCTCCGTCGAATACAGAACCATGCTCAACGCGACCCTGAAGGGAAAGAATGCCCGGAAGGACATCGGCCTGCTGCCGTATGCGGTCAACGAGGTCTCGATCCACCGCAGCGGCGTCGGCGTGCTCGGCGTCAACGTCACGATCGACGGAGATACCCTGCCGACCTACTGGGCGGACGGCCTGCTGGTCGCGACCAGTTCCGGTTCGACCGCCTACTCCCTGAGCGTCGGTGGCCCGATCTGCATGCCTGACACGAAGGTGCTGATCATCGCACCGATTTCACCGCACAACCTCAATGTCCGTCCGCTCGTCGTACCCGATACCGCCCGGATCGGCATCTCCATCCAGTCCCGGGATGACAAGGCCATCATGACCATGGACAACAAGACCTGGGAAATCGATCCCGATTGGACGATCGAAGTCGCGATGGCACAGTTTTCGCTGAAACGTATCCGGCTCTCCAAATCCGAGTTCGTCAAGGCGCTTACGAGCAGGCTCTTCTGGGGAGAGGACATGAGAAACAACGGTTAGGATGGAATCATCAGAAAAAAAGATTCCCGTGCATGTGTCCATCATCATGGACGGCAACGGGAGATGGGCCCGCGAACGCGGGCGTGAGCGGGTTTACGGCCACCTCAACGGGGTGGAGAGCGTCCGTGCCGTGACCGAGGAATCGGTTGCCCAGGGCGTCCGCTATCTTTCCTTGTACGCATTTTCCGAAGAAAACTGGAACCGTCCGCAGGAGGAAGTCGGCTACCTGATGGGGCTGATGATGAAAGCGATTTCGGACGAGGTGGACAATCTGATGAAGAACGGGGTCCGTTTCGTCGTGCTCGGCAACCGGAGCCGTCTGGACGCTTCCCTGAACGGGGCGATCGACCGCCTGATGGACATGACGCGCAACAACGCGAACCTGACCCTGATCGTATTCCTGAGCTACAGCGGCAAGTGGGACATCCTGCAGGCTGCCGTCAAAATGGCCCGCGAAGCGGCCGGGAATCCCTCCCTGCTCGAGAACCTGCAGCCCGCCGATTTCGACCGTTACCTGGTCACGGCCGGGATCCCGGATCCGGACCTGATCATCCGGACGTCCGGCGAGCAGCGCATCAGCAACTACCTGCTCTGGCAAGGCGCCTATTCGGAGTTCTATTTCACGGATATCATGTGGCCCGACTTCCGGAAGGAAGCGTACCGCAACGCGCTGGCCGAGTATGCAAGACGCGACCGCAGATATGGAAAAGTGAAATAAAAGCCTTATCTTTGTAGTCTGTAATTTTGAGTGACCTCTATGAGATTGAACAGGATATTGATTGCGGGAATCCTCCTCCTTTCCGGACTGGCTGCCTTCGGACAGAACCGGCTTCCGGTGGAGATTGATTTCAACAATCCGAAAAAATATATTGTCGGCGGTGTATCGGTGGAAGGAAACCATGTTTTCAGCGAAAACCAGATCCTCCAGCAGACCGGCCTGCGCAAAGGCGTTCAGGTAACGGTCCCTGGCGATGACCTGGCTTCCGTCGTCGACCGCCTCTGGGCCCAGCAGTATTTCGAGGATATCGCCGTCTATGCCGATTCCACGACTGTCCAGGGCGACTCCCTGTTCATCCGCGTCGTCGTCAAGGAACGTCCGCGCGTCTCCCAGTGGACCTTCTCGGGCATCAAGAGCGGCGAACGGAAAGACCTGCAGGAACGGTTGAATTACCGCCGCGGCGGCGTCTTCTCCGAATATGTCGAAAAGACCTCGAAGGGAATCATCGAGCGCTACTATGCCGGCAAGGGCTTTACCAATGCGAAGGTCAATGTCCAGGTCACGGACGATCCAGTCGTCAAGAATGCGATCCGCGTCAATTACGACATCGACAAGGGCAAGAAAGTCAAGATCCAGGAGATTAACTTCATCGGCGCCGAGCACCTGAGCGAATTCAAGATGGCCCGCTCGATGAAGAAGACCAAGGCGCAGAAGATCTACAACTTCTTCAACAGCAAGAAGTTCAACGAGAAGGAGTACGCCAACGACAAGAAGAACCTCATCAGCGCTTTCAACGAGGCCGGCTACCGGGATGCCCGGATTGTCCGCGATTCCATCTACTATGTCGACTCCAACCGGCTCGGCATCGATTTCATCATCGACGAAGGTCAGAAATACTATTTCAGGGACATCAAGTGGACCGGCAACTCCGTCTATTCCGCCGAAGCCCTGAATTCCATCCTGCAGATCGACAAGGGCGATGTCTACGATGTCGTGACGATGCAGAAGCGCCTGACCGGCGGCGGCAAGCAGACCGACGCCGACATTTCCAAGCTCTACCGTGACAACGGTTATCTGTTCTTCAACGTCCAGCCGGTCGAACTGAACATCCAGGGTGACTCGGTCGACGTCGAAATGCGCATCGTCGAAGGCAAGCAGGCCACGCTCAACAACATCGTGATCAACGGCAATGACCTGACCAACGAGCGGGTCGTCCGCCGTCAGCTCTTCACCCTTCCGGGACAGCTTTTCAGCCAGTCCGACTTCGAGCGTTCCGTCCGTGAAATCGCTTCCCTCGGCCAGTTCGATCCGGAAGCCATCATGGGCCCGAACGGCTATTCCATCCTTCCGGACCAGCTCAACAATACCGTCGACCTGGTCTACAATGTGACCGAGAAACCCTCCAGCCAGCTGGAACTCTCCGGCGGTTGGGGCGGCCGTACTTTCGTGGCGACGGTCGGTGTCAGCTTCAACAACTTCTCCACGCGCCGGTTACTGGACAAGAGCGCATGGCGCCCGGTTCCGCTCGGCGACGCGCAGAACCTGGCCTTCCGGTTCCAGACCAGCGGCGGTTACTACACGGCCCTGAGCGCGAGCTTCAGCGAACCGTGGCTCTTCGGAAAGAAACCGACCTCCCTCAGCCTCTCCGGCTACTATACCCGCCAGACGAACTCCCTGTGGCAGATCGGCCTCCTGAGCAAGGACCGCATGATGGAAGTCTACGGTTTCTCCGCCGGACTGGGCAACCGCCTCAAGTGGCCGGACAACTACTTCGTCCTTTACAACCAGTTCAGCTGGCAGACCTACCGCCTGACGAACTGGTACGCCAACTACTTCGTCTTCGATACAGGTACGTCGCACAACCTCAGCTACACCCTGGGCCTGTCCCGCAACTCCACGGACCAGATGATCTATCCGCGTTCGGGATCCGACATTTCCTTCACGGTCCAGCTGACCCCGCCGTTCTCCATCTTCCGGAAGAAGGACCTGGGCAACCTGACCGAATCCGGCGATCCGACCCCGGTCAGCAGTTGGCGCGACATCAACTATGATACCTGGAGTTCTCAGGACCGCTACAAGTGGATCGAGTACCACAAGTGGCATTTCAAGTCCAATTTCTATACGAAACTGGCCGGCGACCTGGTCCTGCGGACCCGCTTCCAGTTCGGTTACCTGGGTTACTACAACCGCAAGTGGGGCTACTCTCCGTTCGAGGGCTTCCAGCTCGGCGGCGACGGCATGTCGGGCTACAACAGCTACGGTACCGAGATCGTCGCTCTCCGCGGTTACGACAACTACTCCCTGACGCCGCTCGCCCCGTCCCAGTACAACTCTTCGAGCTACTCCTATGCGGGCAATGTCTATGACAAGTTCACGGTCGAACTCCGTTATCCGATCATCCTCCAGCCGCAGTCCACGATCTTTGCGCTGGTCTTCCTCGAAGGCGGTAACGCCTGGACGGACATCCGGAAGTTCAATCCGTTCGAAATCAAGCGTTCCGCCGGTGTCGGCGCCCGTATCTACCTGCCGGTCGTCGGTATGCTCGGCATCGACTGGGGCTACGGTTTCGACTACGATGTCAACGGCAAGAAGGGCGGCAGCCAGTTCCACTTCCTGATCGGCCAGGAATTCTAATGGTCTGATATTTGTTAAAACACGAGATACGCTAAGCAAGATTAATAATTTAAAACTTAGAATAATGAAAAAGATCCTTTTGATTGCCGCAGCTGCAATCGTTTCCCTGTCTGCATCCGCACAGGCCCTCAAGTTCGCTCACGTCAACTATACCGAGCTCGTCCAGCTGATGCCGGAGGCCGATCAGGCCCGCGCCGCCATCAATGCTTCCAGCAAGGAAGCGGAAGAGACGTTCCAGGGTATGTATGAGGAGTATCAGAACAAGCTCACGCAGTATCAGCAGAAAGCGGAAAGCTGGACCGCAGCCGTCCGCCAGAGCAAGGAGAAGGAACTCGGTGACATCCAGAACCGTCTTCAGGAATTCCAGCAGACCATCCAGCAGGAACTCCAGCAGCAGCAGAACCAGCTGATGGCCCCGATCCAGCAGAAAGCGATCGAGGCTGTCGAGAAACTCGCCAAGGAAGGCGGCTATGTCTATGTCTTCGAAGTCGGCTCCCTGCTGTATGTCGACACCAAGCAGAGCACGGATCTTACGCCGGCTGCCCGCAAGGCCCTGAACATCCCGGATGGAAGGACCCTTGAGAGCCTCCAGGCAGAACTTCAGGCACAGGCCCAGCAGTAAGCCGGAGCCAGCAGAATGCATCGGGTTGCAGAAATTTTTCTGCAACCCGATTTTTCTTTTGATTTTTTGCTGATTGTATCGTTTTTATTATTAGATTTGCATCGCAAAACGAAAAATGCTTTGACATTTTAAGATTTCAAATACACTAAAACAAACGTTTTTATCATGAAGACACAAGACATCATGGCCAAGCTTCAGGCCAAGTACCCGCTTGAGAAAGAGTATCTCCAGGCCGTGCAGGAAGTCCTCGAGTCCATCGAGGATGTCTACAACCAGCATCCTGAGTTCGAGAAGGCGAAGATCGTTGAAAGAATGGTTGAGCCGGACCGTATCTTTACTTTCCGCGTTACTTGGGTTGACGACAAGGGTGAGGTCCAGACCAACCTCGGTTACCGTATCCAGTTCAACAGCGCGATCGGTCCCTACAAGGGCGGTCTCCGTTTCCACAAGGCCGTGACTCCTTCCATGCTGAAATTCCTCGGCTTCGAGCAGACCTTCAAGAATGCCCTTACGACCCTCCCGATGGGCGGTGCGAAGGGTGGTTCCGACTTCGACCCGGTAGGCAAGTCCAACGATGAGATCATGCGTTTCTGCCAGGCTTTCATGCTCGAGCTCTGGAACTGCATCGGTCCTGACCAGGATATCCCTGCAGGTGACGTAGGTGTCGGCGGCCGTGAGATCGGTTATCTCTATGGCATGTACAAGAAGCTCGCCCGCCAGTACAACACCGGTGTCCTCACCGGCAAGGGCGGCACTTGGGGCGGTTCCATCCTCCGTCCGGAAGCCACCGGTTTCGGCGCCCTCTATTTCACCCAGCACCTTCTCAAGAAGGCCGGCAAGGACATCCAGGGCAAGAAAGTCGCTCTCTCCGGCTTCGGCAACGTAGCATGGGGTGCTGCTACCAAGGCGACCGAACTCGGCGCCAAGGTCGTTGCGATCTCCGGTCCTGACGGTGTCTGCCACATTCCTGACGGCATCACCAAGGAAATGATCGACTACATGCTCGAAATGCGTGCTTCCAACCGCAACAAGGTCGAGGACATGGCTACCAAGTTCCCGGAGAAGGCATTCTTCACCGCCGGCAAGAAGGCTTGGAGCATTCCGGTCGACATCGCTCTCCCTTGCGCATTCCAGAATGAGCTGAGCGAGGATGATGCGAAGGAACTCGTCGCCAACGGCTGCTGGTGCTGCTGCGAAGTCTCCAACATGGGCTGCCAGCCTGGCGCTATCCACTACTTCCAGCACAACGGCATCCTCTTCGCCCCTGGCAAGGCCGTCAACGCAGGCGGTGTCGCTACCTCCGGCCTTGAGATGACCCAGAACGCCGAGCACATCAGCTGGGACGCCAAGGAAGTCGACGACAAGCTCCACTTCATCATGAAGAGCATCCACGAGCAGTGCGTCAAGTTCGGTACCCAGCCGGACGGCACCATCGACTATGTCAAGGGTGCCAACATCGCCGGCTTCATGAAAGTCGCGCAGGCAATGCTTGAGCAGGGCACCATCTAATCGGACCTGCATCCATCTCCAGAGGCCGGCGGACAGCCGGCCTCTGTTGTATTTCCGGCGGTTGCTCCAGCGGCGTGCCCGGTACCGTCGTCCCGGTTGTCAAAGTATTCGGTAAAAAGTCGTTTTGATTTTTGTTTATAGGTAAATTGTTGCTAATTTTGCTGACTGTTTATGCATTAAGCTAAATAAAGAACGAAAAACTTTATTATCAACAAATGGCAACCCAAAAACTGAATGTGAAGTACGCGGTGCTTCTGCCCATCGTACTGATCGTTACTCTCTTTCTATGGTGCGTCCCGACGAGTTTCTTCGGCATCGATGCCCTAACCGTCGTCCAGCAGCGAGTTATCGCCCTCTTCGTTTTCGCTGCGCTGATGTGGATGTTTGAAATCATCCCGAACTGGACCACCTCTCTCCTTGTCATCGTCATCTCCCTGCTGACCGTTTCCAACAAGGGTATCAGTTTCCTCTGCGATCCGAAATTCGGCCAGCTCGTCGACTACAAGAGCCTTATGGCTGCATTCGCGGATCCGGTCGTCATGCTCTTCATGGGCGGTTTCGTCCTGGCGATCATGGCAGAGAAATATGGTCTTGATGTGACCATGGCCCGCTACCTCCTCAAACCGTTCGGCACGAAGCCGAAGATGGTTCTCCTGGGTTTCCTGGTCGTCATCGCCGTGTTCTCCATGTTCATGAGCAACACTGCGACTGCCGCCATGATGCTGGCTTTCCTCGCTCCGGTCCTCGCGGTCCTTCCGTCCGACGACAAGGGCAAGATCGGCCTTTCGCTCGCCATCCCGGTTGCAGCGAACCTCGGCGGCATCGGTACGCCGATCGGTACGCCGCCGAACGCGACGGCCGTCAAGTTCCTGGCCGAATCCGGTTACGAGGTCACCTTCATGGAATGGATGGTCCGCATGGTTCCGTATGTGCTGATCATGATTCTCTTTGCCTGGGTCCTGCTGCAGTTCTTCTTCCCCTTCAAGAGTGAGAAGGTTGTCCTGCAGATTCCGGAGAACACGAAGGAAAAGAGCTGGAAGAGCACGGTCGTCTGGATTACCTTCATCGGTACGATCCTGCTGTGGGCTACCGAAAGCCTTACCGGCATCAACTCCAACGTCGTCGCCCTCATCCCGCTCGGCGTGCTGACCTGCACGGGCATTTTCTCCAAGGAAGATATCAAGGAAATCAACTGGAGCGTCCTCTGGCTGGTCGCCGGCGGCTTCGCCCTCGGTACCTGCCTCCAGGGCACCGGTCTGGCCAAGGTCCTCATCAATGCCATTCCGTTCGGTGAACTGCCGGTCCTGCTGGTCTTCCTCATCGCGGGCGTCGTCTGCTACTTCCTGTCGAACTTCATCAGCAACTCCGCGACGGCGGCCCTGCTGATCCCGATCCTGATCGTCGTCGCAGAAGGCATGGCCGACCCGGCTGCCGCCAACAACGCCAGCTTCATGGCTCTGGGCGGAACCTATGCCATGATTACCTTCGTTGCGGTCTGCGCCTCCATCGCCATGCTCTTCCCGATTTCCACGCCGCCGAACGCCATCGCCGCTTCGACCGGCCTGGTCGAAACCAAGGATATGGCGAAGGTCGGCATCATCATCGGTGTCGTCGGCTTCGTCCTCGGATTCTTCTGGCTGACGAAGCTCTTCCCGTTTGCATAACCTTTTATTAACAGATATTCAGGTTCCCCTGTTTTTTACGTTATGAAAAAATACCTGATCACTTTGGCAGCCGCTGCCATGATGGTGCCTGCCAGCCTTTTCGCCCAGGAGACGGCCTCCCATGTCAAAATGTATGGCTTTGTCCGCAACTACTTCTTTGTAGACTCCCGTGCGACGAAATCCCTGACGGAAGACATGTTCTTCTTCATTCCGCTCGACCAGAAGATGGTCGACGGCAAAGATGTCAACGCTGTCTCCAGCTACAACTTCCAGGCGATCACGACTCGACTCGGTTTCGATATCCTCGGCTATCAGATCGGACAGACCCGGATCGACGGCAAGATTGAAGCGGACTTCTACTGCCTCAATTCCTCCGGCAATACCGGTACGCTCCGCATGCGCCAGGCCTATGCCGACCTCCTGTGGAACGGCCGCGGCCAGAATGGTACGACGGACCTGAGCCTGCGCATCGGCCAAGCATGGCATCCGCTCGCCGCCGACATGGCCCATACCATCGCCCTGGAAACCGGTGCCCCGTTCAGCCCCTTCAACCGCAGTGCCCAGATCATGTTCGGTGCTACGTTCAACAAGAAGGTGACCCTGAACCTCGGTCTGATCCAGCAGCTGCAGTACCGTTCCAACGGTCCTGACGGCAGCACCAACAAATACCAGCGCCATGCTCTTCCGGAGATGTATGCCGGTATTTCCTACAAGAACGAAGGCTTCCTCGGCCGTCTCGGCGTATCCGTGCTCAACATCCGCCCGCATTACGGTTTCAATGCGGAAGGCAAGCGCTATGACGAGATGCTGACGACGGTCAATCCGTTCGCGTTCATCCAGTATTCCGATGGCAATTTCCAGATCAAGGCCAAGACCGTCCTTGCCCAGGCAGGGGAGCACATGCAGCTCAACAGCGGTTATGCTGTGTCCGGTGTCAAGCAGGATGGTTTCTCCTGCGAGTATACGCCGATCAAGTCCAGCGTCTCCTTCGTCTCCTTCCAGTATGGCAAGAAGTGGCAGCTCATCGGCATGGCCGGATACCAGAAGAACCTCGGTACTGACAAGGACATCGTCGGTGATGTCTATTTCAGCGGCAACGGCTTCAAGAACATCAACCAGCTGTTCCGGGTCAGCCCGACGATCGCCTACAACCTCGGCAAGATGCAGTTTGCGTTGGAGTATGACTACACCGCCGCCGAATACGGCGACGCTCCGGACAAACGGTTCCAGGTTACGGATAATCTCCATTGGGTCGCGAACAACCGCTTGCTCCTGATGGCGAAGTTCTCCTTCTAGACGAATTGCTCCGGCCGGTCCTTCGAGACCGGCCGGATGCTTTTTGGAACGGATGTTTTGTTTTTTATCGGGAAATCCGTATATTTGTTTGGATTATTCCCAACTGTAACTGACAAGCAAAAAGTATAATTTTACTAATACCCTATTTTTATGAAGCGTTTATTTAGCATTTTGGCTGTTGTCGCCATGGCATTCGCCATGAACAACGCCGCTGCACAGAGCAATGATTTCAACAAGCATTGGTTCATGCAGCTTCAGGGTGGCGCCGCCCATACGATCGGCGAAACGACTTTCTCCGAGCTTCTCTCCCCGTCTGCCGCGGTATCCCTCGGTTATCAGTTCTCCCCGGTTTGGGCTGTTCGCGCCAATGTCAACGGCTGGCAGGGCAAGGGTGCCCTCGTCGGTTATGACGCTTACAAGTACAACTTCGTGGAAGGTGGTCTCGACCTCATGGCTGACCTCGCCGCTCTTTTCGGCGGTTACAACAGCTCCCGTTTCCTGAACCCGTATGTCCTGGCAGGTCTTGCCGGCAACTATGAGTTCAACAACGACGAAGCCAATGCGCTCGCCGCCCATTTCCCGAAGGACAACTACCTCTGGGAGGGCCACCAGATCCTTCCTGCCGCCAAGGCCGGTCTCGGATTCAACCTCCGCCTCTCCGATGCAGTCGCCCTCAACCTCGAGGCCAACACCAGCTTCCTGACCGATAAGTTCAATTCCAAGGTCGGTTCCAAGCCGGACTTCCAGATCGCTGCCCTCGCCGGTCTTACCATCCGTTTCGGCAAGAAGGCCGCTCCGGCCCCGGTCGTTGTTCCTGCACCCGCCCCGGCACCTGCTCCGGCACCCGCTCCGAAACCGGAACCGAAACCCGAGCCGAAACCGGAACCGCAGCCTCAGACCTATGTCGCCCCCGCTTTCCAGACCGTGACCGAGAATGTCTTCTTTGACATCAACAAGTCCGTCATCCGTGCTTCCGAGCAGGAGAAGGTCGACCACCTCATCGAGGTCATGAAGGCCAACCCGAACACCAAGATCATCATCAGCGGCCACGCTGACAAGGCTACCGGCAACACCCGGATCAACCGTACCCTTTCCGAGCAGCGTTGCGCTGCCGTCGCCAAGGCCCTGCAGGATGCCGGCATCGCAGCCAGCCGTGTTTCCACGTCCGCTTACGGCGATACCGCCAACCCGTTCCCGAACCGTCTGCCGGAAGACAACCGCGTCGCCATCTGCGTCGTCAGCGAGTAATCCGCGCATATCCGATAAACAGCAGCCTCATCAGGGGCTGCTGTTTTTTTGGGTATAATTGACATTTTTGGTTGGTAACCTTGACATTTTTGGTTGGTGGCAAGGTTACTTTTTCTTCTTTTCATCGTTGAAGAAGA
>CADCRA010000007.1 GCA_902803715.1 uncultured Bacteroidia bacterium
GCGAAATTGGTAGACGCGCTACTCTCAGGAGGTAGTGCCTATTACTGGCGTGTCAGTTCGAGTCTGATCTCGCGCACAAGGGCGGTTCCGTGGAACCGCCCTTATTTTTTTCTATGTTCTCCGGTCTTATCTCGTCGCTGCAACGGGGTTCACGGGAATTCTTCCCGGATCATCCGCGGCACACAGGGCGAGCCAGGCGATGATGGTGGCATCGAGTTTCAGGTCGCCGAGCGAGAGACGCTCGTAGGTGTCCATGATGGTGTGGTAGGTCCGGTTGTACTCGAGTTCGTCCTGGATGAACTGGTAAGCGGGCAGGCCGGCCCGCAGGAAGGAAACATGGTCCGTCGATCCGGTGGACCGGGGAGACAGGTACTGGAATCCGAGCGACTCGATATCCTTCATCCAGGCTTCGAAGAACGGGAAGGCGCCGTCGTTGCCTTCGAGATAAATGCCTCTGAAACGGCCGGAGCCGTTGTCCATGTTGAGGTACAGGGCAAATTTGTCGTAGCCGGGCAGTTTCTTCTGATCCTTGTAGAGGTATTTCTCCAGGTAGCCCCTGGAACCGTACAGACCCTGCTCCTCTCCGCCCCAGAGGGCGAGCCGGATGGTCCGTTTGGGCTTGACGCCCAATTCCTTGAGAATCCGCATGGCCTCGATCATCGAGATGCATCCCGAAGCGTTGTCCGCGCCGCCGGTGCCGCCGTGCCAGGAATCCAGGTGGGCTCCGATCATGACGATCTCGTCCTTGAGCTTGGGGTCCGTTCCGGGAATCTCGGCATAGACGTTATGCACTTCCTGGTCATTGGTGAATTCGTTGATGAGTTCCAGTTCCATTTCCACCTTCTCTCCGTCCTGGATCAGGCGTACCATGCGGCCATGGTCCTCGATCGGCATGATCACTTCCGGCGTAGGTTCGGGCTGGCCGGCCGTATAGGAAACGCCGGTACCGCTGACTACATTGAAGGTCCCCCGTCCGGTGACGACGCAGAGCGGTTTTTCCGCCGCCAGGAGTTCAGACTGAAGCCGCTGGAGTTCCATCCGTTCTTCCCGTGTCAGGACCGGGCCGGCGACGGTCCCCGAGGCGCGGGGCGGGCCCATGGGAGAGATGGCGCTGTTGGCCCTCCTGTCCATGGACAGCGAGGCGAGTTCCTCTTCCGTATAGCGGTTCGCGAGCGGTTCGAAGTTGATGCTGTAGGTCTGGCTGACCGGCAGGAGGACGACTTTTCCGGACAGTTTGCCCCTGTATTTCTCTATGTCCTCCTTGCTCTTGATGTCCATGACGATGCATTCTCCCTTGACCAGACCGTCCGTGCTGCCGGACCAGGCTTTGGGATTCACCGTGAAGGCGCAGTAGTACGGGGAGGTCATGGCCGCGTACGTCTTGACGACGTCCCATCCGCCGCGCGGGAATGAATAGGCGAAATCGGTGCGGACATTGGAGAGTCCCAGCTGATTGAGTTTGTTCATGACTTCTTTTTCGGCGCGTCTTTTCTGCCGGGAAGCCGTCAGCCTCGAACCGAGATGGTCCGTCATGAACCGGGCGATTTCTTCGACCCGGGAGTTGTCCAGCCCTTCGTGCTTGACTTTCGTCGCCATTTCGTGCGATTGCGCGACCTGGGCGTTGAGGGAATTGCCGCAGGCCAGAACTGCCGCCAGCAGGGCAGCGATGCATGCTGTTCTTTTCATGGTGTTATTGTTTGAAGTTCGTTGATGCAGGGGAAATGCACGCAGCGGCATAAAGATACAATAATTCTGTTGATTACGCTATTTTATGCATAGAAATTATGGGTTTTTGCATTCACTTTGTTCTCTGCGTTTTTATCGTTACATTTGTGAATGACACGAAAAACGATAAAACGGACATGAAACAGCACATCAAGCAGGCCCTGCTTCTTGCGGTGGGGATCGTTCTGGGCGGGATCGCCGTCCAGGCGCAACCGAAACTGTCGGCAGACAACATTGACGCCGTCCTGAAAGCGATGACCCTGGATGAGAAAGTGACCCTGTGCATCGGCGGCGGCCGTGCCGTGACGACCGGCGGGGTTTCGACCGGTATCACGGACCTGGTCAAGGGGGCTGCCGGAAGCACGCGGAAGATCGAGCGCCTGGGCATCCCGAGCACCGTCCTGGCGGACGGGCCGGCTGGTTTGCGGATCGACGCGACCCGGGAAGGCGATTCCCATACCTATTATGCGACCGCTTTCCCCATCGGTACCCTGCTCGCTTCGTCCTGGGACCTGGACCTGGTGTCGGACGTGACGGCCGCCCTCGGTAATGAAGTGTTGGAATACGGTGTCGACGTGCTCCTGGCTCCCGGGCAGAACATCCACCGGAATCCGCTGAACGGCCGCAATTATGAGTATTTCTCGGAAGATCCGCTGCTTTCCGGCAAGATGGGAGCGGCTTATGTCCGGGGTGTGCAGTCGAACGGCGTCGGAACGTCCATCAAGCATTTCGCGGCCAACAACCAGGAGACGAACCGGAACGAGAACGACGCCCTCGTCGGGGCGCGGGCGCTCCGGGAGATCTATCTCAAGAATTTTGAGATCACCGTCAAGGAATCCCGGCCGTGGACGGTCATGTCTTCCTATAACAAACTGAACGGGGAATATACCCAGCAGAGCCATGACCTGCTGACCTCCATCCTCCGCGACGAGTGGGGCTTCGACGGCATCGTCATGACGGACTGGGGCAACAAGGCGGATACGCCGAAGGCGGTCCGTGCCGGCAACGATCTCATGGAACCGGGCAACGTGACGGAAAAGGAGCGGATCCTGGCGGCTATCGCCGACGGAAGTCTCAGCGAGGCGGACCTGGACCGGAATGTGCGGCGCATCCTGGAGTACATTGTCAAGACACCTTCCTTCAAGGGGTACCGCCACTCGGACAGCCCGGACCTGAAAGCGCATGCGCAGGTCGCCCGGAAGGCTGCCGGCGAGAGCCTGGTCCTGCTCCGGAATGAGAACGGCACCCTCCCGATCGTGCCCAAGGGACAGAAGGTCGCCCTGTACGGCGAGTCGACGGTCGATTTTGTCGCCGGCGGGACCGGTTCCGGCACGGTCAACAAGGCCTATTGCGTCAACATGGTGGAAGCCCTGACGGCCGCCGGTTTCCAGCCGGACAAATCCATTACGGGTTTCTATGACGAATATGTCAAGTACAACGATGCGATCCTCGCCCTCAGCGGCACGCAGCGGACGTACCGGTACGGCATCTCGAAGTTCGACGATCCGGCCGTCCCGCGGTCGGCCATCGACCTGCATGCGGCCAACAACGACTTCGCCGTCGTCGTGCTCGGGAGAATCTCCGGCGAGGGTTCGGACCGGAACATGGACAATGACTTCAACCTGACCGCCATCGAGCGCCAGCTTCTGTCCGATGTCCACGCCGCCTTCCATGCGCTGGGCAAGAAAGTCATCGTCGTCCTGAACATCGGCGGTGTCATCGAGACCCACTCCTGGAAGCGGATGGCCGATGCCATCATCCTGCCGTGGCTCCCGGGTCAGGAGGGCGCAAACGCCGTCGCCGATGTCATGACCGGGAAAGTGAATCCTTCCGGCAAACTTCCGATGACCTTCCCGGTGGATTTCCTGGACCATCCTTCTTCGGCGGATTTCCCGTATACGCAGGTGAAGTCCAACACGCCGTTCGGTACGGCCCGTCCGGCCGGCTCCCATGAGAAGAATGTCGATTACACGGAGTACAATGAGGGGATTTGGGTCGGCTACCGTTACTTCGAAACCGCCGGGACGGAGGTTTCCTATCCGTTCGGCTACGGCCTGAGTTATACGGAGTTCGCCTATTCTGCCCCGGTGGTGAAGGTAACCCCGGAAGGCGGCATCACGGCCAGCGTCACGGTTCGGAATACCGGCCGGACGGCCGGCAAGGAAGTGGTGCAGGTCTATGTCCATGCTCCCGGGAAGACCCTGGAGAAACCGGTCGTCGAACTCAAGGCTTTCGGCAAGACCCGTCTGCTCGCCCCGGGCGAGAGCCAGGTCCTGACCTTCGAAGTTTCCAACTATGAACTGGCCTCCTTCAACGAGGCGGCTTCCCGGTGGGAAACCGAAGCGGGAGACTATACCGTCCTCTTTGCCTCCCATGTACGGGATGTCCGCCAGCGGGCCGCGTTCCGCCTCCGGGCCCCGAAATCGTATGATGTCATAATGAAATAAGAAAATGAGAATTGTTTTTCTGGATGCCGCCACGTTGGGTGACACGTCCCTGGCTCCGATTGCCCGCCTGGGCGAACTGGTCTGCTATCCGAATTCGACGCCGCAGGAGGCCCGGGAACGGGTCGCCGGCTGCGAGGTGCTGATTGTCAACAAGATCAAGGTGGATCGCCCCCTGCTGGATGCGGCTCCTTCGCTCCGGCTGGTCTGCGAAGCGGCGACCGGGGTCAACAACATCGACCTGGACGCCTGTGCGGAGCGGGGGATTCCAGTCCGGAACGTCGCCGGTTATTCGACCGATTCCGTCGTGCAGCAGACCTTCATGCACATGCTCTCCCTGCTGGGCGACGCCCCCTATTTCGATGCGAAGGTGAAGTCCGGGGAGTATTCCCGCAGCGGTCTGTTCACGGATGTGAGCCGGCCTTTCGTGGAGATTACCGGCAAGACCCTGGGGGTCATCGGCATGGGCACCATCGGCCAGCAGGTCGCACGGATCGCAACGGCCTTCGGCATGCGCGTCATCTATTATTCCACTTCCGGTACCGGCCATTGCAAGGACTATCCCAGCGTGAGCCTGGAGACCTTGCTGAAGGAATCCGACGTGGTTTCGGTCCATGCCCCGCTCAATGCCCGGACCAGCGGCCTGATCGGCGCCCGGGAACTCGCCTGGATGAAACCGTCCGCTTTCCTGATCAACCTGGGCCGCGGCGGCATCATCGACGAAGCCGACCTGGTCGCCGCCGTCGATGCCGGACAGATTGCCGGTACGGCGACGGATGTGTTTACGTCCGAGCCGATTCCGTTGGATCATCCGTTCCTGCAGGCCCGCCATCCGGAGCGTTTCCGTTTTACCCCGCATACGGCCTGGGCCAGCGTGGAGGCACGCGAACGCCTGGTCGCCATCATTGCGGAGAACATCGAAAAGGGTTGGTGACATGCGGATCGTCTTTCTGGATGCCCTGACCATCGGGGCCGGCTCCTTTGCCGCTTTGGAAGCCCTGGGAGAGTTCGTCGGCTACGGCGACTCGACGCCGCAGGAAGGCCTGGAACGGGTCGCCGGCTGCGATGTCCTCATCGTCAACAAGTTCAAGGTGACGCCTGCCTTGCTGGACGCCGGCCCTTCGATCCGGCTGGTCTGCGAGTCGGGGACCGGCATGAACAACATCGACGTCGCGGCCTGCGAGGCGCGGGGCATCGCCGTCCGCAACGTAGCGGCGTATTCCACCGCCACCGTGGCGCAGACGACGTTCATGCACATCCTGTCCCTGTTGGGGAACGGCCTGCATTTCGATACGGCCGTCAAGTCGGGCGCCTATTCCCGGAGCAAGATCCTGACAGAGGTTTTCACGCCCTTTTCCGAGGCGGCCGGCAAGACCCTCGGCATCGTCGGACTCGGTGCCATCGGCCGGCAGGTCGCCCGGATCGGCCGCGCCCTGGACATGCAGGTCATCTATTATTCCACGACCGGACAGCACCATGATCCGGCGTATGAAGAAGTGGACCTGGACGGCCTGCTCCGGCGGAGCGATGTCCTGACGATCCATGCGCCGATGACGGACCGCACCCGCGGACTGATCGGAGCGAAACAGTTGTCCTGCATGAAACCGACCGCGTTCCTGGTCAACATGGGCCGGGGAGGCATCGTGGTGGAGCAGGACCTGGTCGACGCCGTCGACAGGGGAACGATCGCCGGCGCCGCCGTCGATGTCTTTACGCGGGAGCCGCTCCCGCTGGACCATCCGTACCTGCATGCGCAGCATCCGGAGCGGTTCCGTTTCACCCCGCACATCGGGTGGGGCAGCGAGGAAGCCCGCACCCGTCTGGTCGAGGGCATCGCCACCAACATCCGCACCTGGATGGGCTGCTGACCCTTCCGAAACAAAACAAGAAAGCCGGAGCATACTCCGGCTTTCTTGTTATTAGAGCGGCGGGATTATTCCCATTCGATCGTTCCCGTCGGCTTCGGGGTGAGGTCATACAGCACGCGATTGACACCCGGGACCTCCGTAACGATGCGCTTGGTAATGTGATGCAGCAGTTCGTACGGGATCTCTTCGATGGTGGCCGTCATGGCGTCGCGGGTGTTGACGGCACGGATGATGACCGGCCAGTCCCAACTGCGCTTTCCGTCCTTGACGCCAGTCGACTTGTAGTCGGGAACGATGGTGAAATACTGCCAGACCTTGCCTTCCAGGCCGTTCTTGGCAAACTCCTCCCGCAGGATGGCATCGCTTTCGCGAAGGGCCTCGAGCCGGTCGCGCGTGATGGCACCCGTGCAGCGGACGCCCAGGCCGGGACCCGGGAACGGCTGGCGGAAGACCATGTTGTCCGGCAGGCCGAGCTGCTTGCCGACGACGCGGACCTCGTCCTTGTAGAGCAGCTTGATGGGCTCCACGAGTTCGAACTGGAGATCTTCAGGAAGGCCGCCTACATTGTGGTGGGACTTGACGGGACCGGATTCGACGATGTCCGGATAGATCGTACCTTGGGCCAGGAAACTGATGCCATCGAGCTTGCGGGCTTCTTCTTCGAAGACGCGGATGAATTCGGCGCCGATGATTTTCCGCTTCTGCTCGGGATCGGCCACGCCGGCCAGTTTGTCGAGGAAACGGTCCGTCGCATCGACATACACCAGGTTGGCATTGAGTTCATCGCGGAACACGCGCACCACCTGTTCTGCCTCGCCCTTGCGAAGGAGACCGTGGTTGACATGGACAGAAACCAGCTGTTTTCCTACAGCTTTGATCAGCAGGGCCGCTACCACGGAGGAGTCGACACCGCCGGACAGGGCGAGCAAGACTTTCTTGCTGCCGATCTGGGCACGCAGCTGCGTGATCTGTTCTTCAATGAATTTCTCGGCAAGGGCCGGTGTCGTGATGCGCTCCATCTCAGCGGGGCGAACGTTACCTGTTGTCATAATCAATACTATGTTAATGTTAAAAAATGATCCGGGTTACTCCCACTCGATCGTTGCCGGCGGTTTGGACGAGATGTCGTAGACGACGCGGTTGACGCCGCGCACCTTGTTGATGATCTCGTTCGAGATATCCGCCAGGAAATCGTACGGGAAGGGGAACCAGTCCGCCGTCATCGCATCGGTGGAGACGACGGCCCGCAGTGCGACGGGATTCTCGTAGGTCCGTTCGTCGCCCATGACGCCGACGCTCTTGACCGGCAGCAGGATGACGCCGGCCTGCCAGATCGCATCGTACAGGTTCGTCGCCATGACCCGCGGGTCGGAAGCGGACGGGAAGCCCATGCCGGTGCAGTCGTAGTTCCGCAGGCCGCGGATATAGATATCGTCCGCTTCGCGCAGGACGCGGAGTTTTTCTTCGGTGACCTCCCCGATGATGCGGATGGCCAGGGACGGACCCGGGAACGGGTGGCGTCCGACCAGTTCTTCCTTGATGCCGAGGGCGCGTCCGACCCTGCGGACTTCGTCCTTGAAGAGCATGCGGAGCGGTTCCACGATCTTGAGGTTCATTTCCTCCGGCAGGCCGCCCACATTGTGGTGGGACTTGATCTTGGAGGCGGCGCCAGCGATGCCGGCGGATTCGATGACGTCCGGGTAAATGGTTCCCTGGGCCAGCCAGCGGGCATTCTCGATGCCCTTGGCGTATTTGTCGAATGTCTCCACGAAGAGCCGGCCGATGACTTTGCGCTTGGCTTCGGGCTCGGTTATGCCGGCCAGTTGGGAGAGGAATTCCCGGGAGGCATCGGCGCCGATGACATTGAGCCCCATGTCCTGGTACGATGCCAGGACATCTTCGAACTCGTTCTTGCGGAGCAGGCCGTTGTTGACGAAAATGCAGGTCAGGTTGTGGCCGATGGCCTTGTTGAGGAGCACGCCGGCGACGGTCGAATCGACGCCGCCGCTCAGGCCGAGGATGACCTTGTCGTCTCCGATCTGCGCGCGCAGCTGGGCGACGGTCGTTTCGATGAAGGAATCCGGGGTCCAGTCACCTTTGCAGCCGCAGATCCCGAGGACGAAGTTGCCCAGCATCCGGGCGCCTTCGGTCGTGTGGAACACTTCCGGATGGAACTGGACGGCGTAGGTCTGTTCTCCGGCGATCTGGAAGGCGGCGTTGGCGACGTCGGCGGTCGAGGCGATGACCTGCGCTCCTTCCGGGAGGCGGGAAATCGTGTCGCCGTGGGACATCCAGACCTGGGAATGCAGGGGAACGTCCTTCATCAGCGGGGAATCCGGTCGGACGACGTCGAGCATGGCCCGGCCGTATTCGCGGGCGATGGAGCCTTCCACGTTGCCGCCGAAATGATAGGCGAGGTATTGGGCGCCGTAGCAGATGCCCAGCAGCGGAAGACGGCCCTTGATGGCGGACAGGTCCATCTGCGGGGCGTTGGCGTCGCGGACCGAGCACGGACTGCCGGAGAGAATGACGCCTTTTACGGATTCATCGAGGACGGGAATTTTATTATAGGGATAGATTTCACAGAAGACGTTGAGTTCTCTCAGCCGGCGGCCGATCAGTTGGGTCACCTGGGACCCAGCGTCGAGAATGATGATCCGTTCTGTCATGTTAATCGGTTTGAAAATACAAAAATACGATAAAAAGTTTATATTGTGGCCGGAAATCCGTATTTTTGCGGGATTTTATTAAGGAAAAGAAAATATGGACGTAAGGAACATCGCGATTATCGCACATGTCGACCACGGCAAGACGACGCTCGTGGACCGGATGATCTACCAGGCCAACCTGGTCCGCCGCCCCGAGAACCTGGGCGAACTCATCCTCGACAACAACGATCTCGAACGCGAGAGAGGTATCACCATCCTGGCCAAGAACGTGTCGGTCATGTACAAGGATGTCAAGATCAACATCATCGACACGCCCGGGCACAGCGATTTCGGCGGAGAAGTCGAGCGCGTGCTGAACATGGCGGACGGTGTCCTGCTGCTGGTCGATGCTTTCGAAGGCTGCATGCCGCAGACCCGTTTCGTGCTGAACAAAGCCATTGAAATGGGCAAGAAGCCGATCGTGGTCATCAACAAGGTGGACAAGCCGAACTGCCGCCCGGACGAAGTCCAGGAAGAGGTATTCGACCTGATGTTCAACCTGGGAGCGACCGAGGACCAGCTGGATTTCAAGACAATTTACGGCAGCGCCAAGCAAGGCTGGATGTCCGAAGACTGGCGTCAGCCGACCGGCGACATCACCGCCCTGCTGGATGCGATCCTCGAGGTCATTCCGGCTCCGGCCCAGGTGGAGGGAACGCCGCAGATGCTGATCTCCTCCCTGGAGTATTCCCCGTATGTCGGACGGATCGCCGTCGGCCGTGTCACCCGCGGCTCCCTGAAGACCGGCATGCCTGTCAGCCTCTGCAAGCGCTATGATGTCGTGGAGAAACATAAGATCAAGCAACTCATGATCTTCGACGGTCTCGGCAAGAAGAATGTCGACAGTGTCCAGTGCGGCGACATCTGCGCCGTGGTGGGTATCGAAGGGTTCGAAATCGGCGACACGATCGCGGACATCGAAAATCCGGAGGCGCTTCCGCCGATCGCCATCGACGAGCCGACCATGAGCATGCTCTTCTCGATCAACAATTCCCCGTTCTTCGGCAAGGACGGCAAGTTTGTCACGTCCCGCCATATCAAGGACCGCCTCGACAAGGAATTGGAGAAGAACCTGGCCCTCCGCGTCAAGCCGGGCCTCAATGCGGATTCCTTCGTGGTCTTCGGCCGCGGTGTCCTGCACCTGTCCGTCCTCATCGAGACGATGCGCCGCGAGGGCTTCGAACTGCAGGTCGGCCAGCCCAAGGTCCTCGACAAGACCATCGGCGGCCAGCGCTGCGAGCCGATCGAGGAACTGACGATCGAAGTTCCGGAAGAATTCGTCGGCACGGCGATCGAACTGTCCACCCGCCGCAAGGGCGCGCTGGTGCGCATGGAACCGCGTGGCGACCGTACGGTCCTGGAATTCGAAATCCCGACCCGCGGCATCATGGGACTGCGCAGCAACCTGCTGACCGCCACCCAGGGCGAAGCCGTGATGGCGCACCGCTTCAAGGAGTACCAGCCGTTCAAGGGTGAGATCGAACGCCGCAACAACGGTTCCCTCGTGTCCCTGGAGACCGGTGAGGCGATTGCCTACTCGATGAACAAGCTGCTGGACCGCGGCCGTTTCTTCGTCGAACCGGGCGAAGAGATCTATGGCGGCATGGTCGTCGGCGAGCATACCCGCGAGCGGGACCTCAACGTCAACATCTGCAAGACGAAGAAGCTGACGAACGTCCGCGCATCGGGCAGCGACGAGAAAGTCGTCTTGCCTCCGGCTATCAAATTCAGCCTTGAAGAGGCCCTGGAGTACATCCAGGAGGATGAACTGGTCGAGGTAACGCCGCACTTCATGAGAATCCGCAAGATTCTCCTCGATCCGCTCGACCGGAAGAGAAAAAGTGACCAAGAAGATTGATATTTCAAATCTTTTTCTTACCTTTGCAACCCTTAAAATCTGTTTACAGGCGAATGATGGATTTGATGATCATACCTTTGAATGGATTGCCTGCCGGAAAAAGCGATTTTTCATGGCATGCGGGGAAAGAGTTCTTTGAGTCTTTCGGCAACTCGGAAATCCTGGATGCGGATCTCGAAGTCCGTGCAGGGGTCGTGAAATCAGGTAATTTTCTCGGTATCGACGTAGAAATCTGCGGTACCCTGACGGTCGCTTGCGACCGGTGCCTGGAGAATCTCGACATGCCGGTGGACGAGACCGTCCTGCTGAGCGTCAAGTTCGGTGAAGAACCGGCCGACGGAGATGCGGACGCGGCGGAAGGGGAGCGGGAAATCCTCTACCTTCCTTCGGACGGCGGCGACATCGACCTGAGCCAGACGGTGTATGACTATGCATGCCTGGCCCTTCCGATGCAGCGGGTCCACGAGGCGGGCGGATGCAATCCGGCCGCAGCCCGTTACCTCAGCCTGGATGATGAGATGCCGCAGGAACCGAAAGAACCCGGTGACAGCCCTTTCGCTGCTTTGAAAGGACTGTTTGATAAAGAATAATAATTAAAAAAACAGATAACAATGGCACATCCGAAACACAAACTCTCCAAGCAGAGAAGGGATAAGAGAAGAACGCACGATTTTGCTGCTGTTCCGACCCTCGCAACTTGTCCGAATTGCGGTGCAACCGTGATCTATCATCGCGTTTGCCCTGAGTGCGGCTACTATCGCGGCCGCCAGATCGTCGTTAAGGACGTCGAGTAATCCGGCTTTCGAGATTTCCGCCGTGAGACATCCGGCGCTTTGGCCCGATAGTTCAACGGATAGAACGGAAGTTTCCTAAACTTTAAATCGTGGTTCGATTCCACGTCGGGCTACAACTTCGAACCTTTAACTGTCTGATTTTTAAGAATCAGGCAGTTTCTTTTTTGCTGGAATCGTCAACCGATTGTCAACGAGTTGGAAAATTAAGAGGAGACAGGCACTAACGGCCGATCTCCTCAACAAATATAATCATTTTTCTTGAGATAGCAAATGTTCGCGGCACCGGTCGCAGGCCAGGTCGCAGAGGATATCGGCGATCTCCTGGGTGATGTCGCCGCACAGGTAGGCGAATTCCTCCGTGAACGGGGCAATGCCCTTCTCTGCGGCAATCGCAACGGCCACATGGACGATCTCATGGACGGAGGTGTTGATCCATTGCTTGCCATCTGACTGAGGGCCGATCCAGGAGAGTGACCGCCGGCGCTCCTGGTTGGATGCCGTGAACCCGCAGTTCTCGGCGCCTTCGTCCATGATCTTGAACGCCTGCATGGCGGTCGCCTCGTCGGCGCCGTAATCGTACAGACAAGCCATGACGGCGGGCGTGTCATTGCGCCCGTCCACGACGAAGAAAAAGTCGCAGGTCCAGTCCTTGACCCGAAGCGCACGGTGGATCATTATATCACGTCCTCCCAAATGATTGGGATGCCCTTCCCGTTGCAGTCCGAGAGGAAGCGGGAGAACAGCTGCCCCTCGTAGCCGTCCGGGTCATCAAGTTCGTCCTTGATCGCTGCGGCCAGCTGCTCGTCGTTCCTGACAGAACTGCCCCAGCGGTCGGCCTTGATCATGTTGGCCGCGTAGACGACGTCATAGGCGATGTCGTTCTCGACGGTCACGTTCTGGCGGCGCAGGAGATCTTGGACCGCCTCCTTGTCCATCATCTGCATCGAGCCGCCGGAGCGGGGTTTCATCCTGTCGACGGCCCAGCGGACCATCGCAGGGGAGAAGTGGTAGCCGTAGTAACTAAGATAGGCATCCAGGCCGGCGGGCCTGATGTCGTAGTAGTCAAGTCTTGCCATAGGTTGTAATTCATTAAAAGGGGAGGTGTTCCCTCCCCTTGCCGGTTAACGGTAGCGGCCCATGGAATCGCGGCGCTCGTCATAGTGACCGTAGCCGTCGCGCTGGTCGTAACGTTCATCGTAGCGTTCGCCGTAACCGCCGCGCTGGTCGTAGCGCTCATTGTAGCGGCCGTCGCC
>CADCRA010000008.1 GCA_902803715.1 uncultured Bacteroidia bacterium
GAAGGTCCTTGACACGACCGCCGCGAACCAGCACGATGCTGTGTTCCTGGAGGTTGTGGCCTTCGCCCGGGATGTAGGCGTTGACCTCTTTGGAGTTGGTGAGGCGTACACGAGCGACCTTACGCATAGCGGAATTCGGCTTTTTCGGCGTGGTGGTATACACACGTACGCAAACACCCCTCTTCTGAGGGCACGCATCCAGCGCGCGAGACTTGCTCTTGACTTCGAGGGTCTCACGTCCTTTGCGGACTAATTGTTGAATTGTTGGCATAAATGATTGTAAATCTATAATTTATGTTTCTTTCCCCCATTTTAGGGGACCGCAAATTTACGAAGAATTATTTAATTAACAAAGTTTTCAACAGGCGCAGAGTGCTCTAAAACGTTTATTTACATGATTTTTTGCTATCTTCGTGCAAACTTTGCGACATGGGAGAAATGATCCGGAAAAGCCTTTTCGCGCTGCTGCTGGCAGCCGGCCTCTCCGTCCGCGCCGCCCTGCCGGCGCAGGCGACGGTCCGGGAGGCGCCGCCCGCCGTCATCACGCCCGACCCATGCCCGCACCCGCGCCTGCTCCTGCGCGAAGGAGAAGAGGAGCGCATCCGGGAAAGCCTGCGCACCCAACCCGTCCTCGCGCAAGCCGACAGCATGATCCTCACCTGGTGCGACAGCATCCTGGCGGAGCCCGTCCTGGAACGGACCCTGATCGGGCGCCGGATGCTCTCCACCTCGCGCCAGGCCCTCCAGCGGATCTTCTGGCTCGGCTATGCCTGGCGGGTCCACGGCGGCGACCGGTATGCCGAACGGGCGATCCGGGAAATGGAAGCCGTCTGCTCCTTCCGGAACTGGAATCCGGACCATTTCCTCGACACCGGGGAGATGGCGATGGCCGTCGGACTGGGCTATGACTGGTTCTACGGACTCCTTTCTGAAGACCAGCGCACGCGGATCTGCCAGGCCCTGACCGAAAAGGCCTTCAACCCCGCCAAAGACGACCAGCGGGCCTGGTTCTATGAAAGCGGGATCAACTGGAACTCCGTCTGCAACGCCGGACTGCTCTATGCCGCCCTCGCCGTCTGGGATGAACTGCCCTTCGAGGCGTCGTTTTTCATCCGCCGGTGCCTGGAGACCAACCCGCTCGCCCTGGCGGAATTCCCGCGGGAAGGGGCCTATCCAGAAGGCTACAGTTACTGGGGCTACGGCGCCTCCTTCCAGGTCATGCTCCTGGCCGCCCTGGAGAGCGCGTTCGGCACCGACTGCGACCTGCTGGACGACGAAGCGGGCGAGGGCTTTCTCGCCTCTTCGGAATATATCCGGATGATGACCACGCCCACCGGCCGGTGCTGGAGTTACTACGACACCCGCCGCGTCGGCACGACCCAGTATATCCAGGCCTGGATGGCCGTGCGGACCGGGGACGGGACGCTCCTGTATCCCGAACTCCGCAAATTCAGCCGGGGGATCCCGCCGTCCGAGCCGCGGCTTCTCCCCATGTTCCTGATTTACGGCAGCCGGCTGGACCTGCAGGGGATGACTCCGCCCCGGCGGAATTTCTACCGCAGCGGCGGGACCACGCCGGTTTTCATCTACCGGAGCGGCTGGGACTCCCCCGACGACACCTATCTCGGCGTCAAAGCCGGTCTGGCATCCTCCAGCCACGCCCACCAGGACATCGGGTCCTTTTATCTGGAAGCCGACGGCGTCGCCTGGGCGACCGACCTGGGCAGCCAGGACTATGAATCCCTGGAATCCCTGGGTGTGGACCTGTGGAACATGAAACAGGCCGGACAGCGGTGGGAGGTCTTCCGCATCGGGCCCTGGTCGCACAACATCCTGACCGTCGACGGCAAGGCGCCCAGCATCCACCAGGCCATCGAACTGGGCCGGAGTTGGGAGACGGAAGACCGGAAAGGCGTCGAGGCCGACCTGCAGATGGTCTACTGGGAAGATCTCCGGACCCATGTCCGCCGGGTCTGGCTGGACGCGGACGACAACCTCACGGTCGAAGACGAACTGGAGTGCGGCGACCGGCCGCTGACCCTGCGCTGGGCCCTTTGCTCGGAGGCGGAGGCGGAAATCACGGACAGCCGGTCGATCCGCCTGAGCCGGAACGGCCATGTCCGCCTGCTGCGGGCCGAAGGGAACGGCACCCTGCAGGCCGAGGCCTGGCCGGTCACCTGGCAGCCGGGCATGGATCCGGAGAAGACCCGGCTGCACGCATACGACGCCCCCAATCCCGGCATTTCCCTGAGCGGCTATACCCTGAAACTCAAACCGCACGAGAAGGTGACCCTCCGCGTGCGGCTCGAAAAAATCCTATAAGACCAGTTTGGCCGTCTTCAGGCCCGGTGACGTCGCCTTGACGACGATCTTGCCCGGGCCGGTCCGCCGGACGATGACCGAGCAAAGGCCGTTGAACGCCGGCAACTGTTCCGAATAGAAGGGGACATGGCTGGTCGGATCGCCCGCATCCGTCGCGACCATCTCGCCGGCGCCGGAGACGCTGAAGGTCACGGTAGGGCAGGCGGTCGGGACCATGTTCCCGGCTTTGTCGTCAATTTCCAGCCGGACGAAGACGAGTTCCTCGCCGCGGAAGTCCTCCGACAGGGCCAGCCGTTTCGCCGCGCCGGTCGTGACGACCTTGTCCCGTGCCCATTCGCGGCCGTCCTTGTAGGCGACGACCTCGACGGTGCCGGGTTCATAGACGACGTCATCCCAGCGGAGCCGGTATTCCCGTTCTCCCTTCCGCTTCAGGCCCTGGGACTTTCCGTTGATGAAGAGTTCCGCGCTGTCCCCGGAGGTATAGACATGGACCGGGGTCACCTGTCCGATCCGGTCCGGCCAGTTCCAGTGCGGCAGGATGTGCGCGACCGGCAGGTCCGGACGCCAGCGGGACTGGTACAGCCAGTAGCGGTCTTTCGGAAAACCGGCCAGGTCGATGATGCCGAAATAGGAACTGCGGGACGGAAGCGGCTCTTCGCTGACCTTCTGGCCCCAGGAGGCGAACATCGCTTTGGCCGCCTCCTTCTCCTCTTCCGTATGGTAATTGGTCAGGATCGACGGGTCCAGGTTGTACGGCGTCGGTTCGCCCAGGTAGTCATACCCGGTCCACACGAATTCACCGGCGACGTAAGGCGCCTGGTCTTCGAAGGCCCATTCGTAATCCGGTTTGGACGCCCAGCCGGGGGCATACAGGTCGTAGGAACTGACCTGGAAAGGAGCGCCGTCCGGCCAACCCTCGCCCTTCTCGTCCGAGACCGGGAACCAGTAGAAACCGCGCGTCGAGATGCAGGAAGCGGTTTCGCTTCCGTAGACCGGCTGCTGCGGATTGTCGGTATGGAACTGCGCGTATGCATGCGGCTTGTAGTTGTAGCCGTAGACATCGATGGTCTCATGGTACGGCGTGCGGGAAGCCCAGAGGTTGTCGTTGCCGGCCGTCGTCTGGCGGGTCGGGTCCTCGCGGTGGCAGATATCGGTCAGATGCTGCGGGATATGCCAGCGGGTGCTGTCTCCCTGTTCGCCGCATTCGTTGCCGATGCTCCAGAGGATGACGGACGGGTGGTTGCGGTCACGGTGGATCAAGGCAACCAGGTCTTTTTCGGCCCACTGCTCGAACAGCCGCGCATAGCCGTTTTCTTTCTTGGGAACCGTCCAGGTATCGGTCAGTTCGTCCAGGACCAGGAAACCCATCCGGTCGCAGAGGTCGAGGAATTCCGGTGCGGGAGGATTGTGGGACGTCCGGATGGCATTGCAGCCCATTTCTTTCAGCATCGTCAGGCGGCGGACCCAGGCGTCTTCGTTCCAGACGGCCCCGAGCGCACCGGCATCATGGTGCAGGCAGACGCCCTTGAGGAACGTCTTTTCGCCGTTGAGATAGAACCCGTCCGCACGGAACTCGGCGGAACGGATGCCGAAGGGCGTCTCATAGACCGCCTCCGTACCGTCCGGGCCTTTGACGACGGTCCGGGCCAGGTACATCTTCGGGCGGTCCGGAGACCAGCGGACGATATCCCGGACATCGAAGCTTTGCGGGATCACCGTCCCGTCCGCGATGGGTTCATAACTACGGGTTTCGGCCAGGACGCGCTCGACGCGCTGCCGCCGGCCGGCTACGGAGACGAGTTCCGGGACCTGCTCGAGGATCTGGGTCGTGACCAGGCCGACATACGGTTCCCCGCGGTTCTCCAAGGTCACCAGCAGGGCGATGCGGGCCGTGCGGTCGCCGGTCAGTTCCGATGTGATGAAGGTCCCCCAATGTCCCACGGCGACCGGGGCTTCCCGGGTCAGCCAGACATTGCGGTAGATGCCGCCGCCGGGATACCAGCGGGAGGATTCCTGCGGATTGTCCAGCGTGACGGCGACCTCATTGTTCCCTTCCTTCAGGAAAGGGGTCAGGTCCGCCCGGAACGAAGCGTATCCGTAGGGCCACTCCGTCACGAGTGCGCCGTTGCACCAGACCTTGGCGCCGGACATGGCGCCATCGATATCCAGATAGAACGATTTCCCGCGGTCTTCCGCGCGCATTTCCAGGGTCTTGGCATACCGGGCGGATCCCCACCAGGGCAACTTGCCCGTTTCGCCGGGGTATTCCTGGCGGAACGCGCCTTCGACGCCCCAGTCGTGCGGAAGGTCCAGCACCCGGGAGGCACCGTCTTTTTCAAAGGTCCAGCCGTCGTTGAACAGGACGCGGTTGGCGGATTGTGCAACCGCGGAGAGGGCCGCCAGGCTGAGCAGGGCGGCCGGAAGCAAAGTTCTGAGATTCATAGTTTCAGCGATTCATGTGAATTTGGATCAGGCGACGCTTGAGGGCGGCGCCGAGGGCGTATTCGCCGTAGTCGACCGTCTGGTCGACCATATAGAGGGTCTTCCATTTGAAAAGACCGTTCTCCTCCTCGAGGGCATGGAGCCGCTCCAGGGATTCTTTCGGGATGATCAGGTGGCACGGCACGATCACGGCCGCGGGATTGAGGCCCACCGCATGGGCGACGGCGCGGACGCCGGGTCCTTTTCCGATGCTCTCGGCAAGCTGGGTGTAACTCAGCAGCCGCGGCGGCTCGGCCCCGTGCGTCAGGTCGAACAGCGCCTTCCAGACGGAAAGCTGGAAAGGCGTCCCGTACAGGTGGAGATCCTCCCAGGCAAGGGCGTCGGACAGGGCGAAGAGTTCCTCCGTCGAAATTTTCCTGCAAGTGATTTCATCCGCCTGGGCAGGCGGAAGTTCCGCAATGCCGGCCAGCACCCGGGCTGCGCCCTTGTAACCGGTCGATACGGAAGCGATTTTACCGTCTACGCGCGTGATGATCCATTGCAGGTCCGTTTCCATGATTTGTCAGAGAGTTTCCGCCGGTCCGCCTGCAACCAGGGTATCGAGTTCCTCCCAGGGAACGAAGACCTCGATACAGCCCAGATAGGAAGGGCCGATCTCGTATGATCCGTACATATAGGTCACCCCGTCTTCGGATACCTTGAAATTGCCGTTCGGCGCGATATCCTTGACGAACAGGGCGTTATAAGAGTCCTCGTCGGGCATAGCCTCGCGCAGGTGCGCACTCAGCAGGCCGGCGAGTTCTTCCTGGTAACCGGGCACGAAAAACTCGCCTTCGGATACCAGGCTGCCGTCCTCGAGGTTGAAGTTGATCACATAGTCGCCGCTCATTCCATGGGCCCCGCCGGTGAAACTGTAGGAATAGACGTCATAGGACAGGATATCCTTGTACCGGCCGGCGAAGTAGCCTTCGATCTGCTCTTCCCAGCTGAGGATGGCGCCCTCGATGCCCTCCTGCTGCACCCGCTCGTACAGCGGCAGGTTGGTTTCGCGGAAATCCGCGACCCGCGCGTTGAAATACCGCTGCACGGACGCGTCGATATCCGGCTTGTCATTGGTATCCTCCAGGGCCTGGCCGATGATGGTCGCCGTCATCCGGTCCAGGACTTCCTCCGGGAAGCCGGAGACGGGATACTCCAGGCGGACCTGAATGGAAATCGAGTCCGTCGATCCCTCCGCCAGGGCGAAGGAACCGGACTGCTCCCAGACCTCCGTCTGCATTTTCTTTTCTTTGTGGCAGGCGGCCACGCAGAGGAGGGCCGCCGCCAGGATTGCTAATTTTTTCATCGTAAGTCCAGATCGTGACGCATTCCCGTCAGTCGTTGTTCAGCTCCTTGATATCTACTTCACTGCGTTTCTTTCCGTCCAGGAACCACTCACTGTACCAGTCGGCCATCTTCCAGAAGAACCACTCGTTCATGTCGCCGAAACCGTGGCGCTGTCCCGGAAGGAGTACATATTCGAAACGCTTGTTGGCCCGGATCAGGGCATCCGCGACGCGGATGGAGTTGGCCGGGTTGACATTGTTGTCCATGTCGCCGTGGACCAGCATCAGGTGGCCCTTGAGACGGGAAGCCAGTTCCTGGTTCGTCTTGATGCTGTAGACGAAGGAGGTATCCGCCTGGTTGACCTTCTCCAGCACGCCGTGGTGCTGCTCGCTCCACCAGCGGTTGTAGATGCTGTTGTCATGGTTGCCGGCGCAGGAGACCGCGACCTTGAAGAAATCTGGATAGGTCAGGATGGCCGCCGTCGACATGAATCCGCCGCCGGAGTGGCCGTGGATGCCAACCCGCTCGAGGTCGACGAAGGGATAGCGGGCGCCGATCTGCTGGATCGCATACTTCTGGTCCTCGAGGCCGTAGTCGCGGAGGTTGCCGTAGCCATAGTTGTGGTACCACTTGGAGCGGTTCGGGTGGCCGCCGCGGTTGCCGACCGTGATCACAATGAACCCGATCTGCGCCAGGCGGTCGATGCGGGTGAAGCCCTTGCTCCAGGAGATGTTGTTCGCCTCGACCTGCGGGCCCGGATAGACATAGTCCAGGATCGGATAGGTCTTGGTCGAATCGAAGTCAAACGGCTTGTACATCGCACCGTACAGATCGGTGATGCCGTCGGCCGCCTTGACCTTGAAGCGTTCCGGGAACTTGTAGCCGGCCGCGAACAGCAGGCTCAGGTCGGCCTCTTCCAGGTCGAGGACCTTGCGGGCGGTCACGGCGTTGTACAGCGCGACAGCCGGCTTGCAGTCCACGCGGGAATAGTTCGCGACGAAGAAACGGGCGTCCCGGCTGGCCGCCGCGAGCACGTCCATGTCCTTCATGTCGATCTGCTGGATCGGTCCGCCGTTCAGGGAGACCTTGTAATTGTGCATCTGGTACGGGTTCTCAGCCTTGTCCACGCCGCAGGCGCTGAAGAGCACATAGCCGGCCGCTTCGTTGATGCCCAGGATGTCCTCGACGTGGAACGCACCTTCCGTGAGGTTGCGCACGAGGGTGCCGTCCGCGTTGTAGAGATACAGGTTGGCCCAGCCGTTGCGCTCGGACCACCAGACGAACTGGCTGCCGCCCTTGAGGAATTTCGGATTGCGGGTCTCGACGTACGTATTGAGCCGTTCGCGCAGGACGACATGGGTGCTGTCACCGTCGACGGGGACATAGCACAGGTCATGGCGCTTGAGGTCACGGGACAGGCGCATCATGTAGAAGCCCTTCTCGTCGCCGAGCCACCTGCGGACCGGGAACGGCGAATACTCCTCCTCACCGGTGCGGGGCGCGGACAGGAATTCCATGTCCTGGTCCTTGAAAGCGTGGGTCTTGATGGTACGCATCGTGCCCGAAGGCATTTCGGCGACATACAGGGTGCCGACGGGACCGGGTTCGCCCGGCATCTGGTACTTGTAGGTCTCGAGGGTCGGACGCGGCTGGGACGTCGAATTGATGACCCAGAAATCCTTGACCATGGTCATGTCCCAGCGGAGGATCGCGAAATGCTTCGAATCCGGGGACCAGATGATGGGCGCGCTGCGGCGGGTTGTCGTATCGGTCTGCTGGTCACCCGTATAGTTGCCGCCGCTCCAGCTGTAGGTCCGCGTTCCGTCCTTGGTCAGCTTGTGCTCCACGAGGGTGCTGTCCTTCGGATCCTTCACCGCCTTGCGCAGGGACGTGGAGTCCATCCAGTAGAGGTTGTAGTTCTTGACATAGACGCCCATGGTCCCGTCCGGGGAGACGGCCGCCCAGCGCGGATACTTCTCTTTCTCCACCTTGTCCTCGACGGAGAGTTTCTTCGCGGCGATGTCATACTTGAAATGGAAGACTTTCTTGACCGTCTTGGTCGAATCTTCTTCGTCCTTGGTATCCTGGGTGCTGCGGACGTCGAACAGGAAATATTTGTCATCCTTGAGCTTGAGCCCCGTCAGCGGCAGGTGCTGCGCATCGAAGGGATCCCGGGTGATCTCGGAGATCTGCATGGCCAGCTTTTCCATGTCGAACACTTCGGTCTTCGTGCCGGCGGCCGGATCCACGACATAATACCGGGTGCCGTCGGACGTTTTCCAGGAATACCAGAAACGGTCGGAATCCCGGAACCAGTTCGGGGTCATCTGGGTGGAGAACACCATCTGGTTCACCTTCTTGGCGGAGAAGCGCTCGGCCAGTTCATAATTCGGCTTCTGGGCTCCGACCCAGAGGGCTGCGGCCAGCAGTGTCAGGGAGAGGAAAGTTCTTCTCATCATGTTACATGCTTGTTTCAATTCTTCTGCAAGATACAAATTATTTGGCAGAATCTTCAAATGTTGCTCTCCATGATGAGTTTTTTTCGAAGATTGGACGGAATTTGTTAACTTTGGACACTTTTTGCTATACAAAACATCTAATCCACAATAACATGAAGAAAGCAATCCTCTATCTTGGCGCTGCCGCCCTGGCCCTTGCAGCCTGCAAGCAGGGCGATCCGCAGCTCGGCAAAGCCTCCATCGACAAGGTGGTCGCCGCCATGACCCTTGAAGAAAAAGCCCAGTTCGTCATCGGCACCGGCATGGCCGGCACCGACGGCCAGAGCGCCGTCGTCGGTTCGACGAAGGCCATCGTACCCGGCGCCGCCGGAACGACCCGCGCCATCGAGCGCCTCGGCATCCCGGCCATCGTCCTGGCGGACGGTCCTGCCGGCCTGCGCATCGACCCGACCCGCGAAGGCGATGATGCGACCTACTACTGCACCCACTTCCCGATCGGAACCCTCCTCGCCTCCACCTGGAACCAGGAACTCGTCGAAAATGTCGGCCAGTCCATCGGTGAGGAAGTCCACGAGTACGGCGCCGACGTGCTCCTCGCCCCGGCCCTGAACATCCACCGCCATCCGCTCAACGGCCGCAACTTCGAATACTATTCCGAAGACCCGCTCGTTTCCGGCAAGACCGCAGCTGCCTATGTCCGCGGCGTCCAGAAGAACGATGTCGGTACCTCCATCAAGCACTTCGCCTACAACAACCAGGAGACCAACCGCACCGGCAACAACGCGATCATC
>CADCRA010000009.1 GCA_902803715.1 uncultured Bacteroidia bacterium
CGTGGTGATGGCCATGCCCGCAGCACTCGCCGTCGCCGTGACCCTTGCCGTGGCAGCAGCCGCCTTCGCCGTGATGGTGGCCGCAGCCGCACTCCTCGACCGGGAGGAACTCGCCGTGGAGCCCTTCCGTCAGTTCTTTCTCGGAAGCGTCGCGCACGGAAAGCACCTCACCCTTGAAGAGCAGGGTCTTCCCGGCCATACTGTGGTTGAAATCCATGACGACGCCGTCTTCCCGGACCTCGGTGATGCGGGCATACTCGACATGGCCGTGCTTGTTGTACATCGGCAGCTCGCGGCCGACGGTCAGCAGGTCCCGGCGGAGTTCGCCGTTGATCTCGAAGGAGGAAAGGGGGAGGGTGATGACCCGTTTCGGATCATACTCGCCGTATCCCTCGTCCGGGGACACCTCGAACGCGAACGTGTCGCCGGGTTCCTTGCCCTCGATCTCGGCCTCGAATTTCGGGATCAGCATCTTCGTGCCGTGGATGTAGTCCAGCGGCTGTTCCTTGGTGGCCGTATCGACAACCTGTCCTTCCACGGTGAGTTCGTAACTCACTTCCACCACTTTGTTCTTTTCAATCTTCATTTATTCTATACTAACTTATTATCATGCACTGAAATCCACGTCCCGGAACGCCAGGGACGGGACCTGCTGGGCCGTGCAGGGCCGGGCGTCGTTTCCGACGGCCTCCAGCCTGTTCCACAGCTCCGTCATGTTCCCGGTGATGACCATCTCATGGACCGGGGCGACGATCTTGCCGTCTTCGAAAACCATGCCTTCCACGCCGTAGGAGAAATCTCCCGTCGCGCTGTTGCAGTTGCCGCCGTTGAATCCCGTGACCAGGATTCCGTTGCCGCACTGCCGCATCAGTTCTTCCGCACCGCCTTCGCAGGTCGGCAGGACGCAGGCGCGCGTCGCGTCGTCCACGGTCGGCTCCATCCCCGTCTTGTTGGCGATGTAGGTGCTGATGAAGTAGTTGCGGACCACGCCTTGCTCAATGACCGGCCGGTTGACCGTCGCGACGCCTTCCGAGTCAAACAGGCGGGCGCCGTTTTTCCCCATCTCGCGCGGCAGGTCCATGACCGTCAGCCGTTCGGGGAAGACCTGCTTCCCGAGGCTGTCCTGGAGGAAGGAATTCTTCTGCTGCAGGGAGAAACCGCCCAGGGCGTTGAGCACCGGTCCCAGCAGTTTCGAGGCGCATTCGCTGTCCACGACCATGTTCATGCTGCCGCCTTCGGCCGGACGGACGCCCAGTTTGGCCGCAGCCCGGCGGACCGCCTTCTGGCCGCAGCCGCGGTAATCCAGGCCGGACAGCCACGGAGAAGCATCCCACCAGTATGCACTGACCTTGTTGCCCTCCGGGTCGGCCAGGGTCACTTCAACCCCGTATTCGAACGAGGTGTCCGTCTGGCGGCACTCCGTTCCGTTCGAGTCGATGAGATAGATGTCCGCGATGGAGTCGGAATATTCGCCCTCCTCCGAAACGAGCCGGAAACGGGGATCTTCAACCTTGCCGCTGCAAGCCGCTTCCAGGGCGATCTGCAGCCGTTTTTCCGGCGTCAGGGAGAGCAGGCCTTCCCGGTCGCAGATGCCCAGCCGGTCGCCGTCACCCGCATCCTTGCAGGTCCGCTCCGGGGCAGGCAGGGTCCGGCAGGGATCTTCGGCCAGCATGCGCACGGTCCCGATGGCCTTCCGGATGAATCCTTCCAGGTCGGCGGGGTCGAGGCGGTTGGTTGAGAACGATCCGAACTTCCCGTCGACGAACAGGGCCACGCTCATCGCCCGGTCCAGGCAATGGCTGACTTTGTCCAGTTCGCCGTCAAGGGTCCCGTAAAGGTCCATCAGGCTCTTGCTCAATGTGATCCGGCACTGTTGCGCACCCTGCGCCAGGGCCGTGTCCAGCGCTTGCCGCGCCACGGCCATCTCCTCCGGAGTCAGCATTCCTTCCGTCCATCCCATAGTTTTCAAGTCTTTATCTTACAAAAATAGGGATTTTTCTTCGATTCCGCATCGTTTTGCTCCGGCAGCCCGGAAGAATTCGCCGGAAAACCGTATTTTTGCACCATGATCCAGATCCTCTTCGTCTGCCACGGCAACATTTGCAGGAGTCCGATGGCCGAATTCATCCTGCCGGCCCTGGCCCGCGCCCGCGGGCTGGAAGGCTGTTACCAGACCGCATCCGCCGCCGTTTCCTCGGAAGAAACCGGCAATCCGATGTATCCGCCCGCCCGGCGCTGCCTGAACCAGCACGGCGTTCCTTTCGATGCCGGGAAGCGGGCCCGCAAGGTCGTTCCGGCCGACTATGACCGCAATGACCGGATCATCTGCATGGACCGATCCAACCTGCGGCTGCTCCGGCGGATCATCCCGGACGATCCCGACGGCAAGATCAGCCTCATGATGCAATGGGCCGGCGTCAGCCGGGATGTCGCGGATCCCTGGTACACCGGGGATTTCGAGCAGACTTTCCAGGATCTGCTCACAGCCTGCGGCGCCATGCTGGATGCCGACCTTTCCTGAGGACGCCTTTGTTCTGTCCGGGATTTTGCCTATTTTTGTAAACAGATCCCTCCCAGACGCGACCCATGCCGAAAATGTACATCATATCCGGATGCAACGGTTCCGGGAAAACGACGGCATCCTATACCATGCTGCCGGAGTTTTTCCAGTGCAGCGATTTCGTCAATTCCGACGAATTCGCCAAAGGGTTTTCCCCGTTCGACCCGGATCGTGCCTCGGTCATGGCCAGCCGCTACATGCTGCTGAAAATCAGGTACATGATGGACCGGGGAAAGGATTTCAGCATCGAGACGACCCTGGCTACGCGCAGCCTCAAGAAACTGATCGTACGGGCCCAGCAGCAAGGCTACTCCGTCACCGTGCTGTACTTCTGGCTGAACACCCCCGACCTGGCTGTCGCCCGGGTGCGGGCGCGGGTCGCCGCCGGCGGTCACAATGTCCCCGAGCAGGTCATCCGGCGCCGCTACCGGGCCGGCCTGCAGTACCTTTTCGACGATTACATGCCCCTGGCGGACCGGTGGATCCTGGCAGACAATTCCGAAATCCCCTTCAAGATCGTCGCGCAGGGATGGCACGACAGCATGGTCGTCCAGGACAACCTCAAGTTCGAAGCCATCCGCCGGCAGGCGATGGACTACAGGCGGGCGGACGAACTCGACGCCATGGCGAAATCGCTGGAACAAGAAGATAAAGAAGACACGAATCCATGATCAAGACAAAACAGGAATACCTCGACATTTTCCGGACGACGGAACAGACCCTTGAAAACCTGGTCGGGACCGCCCTTGCGGGCGGTGGCGACTACGCGGACCTTTTCTTTGAGAATACCACCTACAGCGACCTCATGCTGCGGGACGGGCAAGTTTCGTCCGGCGGATTCCATGTCGATTTCGGCGTGGGCATCCGGGTTTTGAAAGGGGAGAAGACCGGCTATGCCTATTCGGAAAGCACCGATCCCGGTGCCATGTCCGCCGCCGCCCGCGCCGCCGCGGCAATCGCCCAGGGTTCGGCCGCCCGGCCGGACCGCTCGGTCGCCGATGACAACGGCTATGTCCCGAACCTGTACAAGGGGCGTCCCAATCCCGCCGCCGACCGGTATCCCGTCGGGCAGGACTGGCGCCAGTCCGAGGCTGCGGCCTTCATCCCGGTGCTGAACCGGCTGCATGAACGCATCCAGGCCGCGGATCCCCGCGTCGTCAAAGTCATGGCCATGCTCTCCTGGCAGGTCAGTGACATCCTGATGTACAACGCCTATGAGGAACTCAAGTACGAGACCCGTCCCATGGGTACGCTGGCCGTATCGGTCATCCTCAGCGACGGCAAGGAAACCGTCAGCACGCATGCCAGCCGGAGTTTTCGCTGCGGTGCGGAAATGCTGACGGAACAACTGACGGATGAACTGGCCGCTGCGGCCCTCCGCAACATGGACGACCGCTTCGCCGCCCGCCGTCCGAAAGGCGGAAAGATGCCTGTGGTCATGGGCGCCGGCGCCTCCGGCATCCTCCTGCACGAGGCCATGGGCCATGCCTTCGAAGCGGATTTCAACCGCAAGGGACAGTCCATTTTTGCGGACAAGATGGGCTCCCGGATCTGCCGGGAAGGGATCTCCATCGTAGACGACGGCACCCTGCGCGGCAACCGCGGCTCGCTCAATTTCGACGACGAAGGCGTCCCCGCGCAGCGGACCTGCATGGTGGAAGACGGCATCCTGACCTCCTTCCTGCATGACCGTATCAGCGCCCGTTGGTACGGCGTCGCCCCGACCGGCAACGGCCGCCGCGAGAGCTTCCGCTATGCGCCGATTCCGCGCATGCGGGCCACGTACATGGAAAGCGGCGACGCCGATCCCGCCGCCATCATCGCCTCCGTCGACAAGGGCATCTACGTCGACGAGTTCGCCAACGGCCAGGTCAAGATCGGCGAAGGCGACTTCACCTTCTACGTCAAGAGCGGCTACCTGATCGAAGGCGGCCGGCTGACCCGCCCCGTCAAGGACATCAACATCATCGGAAACGGACCGCAGGCCCTTGCAGACATCGTCGCTGTCGGCAATGATGCCAAGGTGGACGATGGTGCATGGACCTGCGGCAAGGGACAGAGCTGTCCCGTATCCTGCGGGATTCCGACCGTACTGGTCAGCAGCCTGACCGTCGGCGGAGAATGATCATTTCGTAGCGGCTTCGAGGCGCTTGAGCATCGCGAACATGACCGCGCCTGCAATCAGGCAGAGGCTCATGAGGATCGCCCAGTTGGCCCACAGCGGGACATGGCGCCAGAGCAGTCCCGGGATGGAACTGAGATAGTTGCCGACCGCCGTCGAAGCGAACCACAATCCCATCATCAGACCCTTGAAGCGCGGGGGCGCCACCTTCGATACGAAGGAGATGCCCATCGGGCTGAGCAGCAATTCGGCGAACGTCAGGATGAGGTAGGTACCCATCAGCCAGGTCGGAACGACCGGGTCCGGAGAAACGGTACCGGCCAGCTGCGCCGGGGAAGCCTGTCCGCGGGAGGCCAGGATCATCACCAGGTAACCGCAGGCGGCGACCAGCATGCCCATTCCGATCTTCTTCGGAGCGGACGGTTCCATCCCCTCCGGATGCTTGTCCGTCTTCTTGTCCGCCAGGGCGGAGAAGATGGCCATCGAGACCGGAGTCAGGGCGACGACATAGAACGGGTTGAACTGCTGGAACAGCTGCGGGAAGATGTCCAGCGGATTGGCCATGCCGCTGTACAGGGCATAGGCTCCGGCCCAGAGGGCGGCCGTAACGGCACCGCAGACGATCTTGCCGCTGCTCTTCTCCGACTGGAAAACCCCGAACAGCGTATAGACGGACGCCGCGATCATCGCGAGCGCCCAGATGTTGAATCCGATCCGGGTCCAGCCGGTCGCATAGCTCTGCGTGTAGTCGCGGGCGAACCAGGTCAGGGACGAACCGTTCTGGTGGAAGGCCATCCAGAAGAAGATGACGACGGCGAAGACCATGATCAGTGCCACGATGCGGCTCTTCTCCTGCTCGCGGGTCAGTTCCTGTACCGGGGCGGCCGTCGTCGAAGCGGCGGCCTGCTTGGCGTTGACGTCCGCATGCTTGAACCAGCTGCGGCAGGCGACATAGATGGCGATCGACACGATCAGGGATACGCAGGCGACCGCGAAGCCCATGTTGTAGGAACTGGCGAGGTGGTCGATGTAGTACTGGGAGAATCCGGCTAGGTCGGTGCCGGTGTAGTCCGGCATCTGTCCCATCAGGGACTGCAGTTTGGCGGTGTTCTCCGGGGTGATGGTGCCGGCCAGGTACTGGTGTGCCAGGGCGGGGATGTCGGCCTTGTAGATCAGGCCGGCCTTGCCCAGGAAGTGGTTCGTGATGGCCGTCGCGGCGGACGGGGCGAACATGGCGCCGATGTTGATGGCCATGTAGAACAGCGAGAACGCGGAATCCCGCTTGGCTGCATACTTGGGGTCATCGTACAGGTTGCCGACCAGCACCTGCAGGTTGCCCTTGAATAGGCCTGTACCGACGGCAATCAGCAGCAGGGCCAGCAGCATGAGCCCCATGCCCAGGGTGTTGGCCGCTGTCGGGATCGCCAGGCAGACATAGCCGGCGAACATGATGCAGACGCCCGTAACCACGCATTTGCCGTAACCGATCCGGTCCGCCAGCATGCCGCCGAAAACCGGCATGAAATAGACGGCCGCCAGGAAAATGGCGTAGATCTGGTTGGCGACAGCCTCCGTGAAGCCGAATTTGGCCTGGAGGAACAGCATGAAGATGGCGAGCATCGTGTAGTAGCCGAAGCGCTCGCCGGTATTGGCGAGCGCAAGGGCAAACAATCCTTTAGGTTGTCCTTTGAACATATTGGTCTATTTTAAGAATTGGTAACTTTTTCCAGCCACTTGACCATGCCGAACATGACGCCCATGGAGATGAGGCAGAGCACGAGGAACACGCCCCAGCAGTAGCCGAGCGGAATCGCGTTGTACATCTTCGGACCGAGGAAGAGGAAGAGGTTGCCGACGGCGGTGGCGCCGAGCCAGAGGCCCTGGCACAGACCCTGCATGCTCTTCGGGGCGACCTTCGAAACGAAGGATAGGCCGAGCGGGGAGATGAAGAGTTCCGCGACGGTCAGGAAGAAATAGGTCACGATCAGCACCCACGGACCGGCCTTCATGGAAGCCTGGGTCGCGGAGTCGAGGGCGAGGAAGTCGGTGGAGGACGGATACCCCATCTTGAAGGAGAAGACCGACAGGAAGAGGTAAGCCAGGGCGGCGATGCCCATACCGTACGCAATCTTGCGCGGGGTCGAGATCTGCTTGCCGCGTTTGCCGAGCCAGCCGAAGAACCACATGATGACCGGGGTCAGCACGATGACGAAGAACGGGTTGACGGCCTGCCAGATTTCAGGGGCGATCTTGCTGGTATTGACGAAGTCGCGGGCGAACATCGACAGGGACTGGCCGTTCTGGTGGAAGGAGAACCAGAAGAAGATGACGACGCCGAGGACGGCGAAGAGCGCGTACATGCGCTGCTTGATCTCGGTCGCCATGGCGATCTTCTCTTCCTGGGTATACTCGACGGAGGCGACGGCTTCCTTCTTGCCCGGAGTCGGGAACATCTTCTTGGTGCACATGAAGATGACGAGCGAAAGGATCATCGCGGCGACGGAGGCGATGAAAGAGTAGTGCACACCCGTGTTGAAGTAGTCCAGGTAGCTGGTGCAGAACTGACCGACGGCATCGACGTTGGCCGGATCGAGGACGGCGCCGGCGTTGGCGGCTTCGGCGATCAGGTTGTCAGAGATGGTGCCGTTGTTGATGAATTCATGGCAGAGTTTCGGGAGCTGTGCATTGTAGGAAAGGTTGTGCACGCCGAGCCACCACTGGCGGAGCAGCGGAGCCACGAACGGGGCGATGAGGCCGCCGATGTTGATGAATACGTAGAAAATCTGGAAGCCGGAGTCGCGCTGGCCCTGGGCCCATTTCAGTTTCTCGGGACCTTCCTTGGCCGCTTCCGCCTCGAAATTGTCGTACATCTGGCCGACGATCGCCTGGAGATTGCCCTTGAACAGGCCGTTGCCGAAAGCGATCAGGAAAAGGGCGAAGCAGGTCAGGACGAGGAGACCGGCCTTGTTCTGCGGCGTGGCGAGGATCGGGATGGACAGCACCACATAGCCGAGGGCCATGATGATGAGACCGCGCTGGATCGTGCCCTTGTAGTTGGAGGTGCGGTCGGCGATGATGCCACCCACCAGGCTCAGGACATAGATGCCGCAGTAGAATACGGAATAAATGATGCCGGCTTTGTCATCGGCGAGGCCGAATTTCGAACAGAGGAAGAGGGTGAGGACTGCGTTCATGATATAGTAGCCGAAGCGCTCGCCCATGTTGCTGAGCGCGGCTGCCAACAGTCCTTTCGGGTGGTTTTTGAACATATAAATTAGTTTTAGAGTTGTTCACTCGCGTTTTTGTATGTTTACAAATATAAGAATTCTTTACGGAAATGGAAGAAAATATTTATCTTTGTAAAGATGAGCCATGGTTTGAACCAAGTCCTTCTGGCCCTTTTCCGGCCGGTCCAGCGTCTCCCGCTGAAGTTCCATTACTTCTGGGGCGGGGCGTTCGCCGGGCTGTGCAACGGCTTCCCGGGCTACCGGAAGGATGTCGTGACCGTCAACCTGTCGCGCAGTTTTCCGGATCTCAAGTACAAGGAGATCAAGAAACTGGCCAAGGCATTCTACGGGCATCTCGGCGAGGTTTTCGCGGAAGCGATGTGGCTCGGCGGCTGCCGGCGCAATCCCGCGAAACTCTACCGGCAGGGACTGGTGGAGATTGCAGGGACGGACGGTCTTGAAAACGCCTTTGCGGAACGCAGCGTCATGGTCCTGGACAGCCATTTCGGCAACTGGGAACTGACCGGGGCCTACATGCAGGCCTTCTGCGACCGCGTCGGACTTTCGGAGCACGATGTCTGCGTCGTCTACAAACGGCTCGGAAGCGGGCTGGGGGAGGACTTCTGCCGGGAGAACCGCTGCGCTGTCCAGTCGGCGGATTTCCAGGGCTACATTGAGTCGAAGGAAGTCCTGCGCCATGCGGTGGCCCACCGGGACGAGCGCAAGATCTACGTTTTCCCGACGGACCAGTTTCCGTACTGGAAGGCGACCCGGCATGAGATCCCGTCCTTCATGGGACAGAAGACCCAGGTCATGACCGGCGGCACGGCGCTTGCAGCGAAACTGGACATGGCCGTCTATTACATGAGCGCGGACCGGGTCGGAAAAGGCCGCTACCAGGTCTCTTTCCGCAAGATCTGCGACCATGCCGCACAGCGCGACCCGCTGTCGCTGATGGAAGATTTCTATGCGCTCCTCGAAGAGGATGTCCGCCGCAATCCGGCGAATTACCTCTGGAGCCATAAACGTTGGAAATAAGTTGAAGATGAAGAAGATCGTGATGATTTGCGCGGCCCTTTCCGCCGCCTTCTCCCTGCGGGCCCAGGATCCGGAGGGAGCCTTGGTCTACGCCCTGCCGCAGACCGTGATCTCCGTGGAGGTCGAAGCCGTTCGCGAGGACTTCCATGCAGGACCCTATGCCAAGTATGCCCAGAAGTATCTCGGCATCGACGCCCGCCAGGCCGATGCCGTGACCTATACCGTATCCGGCATCAACCTGTCCGCCTACACGGAGGCCGACCAGACCCGCCGTTTTACCCTGAATCCCGGCAAGGGCCTGCCGTCCTTCCTCAGCCTGACCGCCCAGGGCCTCGTCGCTGTCGGTGACGGCCAGGGCACCGGGACGAACTGGCGCTTCACGGCCGATTCCAAGGGAGACTTCTCCGACCGCGGCGTCGGCTCCAACCTCTCCTCCGCCTCGACAACCTTGTATCGCTCCGTCGCCGGGCAGACCGTCGGCGTCCAGCAGGAAATGGTCGTCGTCAAGTCCTTGGAAGACAGGGCGAAAGAAGCGGCTGACATGATTTTCCGTCTCCGCCGCAGCCGGGTTGAGATCATCACCGGCGACACCGACGCCACCTACAGCGGCGAGGCCATGGGCGCCGCCATCGGCGAAATCGCCCGCCTCGAAGAAGAATACATGTCCCTGTTCGTCGGCTACAGCGAGTTCCAGACCCAGAAGATGAACTACGAGATCCTTCCGGTCCCGGGCAACCAGCAGCGCTATGTCGCCTTCCGCGTGTCCGACAGCCAGGGACTCGTGTCTGCTGACAATGTCTCCGGCAAACCGTACATCCTCGAACTGGTGCCGCAGGAAGTTTCCGCCCCGATGGGCGGCGGCGGTGCCAAGGGCAACGTCGCCCATTACCGCATCCCGGCCGTCTGCGGCGTCAAGCTCGGCGACGGGGTCAACACCCTGCTCCAGACCCGGATTCCGGTCTACCAGCTCGGTATCGAAAGCACATTCCCGATTAACGCCAAATAAATCAATAATACTATGACTATCAAAGATTTGAATCCTCAGATCGTATGGAATAATTTCTACGGTCTCACCCAGATCCCAAGACCCTCCAAGCATGAAGCGAAAGTCCAGGAATATCTCCTGAAGTGGGGCAAAGAGCATGGCGTCGAGGTTTTCCGCGACGATACCGGCAACATCATTTTCCGGGCGCCCGCTACGCCGGGTATGGAGAATCGCCGCGGCGTGATCCTCCAGGGCCACATGGACATGGTGCCGCAGAAGACCGGCGACAGCAACCATAACTTCCTGACCGACCCGATCGTCACCCTGATCGACGGCGAGTGGGTCACCGCCGACCGCACCACCCTCGGTGCCGACAACGGCATCGGTGTGGCCATGGGTCTCTCCGTCCTCGAGGACAAGAGCCTCCGCCACGGTCCCGTCGAGGTCCTCGTGACCTATGACGAGGAGACCGGCATGACCGGTGCGAACTGCCTCAAGCCGGGTGTCCTCCAAGGCGACATCCTGATCAACCTCGACTCCGAGGAAGAAGGCGAACTCTGCGTCGGCTGCGCCGGCGGCCTGGATGTCTCCGCCGATTTCAAATACCGCATGTACAAGACCCCTGAAGATGGCTTCGTCGGCTACAAACTGACCATCAGCGGCCTGCAGGGCGGTCACTCCGGCATGGACATCTCCCTGTACCGCGCCAACGCTAACAAGGCGGTCTGCCGCATCCTTCTCCCGCTGCTCGAGCAGTACGGCGTCCGCGTCGCCAGCTTCAACGGCGGTTCCCTGCGCAACGCCATCCCGTTCGAGGCCTGCGCCGAGATCCTCGTTCCTTCCGCTGAATCCAAGAAGGTCAAGGCCCTGGTGGAGAAGATCTTCGCCGAAGGCAAGGCCGAGTTCGCCGAGAGCGATCCGGGTGCGAACATGATCTACGAGAAGCTTGCCAAGCCGGCGGCCAAGTATATCCAGCCGTCCGTCATGCTGCGTGCCGTCAAGTCCGTCATCGCCTGCCCGTCCAGCGTCATCCGCATGAGCCAGACCATGCAGGGCCTGACCGAGACGTCCATCAACCTGGCCATCGTCCGGACCGACAAGGGCCATCTGAATGTCCACTGCCTGATGCGCAGTGCCGTCGATACGGCCAAGGCTGCCCTCGCCGACCGCGTCCGCTGCATCTTCGAACTGGCCGGTGCCGAGGTTTCCTTCGCCGGCGGTTACAGCGGCTGGACTCCGAAGCTCGATACGCCGATGAACCATGTCATGATGGAGCAGTTCAAGAAGGTATATGGCCGCGACATGAAGATCATGGCGACCCACGGCGGTCTGGAATGCGCGATCATGGGCGCGAAGTATCCGCATTGGGAGATGGTCTCCGTCGGACCGACCATCAAGTATCCGCACTCTCCGGACGAGCGGGTCAACATCCCTTCCGTCGAGCGTACCTGGAACTACCTCAAGGCTGTCCTCGAAGCCGTTCCCGAGAAATAACCCTGTACGCATGAAATACGGAAAATTGCGAACAATCGCTTGAAATTCCGTCAATTATTGCTATATTTGCAGTCCGTTTTAGGTGGCATACGACCTGAAACGGACTGTAAAGTATTATATTACATTAATTATTAACAAAATGATCAAACAGTACGAGACCGTTTTCATTGCAACTCCCGTTTTGTCTGAATCCCAGATGAAGGAAGCGGTTGCCAAGTACGTCGATTTCATCAAGAACAATGGCGGTGAAATCGTCTACGAAGAGGATTGGGGCCTGAAGCAGTTGGCCTACCCGATCCAGCACAAGACCTCAGGATTCTATCACCTGATCGAGTTCAAGGCTGACACCCAGCTTGTCGCCGCCCTCGAGACCCAGTACCACCGTGACGAGCGCATCCTGCGCTACCTCACCGTGTCCC
>CADCRA010000010.1 GCA_902803715.1 uncultured Bacteroidia bacterium
GAGATCTACAACCAGCACAACGGCATGGACGGCCGCCTGACCCAGCGCGGCGTCGACGAGCACCGGATGCTGGCCGAGCGGATGTATGCCCGCTATCCCGGCGTCTTCAAGAAACAGTCCAAGAAGATCCGCGCCATTTCCAGCACCGTGCCCCGCTGCCTGGTCAGCATGGTGGGCTTCACGGACCGGCTGACCGAACTCCAGAAAGACCTCGACATCCGCTGGGATACCGGCGAGACCTACATGCTCTATATCAACAATGCGGCCCCGGATACCGTCAACAAGGTATCCCGCCGGCTGCTGGGCCAGTTGTCCCGGGATTACCAGCCGGATACGGTCACATTCCTCCAGCGGATGTTCACGGACCCGGCCAAGGCCCGGAAGATCACCGGCAACGCCGCCCGCTTCCAGAGTGCCGCCCTGCAGATCGCCTGCATGGGAGAATCCTTCCAGGTCGACGACGACATGTACCGGTTCTTCCCGTTCGACGCCGTATACCAGGCCTATGAAAACAGCGCCCTGTCGCTGTACCTGCAGCACTGCAACTCCGTCGAGATCGGCAAGGAAGCCGTGTCCATCGCCAAGCCGCTCGTCGAGGATATCGTCAGCAAGGCGGACGCCGCACTCGCCGATGGCCAGTGGGCCGCGGACCTTCGGTTCGGTCATGATTTCCCGATCCTCACGCTCTTCGGCTATCTCGGCCTGGAAGGCGCCGGTGACAGGCTGACCCTGCAGGAGGCCCGGTACAAATGGTTCGCCACCGACTTCGTTCCCTTCGCGGCGAACCTGCAGATGATCTTCTACCGCAACAAGGAAGGAAAGGTGCTCGTCAAGTTCCTGGTCAATGAGAAGGAGACCCTGCTACGCGGCCTGGCTCCGGTCAGCGGTCCGTATTACAAATGGGAAACGGTCAAGAACAACCTCGAAGGCTATCTCAGATAATACATGTCCATGAAAAGAATCGCTCTCACGCTGCTGGCTGCGGCCCTGACCCTGCCGGCCCTCGCCCAGACCTGGAATGTCGAAGAAATCCTGCGGGCCGACCGCAACAAACTCGCCGGATGTGAAGGTCCTTACCGCTTCGACGCCCCGGCCCTGACACCGGCGCCGAAGGGATATGTTCCCTTCTACATCAGCCACTACGGCCGCCACGGCTCCCGCTACGCCTGGAACGCCGGGACGTATTCGACCATCGGGAACATGCTGGAAGAAGCCAAGAAGGCCAACGCCCTGACCCCGCGCGGCGAACAGTTGTACAAGGATTTCATGGAGTTCGTCACGGTCCCCCAGATCAATTACGGCGACCTCTCCGACCTGGGGTATGAGCAGCACCGCCAGATCGCCCGGATCATGGCAGAATCCTTCCCGGAAGTCTTCGCCGCCGGCGGCGAGGTGTTTGCCCGCTCCTCCACGTCGCAGCGCGCCATCGTCAGCATGAACGCCTTCACGGTCAGCCTCCAGCAGGCGGCGCCCAAGGTCCATGTCACCACGAACTCCCGCGCCACGAATATGGTCATCGTCAATGCGGCTTCCGCGAACCGGGCGATTGCCAAACGTTACCAGGGCACCACGAAGACGCCTGAAAGCCTGGCGGACTTCAAGGCCCGGAAGATCGATTACGACGGCATCCTCGACAAGCTTTTCAGCGACCGCAGTTTCCTGGAAGAAGTCGGCGGAAGGACCCAGTTCCTTTCCGAGCTCTTCACCCTCTGGGCCGGTTACCACAATTACTCGGACAGCAATTTCCTCGAGGACATCTTCACCGTGGATCAGCAGCTCGCTTTCTGGGAGATTGAGAATTACTCCTGCTACCTCAGCCATGCCGGCCAGCGGTACACGCAGATTTCCTTGCTGCAGGACATCATCGACTACGCCCAGGCGGCCATCGCCGGCGAAGGTCATGTCGGAGATTTCCGCTTCGGCCACGACACGGTCATGAACGCTTTCTATGCGCTTCTGAACATCAATGGCGCCGGCTTCGAGCCGGACAAGGTCGAGGACCTCAAGTACTGGTTCCAGAACTACAACACCCCGATGGCGGCGACGGTGCAGTTCGTTCTCTACCGGGCCAAGAAGAACCCGGAGAAGAATCCGGAGATCCTCTTCAAGCTCCTGCACAACGGCGCCGAGGTCTCCCTGCCGCAGCTCCAGAGCGTCGACGGGCCGTACTACCGCTGGTCCGACTTCACAGCCTGGGCCCGGCAGCTCATGGCAGAGCATCCGCTCCTCCCTGCCGCCCCCGCCGGTGCTGCTGCCGGCGCGGCGGCCCGCCGCCCTTAGGCGTACCCATTCCAAGAACGTTCTATACCGGACCGTACGTTTTCACAGTGCGGCCCGGTTTTTTGCAGGGATTTAGGCGTCTCGTAGACAAAGCCTGGTTGCACTTGCGATTTTGGGCGTTTTTGCGAGTGCAAGGGCACTTGGTGTGGATTGCACTTGCGATTATGGGCGTTTTTGCGAGTGCAAGGACCCTTGGGGCAGGTTGCACTCGCATTTTCGGGCATTTTTGCGAGTGCAAGGGCACTTGGTGTGGATTGCACTCGCATTATCGGGCATTTTTGCGAGTGCAGGGACCCTTGGGGCAGGTTGCACTCGCACTTTCGGGCATTTTTGCGAGTGCAGGGACCCTTGGGGCAGGTTGCACTCGCATTTTCGGGCATTTTTGCAAGTGCGATTAGTCAATGGTGGAATATGGAGGACGCCGCCGGAGGATACGGGGTCGGCCGAAGGGTGGCGGCCCGCCGGACGGCGTAGCCGCCCGCGGCTCCGTGAGCGGGAGGGGCCCACGAGCGTAGCGAAGTGGGAGGGATAGCCCCGAAGGGGCGTACCGCTCCGGCGGGCTGTCGCCGGAGGCGGACCAGGCGCCGGGAGTGGCGATCTGCTGCCGGGGGCAGACTGGCGCTGAGCTTTGAGGTGGCAGGGCAACAGTGCCTTATGGGCGGCAGGGGCGGAGGGTAAAGCGGAAGGTGCGCTCCTGTGCGGGAATCATGTACTGCTGAAGCGGCATGGCTCCCCAGGAGTTGGTGCCGCCGACGCCCATCTGGGCCGCCTCGAAATGGACAAAGGTCTCGCCGCTGCTGCGGTCGTTCTCATAGGCCAGGGCCTTGAGTTCGAGCGAATGCTGCGGGTTGCCGGCCTGCGTGTTGGTCGGGTTCGGTCGCGGCAGCGGATCCGGGAGGGAGCAGTCGAGCACCTCACGGCTCAGCGGCAGGGCGGAACCGGAGAAGCGGTCCTCCGCCGTGATCTCCAGTCCGGCGCCGGAGGGATCCAGCATCCGGAGCCAGCGCAGGTCGGAATGCGTACCGGACTCCTGAGAACGGGCATAGCCGTAGTGGTACTGATCGTTCACAGACTGGACATACCGTCCCACCAGGGCGGAAGACTTGCGGTCCGCATAATTCTCCCATGGGCCGAGCCCATAGAAATCGACCGTGGAGAAGTCTCCCGGCATCGCGAATTCCAGGCCGAAACGGAACATCGGCGGCATTTTGGACAGTTCGCCGGCATCCTCCAGGGAAAGCAAGCCTTCCATGGCCCCGTCCTCCCCGGCGATCCGGTATTCGACCTTTACGCGGGCACCGTCGAACGGTTTATAGACGGCGACGGCATGGAAGCCGTCATCCGCGGCGGTGACCATAAAGGATTCCACCTTCCAGTCCGGATACTGCCAGACTGCGTAACGCTTGTGGAGTCCGGCACCCATGTCATTCTCAATCGGGGCACGGCCGAAGCACGGCATCAGCGGCTCGGAAAGCAGTTCCTTGCCGCCAAGCGTCCAGCTTGTCAAAGCCCCCTTCAGGCCGTCGAACACGACGTTCCACTCGGGACCGGCGATTTCATACCGGAAACCGTCCTGGCGGAGTTCCGCCTGCGGGCGGACGGACGGGAGCGGAGCCGGAGCCCCGGCGGAAGCCAGGCAGAACTGGTCATAGGCGACCTGCTCGCCGGCGTCCAGCAGGCCGTCGGCAGCCTTGAGTTCATAGCGGACAGTCAGGTACACGTCGCCGGCAGCAGCCGCCGGATGGACAGCATCCAGGGTCACAGCCGCACTGGCGCCGGCCGGGACGTCCAGCCGTTCGACCTGTCCGCTCCGGACAGCCCGTCCGTCCTGCTCGAGGGTCCAGACCATCCGGTATCCGGAGAGATCCTTGAAGAAGTTCTCATTCCGGACCCGCACCCGGACAGGACCGGAAGTGCTTTCCAGGGTCGTCCAGATGTTCTGGTACTGGTAGCGGACCTCATAGGCATGCGGATGCAGGCTGCGGTCCGCCGCGATGATGCCGTTGCAGTTGAAGGAACCGTCGGAGGCATCGTAGTCATTGAAGTCTCCGCCGAATGCGAAGATATGGTCCGTACCGTATTTCTGGGGATCGACCGGCCAGCGGATGGCCTGGTCGACGAAATCCCAGATATAGCCGCCCTGATACTGCGGCTCCTTGCGGATCAGGTCCCAATATTCCTTGAAATTACCCATCGAGTTGCCCATCGCATGGGAATACTCGCACTGGATCAGCGGTTTGGAAGGATTTGACGCCAGGTAGCGGGCGCAGCCGTCGACGGACAGGTACATCGGGCAGTAGATATCGCTCTTGCCGTCCACGCCGGCGCGTTCATAATGGACGGGACGGGAAGGGTCATATGCCTTGATCCAGTCATAACAGGCTTCGAAGTTCGGCCCGTAGCCGGCCTCATTGCCGAGGCTCCAGACGACGACGCTGGGATGGTTGAAATCCCGGCGGACCATCCGCTGGTCCCTGACCAGGTGGGCGGCCTTGTAATCGTCCCGCCGCGCCAGGGTCGCCGGACCGTAGCCGATTCCGTGGGATTCGATGTTGCCTTCGTCCGTCACATAGATGCCATAGCGGTCGCAGAGGGCATACCAACGCGGGTCGTTCGGATAGTGGGAAGTACGAACCGCATTGATGTTCAACTGCTTCATGATCTTGATATCCCGGATCATCTCCGCCTCGGAGACGACATATCCGCCGGTCGGGCTGAGTTCATGCCGGTCGGCGCCCTTGATCAGCACCGGCTGGCCGTTGACCAGGAACTGGCCGCCGCGGATCTCTACCGTACGGAAACCGAACGGGATGGAAGCGGACTCATAGACGGCGCCGTTCTTGTCGATGGCCTTGACATGCAGCATATAAAGATTCGGGGTCTCCGCACTCCAGAGCGCCGGCGACGCCACCTGCGCCTGTCCGCGGACAAGGTTCCAGCCATATTCCGAAACCTCGGCCCGGCGGGTGACCGGCATGGACAGCGAGGCCACCTCCCGGCCGGCCGCATCCGTCACCCGGGCTTCGACGCCGAAGACGCCGGGGGTCGTCGCGACGGTCAGGGACAGGTTGCCGTCCATGTCCGCCAGGATGTGGACATCCTCGATCCGGCGCGGCTCGCGCGTGTAGATGCTCACGCCCCGGGCGATGCCCGTGAAACGCCAGAAATCCTGGTCCTCCAGATAAGTGCCGTCGCACCAGCGCATGACCTCGAGGGCGATCGTGTTCTCCCCTGCCCGGACATGTTTCGTGATGTCGAACCGGGCTTCCAGCTTGCTGTCTTCGCTGTAACCGACTTCCTTCCCGTTGATCCAGACCCGGACGTTGGACGTCGCGGATCCGATGCTCAGGCAGATCTGCTTGCCGATCCAGCTTTTATCGACCTGGAATGTCCGGCGGTACTGGCCGACATAGTTCTTCTCGGTCGGAACCTCCGGCGGATTGCTCCGGAAATGACCGCGCCAGGCATAGCCGATGTTGACATACAGGGGTTCGCCGTACCCGTTGAGTTCCAGCATGCCGGGAACCGGGATCGTTCCCCAGTCCTCATCGGCGAAACCGACAGCCTCGAAACCCGCCGTCCGTTCGTCCGGGGTCGGCGCGAAATGGAATTTCCAGGTGCCGTCCAGGCTGAGGGTCTGCTGCTGGTCGGTGGCAAAGGTCGCCGTCATCGGCATCCGGTTGCGCTCATACACGCCCGGATCCTGCCAGTCCTGCAGGGCCGGCATGGCAAGGGCAAGGATAAAAGTCAGGATCTGGATCATATCATTTCAATGTCTGCGGTCGGAAGCCAGCCCTGGCGTCCGTCCGAAAGTTCAATGTTGCTGTAATCCCCGACCTGGTCCAGGATGCGGACCTTCGTGCCCTCGTGCAGGACGAAAAGGTCCTTGGCGGCCGTGCCGCCGGACGGGGAACTTTTGACGGAAGACACCGGGCGCATGACGATCGCGCTGTCTGCCCGGAAGTAATCGCGGCTCTGCCAGCGGGCGAAGGAAAGGCAGCCTGCAAAGAGCAAGGCCAGGACGATCGCGCTGAAGAAACCGGTCCGGCGGGCAGCCGGAGAGGCTCCCAGCAGATACAGCAGGAACATCGCCAGGGCGCCGGCGAGCAGGAGCAGGGAGAGGACGGCCCAGGTATTGGAACCGAGGGCATAGCAGACGTTCCGCATCCAGGCTTTCAGGAAAAACTCCGGGATGACGTCGATCTTGTCCTGGATCCGGCCGTTGGCGAAGGCCAGGTTGAAACGGGCGTCGTCGAAGGACGGATCCAGTTTCAGGGCCCGCTCATAGTTCAGGATGGCCACAGGCAGTTCCCCGGCCTGATAGGCGGCATTGCCGATGTTGTAATAGACAGCGGCGGATTCGACGCCGGAGGCGCTGAGTTCTTCGAACGAGCGGAGCGCGTCGGTCCACCGGCCGTCCTGATAGGCGGCCGTTCCGGCATTCCACAGGGAATCCGCGTAGGCGTCGGCGGCGCGGGCGCCGGTGGCCGGAACGGCCAGGAGCAGGAGGGCCAGGAGGGCGGCTCCCGAAGCGGAAGGTTTGCGTTTCATGCTGGCTTCAATGGAGGAAATGACATCGACGGCGGTTTCATAGTGTCCGCTCATGCCTTCCGGGCCGGCGGACGGGGCATAACGGGCGAACTCGCAGGCATCCAGCAGGGCGGTGAACCGCTCTGTCAGTTCCTTGCCCACGCCCTGTTCTTCCAGCCGGGCGGCGATGTTGTCGCGGCTCAGGTCCTCGACCTGCATGCCGAGTTTGTCGGAGACAAAGCCCAGCAGCGCCCGGTGCAATTCTTCATAGAAAGCCGTCTGGAGCCCCTTGTCCAGGAATTCCTTGGAGAGTTTGAGCCGTTTCATGGCCATCTTGGCGGCGCCGCGGTTGCGGGTGCCGGCGACATCGGCCCGGCGGGCGGCCATGCCGCGGAGTGCGGCATACAAGCCGGCTGCAGCGGCCAGCAGGAGCACCAGCAGGATCCAGTAGGCGGGACGTGCGACCAGGAAACCGGGACGCGTCTTCAACGCCGGCTTGCGGGTCTGGATGAACCGAATGTCCTCGCCCAGGGTCCGCACATCCTTGCGGTCCAGGGTCGGCAGGGCGCTGGCCGAGCCGGAAGAGGCGGAGGCTGTCCCGCGGGCGACGCGGATCTCCATCGGCGCGGAAGTCAGGGTCTCGTACCGGCCGGCATTGATATCGAAATAACTGTATTCGACCGGCTCGATGGTGAAGTCGCCATAGCTGCGCGGAATGAACGGATACTCGAAAGTCTTGCTGCCGGAAGTGCCGCCCGTGGAGCGGTCCGTGTTCTCAACCGTCTTGACATCATAAACTTCGAAATCGGACGGGAACCGGACCTGGGGCGCCTGGAGCAGGGCGACGTTGCCCTTGCCGCTGACCGTGATCAGCAGCGATGCCGCGTCATGGGTTTTCAGGGAATCCTTGCTCAGGCGGGCAGTCATGGTATAGGTTCCGACACCGCCGCCGAACGACGCAGGGGCGCCGGCGGGAAGGTTCCGGACGGTCACGGAGGCGGCCGGAGCGGTCACGCGCTTGCGGACCCGCCGGACGTTGTCCTCAAAGAAATCGTCGAAAATGCTGTTGGAGCGGCTCTGGATCCGGAAACGGACCAGGCAGACCAGTTCGGAAGGATCGATGGTCAGGCTGCCGGCCTGCTGCGGGATGAGCACCCAGCGGCGCAGCACGGCGCTGTTGTAGATCTCGTCCCCGACCATCTCGCGGGTGAAATTGATGTTGGTGGGCGTCTCCACCTCCTGGCTCCAGAATCCGTTGAACGTCGGGAAGCGGACATCTTCGAAGCCCTCGATGTCAACCCGCTGGTAAATCTTCAAGGTCGCCGTGACAGGCTCCCCGATCACGACGTTGTTGCGGCTGAGGGTCAGGCGCATGAACAGATCGTCATCCGATATGTTCCCGGTCTGCTGCCGGGCGGAAGGCTGGTCCTGGGAAGAGGAACCCTGGCCGGAAGAACGGCCGGACGAGGCGCCGCCCGCCGCCACCTCGATGGAGGCGGAGCGGGAAGTGACCTGTTTTCCGTCAATCGTGGCCGTGGCGGCCGGCAGGTTGAACTTGCCGGCCCGCAGCGGCGAAAGGATATACGTATAGGTAAACTGGGACGTCTTCGTCCGTTTGCCGTTGATGATGGTAATGCTGGTCGAGGAACCGCTCTGCGGACCCCAGACGAGCTGGAAGTCCTCCCCCGGCTGCCAGGAGAAGTCGGAAGGACGGCTCTCCCCTTCGATGATGAAGGTGACATTAAACTGCTCGTCGAGGCCGACGAGGTTCTGTACATCCACGCGAATCGGCGTCTGGGCCCAGAGGGCCGCGGACGCCAACATACCGATCAATATCGTCAATATCTTTTTCATACGCTACCAATTCTTTTCCTTCTGCCGCGCCTTCGCGGCCGCAGCTTCCGCTTTCTGGACCTTGTCCTGCGTCTCCTTTTCCTTGGCCTGGATGGCCTGGAGCATCTGCTGGGCCTGCTGCGGGGAGATCTTCACCGGCTGCTGCCCGTTCTGCTGATTCTGGTTCTGGTTCTGCTGATCCTGATTCTGCTGGTTCTGATCCTGATTCTGCTGGTTCTGGTCCTGGTTCTGATCTTGATTCTGATTCTGGTTCTGATCCTGATTCTGGTCCTGCTGGTTCTGGTCCTGATTCTGGTTCTGGTCATTCTGGCCGCCACCGCCTTCCTGGTCCTGCTGCATCAACTTGGCATAGGCGAGGTTTTCCTTCGCCTCCATGTCATCGGGATGACGCAGGAGCACCTGCATGAACGCCTGGATGGCGCCCTGCCAGTCCTGGGCGGCCAGGGCGCAGTCGCCGAGGTTGAAATAATAATCCGCCGCATGCGGGGACACCGGGGCCGCACCGGCAATCTTCTGCAGCCGGGCGGTCGCTTCCTGGATGTTCTCCTGCCGGTACAGCGTATTGGCCAGGTTGTAATTGGCGGCGAAGGAGGTCGAATCCTTGACCAGGGCCTTGCGGTAACTGATGTCCGCCTCCTGGTACTCGCCACGCCGGAATTCCCGGTTGCCGCGGCGCACCTCCCGCTTGTCTGTCTGGGCGGAAGCCGCCACGGACAGGAACAGGGCCAGCGCCGGTATGATACAACGCAAATATCTCATCGTTCTTCAAACAACTTTCTCTTCGGACGGCGGCTTCCGACCAGCATCTCCAGCACGAACAGCGCCAGGGCGATTCCGAAGAAGTACATATACTGTTCGTCGTATTCCTCGAACACGACCGAATTGAATTCTTCCGCTTCCATCTTGCGGATGTCGTCGATGACCGGGTTCAGGCCGAACTCCTCATTGCCGGCATGGACATAGGCTCCGCCGCCCGCATGGGCGATCTCCTTGAGGGCGTCCTCGTCCAGGCGCGTCACGACGATCTCCCCGTTCCGGTCCCGGAGCAGTTCCCCGCCCATCGGAATCGGCTGTCCTTCCGCCGAACCGACACCGATCGTATAGACCCGGATGCCCATCCCGGCCGCGGTCCGCGCTGCTTCGACGGGATCGTCCTCATGGTTCTCGCCGTCGGTGATCACGATGATCGCCCGGCTCTTCTCGCTTTCGGCGCTGAACCCCTTGACCGCCGTCAGGATGGCCTCGCCGATGGCCGTGCCCTGGACGGGGACGGACTCGGTCGAGATGCTGTTCATGAACATCTTGGCGGAAACATAGTCCGTCGTAATCGGCAACTGGACGAACGAGGTTCCCGCGAACACGATCAGTCCGATCCGGTCCTGCTGGAGTTTGTCCACGATGCGGGAAATCGCCAGTTTGGCACGGTCCAGCCGGTTCGGGGAATAATCTTCGGCCAGCATGGAATTGGACACGTCGAGCACGATCATGACCTCGGCGCCCTTGGTCTTCCGCTCGCTCAGTTTGGCACCGATCTGCGGCCGGGCCAGTCCCAGCACGAAGAACAGGAACGCCAGGCTGAAGAGGATGACGCGGATCCAGCCTTTGCTGCCGGACCACGACGGCATCAGTTCGCGGACAAGTTGCTCGTCCCCGAACTTGCGGATCCGGTGCAGGCGCAAGCGGCGCGTCACGCCGTATGCCACCGGGAACAGCGGCACAAGCAGGAGCAGCCAGAGATACTGGTATTGTGAGAACAGGTAAATCATTACGGCAACCTCCGGATCAAAAGTTTGACAAGCAGTTCCGCCAGCAGGAGCAGCAGGGCCGCCAGGGCGTATTTGGGGAAGAGTTCCTTGTAGACCGGGAAACTGTCCACGGTCGTGCGGGCTTTCTCCATCTTGTTGATTTCCGCGTAGATCTCGGCGAGCTTGGTATTGTCCGTGGCCCGGAAATACCGGCCGCCCGTCGCGTCGGCAATCTGTTTGAGCAGGTCTTCATCGATCTCGACCTGCATGTCCTGCAACTGGATGCCGAAAGGCGTCAGCACCGGGTAGGGCGCTACGCCGTTGGCTCCGACGCCGATGGTGTAGACGCGGATACCGTAGGTCTTCGCGATCTCGGCCGCCGTCTCGGGGGCGATCTCGCCCCGGTTGTTGACACCGTCGGTCAGCAGGATGATCACCCGGCTCTTCGCATCGGAATCCTTCATGCGGGCGACCGCCGTAGCCAGGCCATTGCCGATCGCCGTTCCGTCCTCGATGAGGCCGGTCTCGATGTCCTTCATCAGGTTGATCAGGGTGGCGCGGTCGGTCGTCAACGGGCACTGCGTATAACTCTCGCCGGCGAAGACGACGATGCCCATGCGGTCGGAGACGCGCTGGCCGATGAACTCGATGGCGATGTCCTTGGCGGCGCTGATGCGGTCCGGCTTGAAATCACGGGCGAGCATGGAAGTCGAGACGTCCATCGCCAGCACGATGTCGATGCCTTCCGTGTCGATCTTCTCCATTTCCGTCGACGAGCGCGGACGGGCCAGACAGATGATGATCAGCACGAGGGCGGCCTCGCGCAGGGCGAAGGGCAGGTGCCGGAGGACGGACAGGACGGTGCCGCCGCCGGCTTTCCAAGGCGTGACGGTCGAGGCGCGCAGGTGCGGCCGGCGGCCCGCCAGCTCCAGGTACAGGTAATGCAGCAGGAGCAGGACCGGGACGGCAAGGAGCCAGAGAAGATAAGGATACTCAAAGAACATGGTCGGCCTCCTCGTCTATTTCAGTCTGGTACGTGCTCGTCACGAACCGCACGGCAGCCGGGACGACTTTCGCATTGTCCTCGTCCGGGACGGTCAGTTTGGCGAATTTCACGAAATCGGACACTTCGAACAACTGCTTCATCTCGTCGTACAGGTCTTTCGGGATGTCCGTCTGTTTCAGGTCATCGAAAATCTCGGCGGTCGTCCGCTCGAGGGCGGAGACGCCGTAGCGGTCCGCCATGTACTCGCGCAGGGCGTCGGTCACGCCGGAATAGAAGGCTTTCTGCTTCTCCGGGGCCCAGTACTGGCTGCCCCGGTAGCGGTCGAGCTTGCGCAGCGCGACGATGTGGGCCGGGTCTTTCGGCCGGTCTTCCGCCGATCCGCGGCGGCGGTACTGCCGAATCAGGCAGACGGCCAGGACGGTCAGCAGGAAGGCAAGCTGGATGCCGAAGATGTACGGCAGCACTTCGCGCAGGGTCAGCGGATACCGGATCTGGGGCCGGATGTCATGGGGCTGGTATGTCTCCGGATCGACGGGCAGGGTCCGCACATCGAGGACCTTCGGGATGAAATATACGGTGTCCGGCGCCGCGCCCGGGGTCATGGTCACGATCCCGAGCGGAGGCAGTTCATACAGGCCTTGGTCGAAAGACGTGATGACGATCGAGGCTTCCAGGTCCATGTGCCCGTCCTTGGTCAGGGTCGTGTCGACGACCCAGTTCCGAACGAGCAGGACGCTGTCCCGCAGGCCCTTCTCCGAGAAGTCCGGAAGGGCGAACCGGGTGCCGGCAGCCAGGTTTTCCAGCCGGAATCCGTACTGGAGCTGGTCGCCGATGAGGATCGAATCCCGTTCCTGCAGCTGGCGCAGGAACGAGCCGTCCCGCAGGACCGGTTCCGGCCGGGGCGCATCCTGTGCGGGGGTCCGCAGGGCGGGCAGCAGGAGCCCCGCGATCAGGCAGATATGGATGAATGCTTTTTTCATAACCTATCTTTTCTGGAACAGGCCCATCAGGGCACGGACATAGTCCCCGTCCGTCGCGATGTCCACGCTGTCGACATGGTGCCGGAGCAGGAGTTTCTCCATGCGGGCATCGGTCCGGGAGAACCACTCGGCATAGGCGTCGCGGGTCCGGCGGCCGGAGGTGTTGATCCAGCGGCTCTCGCCGGTCTCGGCGTCCTTGACATGGACCAGGCCCACCGGCGGGAGGGTCCGCTCGCGCGGGTCATGGACCTTGATGACGGAAAGGTCATGGCGGCCGACGGCGACCTTGAGGGCATCCTCATACCGCGGCGCCCCTTCCGCATCGACATCCAGCATGTCGGACAGCACGAAGGCGGTGCATTTCTTCTTGATGGCGTTCGTCAGGTAGCGCAAGGCCTCCCCGATGTCCGTCCCGTCCGAGAGGGGTTCGTACTCGAGGACCTCGCGCAAGATATGCAGGAGGTGGCTGCGGCCTTTCTTGGGCGGAATGAACTTCTCCACCCGGTCGCTGAACAGCAGCGCCCCCACCTTGTCGTTGTTGAGGATGGCCGAGAAACTCAGTACGGCGGCGATCTCCGCGATCAGGTCCCGCTTCGTGCGGGCCTGCGTACCGAACAGGCCGGACCGGCTGATGTCCACGAGCAGGACCACCGTCAGTTCCCTCTCCTCCTCGAAGACCTTGACGTAGGGAGCGTGCATGCGCGCCGTGACATTCCAGTCCATGCTGCGCACGTCATCCCCCCACTGGTACTCGCGCACCTCGCTGAAGGCCATACCCCTGCCCTTGAAGGCGGAATGGTACTGCCCCGCGAAGATCTGGTGCGAGAGCGCACGGGTCTTGATCTCTATCTTCCTGACTTTCTTCAGGAGGTCTGTCGTTGTCCGGGCCATTACGGAACCATTACGGCGTTGAGTACCTCGGAAATGATGTTTTCGGTCGTCACGTTCTCGGCCTCGGCCTCATAGGTCAGGCCGATGCGGTGGCGGAGCACCTCGGCCGATACGGCACGGACATCTTCGGGGATGACATAGCCGCGGCGCTTGATGAAGGCGTAGGCTTTCGCGGCCATGGCCAGGGAGATGCTGGCACGCGGGGAGGCGCCGTAGGCGATCAGGTCGCCCAGCCTGCCGAGGTTGTAGTCGGCCGGCGTACGGGTGGCGTAGACCAGGTCCACGATATAGCGCTCGATCTTTTCGTCCATGTAGACTTCGCGGACGACGCTGCGGGCGCGGACGATGTCCTCCGGCTTGAGGATCGGGGTGGCGTGCGGGAATTCCCCGCTGTTGTTCATCCGGATGATCAGCCGCTCTTCTTCCTTCTTCGGATAGTCGACGACGACCTTCAGCATGAAACGGTCGACCTGGGCTTCCGGCAGCGGATAGGTGCCTTCCTGCTCGATCGGGTTCTGGGTCGCCATGACCAGGAACGGCTCCGGCAGTTTGAAGGTCTTGTCCCCGATCGTCACCTGGCGCTCCTGCATGGCTTCAAGCAGGGCGGACTGGACTTTCGCGGGGCTTCGGTTGATTTCATCGGCCAGGACGAAATTGGCGAAGACCGGACCTTTGTGGACCTCGAACCCTTCGTTCTTCTGGGAATAGATCATGGTGCCGATGACATCGGCCGGCAGCAGGTCCGGCGTAAACTGAATGCGGCTGAACTTGGCGTCGACAGCCTGGGCCAACGTATTGATCGCGAGGGTCTTGGCCAGACCCGGAACACCTTCGAGCAGGATATGTCCGTTCGCCAGGAGACCGATCAGCAGGTTCTCCACAAGGTGTTTCTGTCCGACGATGACCTTGCCCATCTCGATGGAGAGCAGGTCGACGAAGGAGCTCTCCTGCTGGATGCGGTCGTTCAATTCTTTGATGTTAATGTCCATATTTTTCTTACATTTGCATTCGTTATGCGGTACAAGATCACACTCTCCTACGACGGAACATCGTTCAGCGGCTGGCAGATCCAGCCCAATGCTCCCTCCATCCAGGAAAGCCTCCAGCATGTGCTGGGCGTGCTCCTGAAGGAAGAAATCACGGTCACCGGAGCTGGCCGGACCGATGCGGGCGTCCACGCTGTGGGGTATGTCGCCCATTTCGACGGTCCGGAGGATCTTGACACCGCCGCCCTAGGCTGCAAAATAAATGCCATGCTGCCCCGGGGAATCATCGTGCACTGCATAGCAGTGGCCGCCCCGGATTTCCACGCCCGGTTCGACGCCGTGGAGCGCTCCTACAAATACTTCCTGCACCGCCGGCGGGATCCGTTCATGGAAACGTATTCATACCGATGCGGTTACAAGCTGGATGTGGCAGCCATGAACGAGGCCTGCCGGTACCTGCTCGGACGCCGGGATTTCAGTTGTTTCGAGAAAACGGGCGGCGCCAACAAAACGTCGGTCTGCGACGTGCGGTATGCGGCCTGGACGACCTATGTCCCGACCCATGTGGCGCAGCTGGGCTACCCCGCCCAGGAAGGCGATTACCTGGTCTTCGAGATCCGGGCCGACCGGTTCCTGCGGAACATGGTGCGGGCCGTCGTGGGGACCTTGCTGGAGATCGGCCGCGGCCGGCATGAGCCGTCCTGGATGGCCGATGTGCTGGCGTCCGGAGACCGCTGCACGGCCGGCGAATCCGTTCCGGGTCACGCCCTTTTCCTCAAGGAGGTCGATTATTGACCGTTTTTCCTCCCGGTGTACGGTTTTTGTAGGGGAAAATCCGATTTTTTCATTATTTTTGCAGATTGGAGAAAAAGGGTTTTCTCCATTGGATTTTGATTGTATAAACGTACGTAAAATATCATGTTGTTCCATCTTCTTCAGGCAGACACTCTCGGCGCAGCCGCTGAGGCTGTGCAGAACCTCGTCCCCGCCGCTGCCCCGGTGCAGCAGGAAATGTCTTATTCCCTTATCAGCATGGCCGCCAAGGGCGGCTGGCTCATGATCGTGCTGCTGATCCTCTCGATCATCGCGATCTACATCTTCGGCAAGAAATGGTGGATGATCCACAAGGCCGGCAACATCGACAAGAACTTCATGAAAGACATCCGCGACTACATCCATGAAGGCAAGATCAAGTCTGCCATCTCCCTGTGCGAGCAGTTCGACTCCCCGATCGCGCGCCTCGTCCAGAAGGGCATCGAGCGGCTCGGCCGTCCGCTGACGGACATCCAGACCGCCGTCGAAAACGTCGGCAACGCGGAAGTCGCACGCCTCGAGAAGGGTCTCCCGATCCTGGCGACCATCGCCGGCGGCGCCCCGATGATCGGTTTCCTCGGTACGGTCATCGGCATGGTCCAGGCCTTCTTCAACATGTCCCAGGCCGGCAACAACATCGACATTACCCTGCTCTCCAGCGGTATCTACACCGCCATGATCACCACGGTCGGCGGCCTCATCGTCGGTATCGTCGCCTACTTCGGCTACAACTACCTGACCTCCAACATCTCCGACCTTGTCTTCAAGATGGAGAGCGCGACGATCGATTTCATGGATCTCCTGCACGAACCGGCAGACAAAGCGTAGCATATGGCCATCAAGAGACACACCAAGATCCTGTCGGACATCGGGATGTCATCCATGACTGACCTGGTGTTCCTGCTGCTGATCTTTTTCCTCATTACGTCGACGCTCGTCAATCCGAACGCGCTGAAACTCCTGCTCCCGAAGAGCACGGGCCAGGTGTCCGCCAAGGCCACCGTCAGCGTCTCGATCAAGGACTGGCACGAGAACGACCTCTATACCTATCACATCAACGGCAACGAGACCCCGGTGCCCTTCACCCAGGTGGAAGACGAACTGGTCGGCCTGCTCCAGAGCGAGGAAGACCCTACCTTCTCCATCTATGCCGACGAGAGCGTGCCGGTCAAGGAAGTCGTCGCTGTCATGAACATCGCGAAACGGAACCACTACAAGGTCATCCTCGCCACATCACCGGAATAGACCATGGCTGATTACAGACAGGAAAGGAAGAAAACCGAACGCAGCGGAATCGTGACGGGCATCGCCGTCACGGCTGCGGCGCATGCGCTCCTGGCTGTATTCGGCGTCTTCTCGGGACTCAAGTACATCTATCCCCCGCCCCAGGAGCAGACGTTCCTCGTCGACTTCTCGGAGGTCGAGCCGGAGCAGGTCCGCCAGATCTTCAACGGGTCCCAGCCGCAGGCGGAGGAAATCGACCGCACCCGCGAGATCGAACTGGTCCAGCGGTCCGACGCCCAGCGGACGGGGACGAAACCCAACCAGGCGAAGGAAGCGACCATGGGAGACCAGGGCGACGTCGAGCAATATGAGCCGCCGAGAGAGAAACCGATTGACAACCGGGCCCTTTTCCATGCCGCCAACAACAAGACGGACAAGGATACCCTGGCCGCCCAGACCGCCTCGAAGATCAGCGAGAGCCTCAAGGCCGGCCATCCGCAGGGGAATACCAACGTCGGCAAGACCGACGGGTCCCCGAACGCCCACCTGCAGGGCCGCACCGTCCTCGGCACCCTGCCCCGCCCGTCCTACGCCGTCCAGAATTCCGGCATCGTCGTCGTGAAGATCTGGGTGGACCAGTACGGAACGGTCCAGAAAGCTGTTGCCGGACACGACGGAACGACCGTGACGGACAAGGACCTCTGGAACGCCGCCCGCAAGGCGGCCCTCGGCGCCCACTTCAACATGAGCGCGGACGCGCCCGCCCTCCAGGAAGGAACGATTACATACAAATTCAATCTTAAATAATACAAGCGTATACGCATTAACTTTTTAACAGCCCGTGAGGGTCCAATGACAATGGAAGAAAACAAGAAAGGCGGATTTTCCGCAGAAGGCAGGAAGCTCAGGCCGAGACGGCCGCGTGTTTCCTCTGAAAAAGTAGAGTACACCCCTTCCGAGAGAAGGAATTACGGCGAGCGCCGCAGTTATGGCGACCGTCCGCAGCGTTCCTACAACAACGACGGCGAGCGCCGCAGCTATGGCGACCGCCCGCAGCGCAGCTTTAACCGTGACGGCGAACACCGCAGTTACGGCGACCGTCCGCAGCGCTCCTACAA
>CADCRA010000011.1 GCA_902803715.1 uncultured Bacteroidia bacterium
AGAATTATTATCTGTTGAATCAGGAACGTGCTTTGAATGTGACATAATGGATCCGGCGTCTCTCTTTGACGGACGGGTCCCCCTTGCGCAGCTTTCAGGGGTTGTTTTGCAGACGTGATTCGGCCATTCGGGCTACGAAGGTTTCCGGCGAGAAATAAAGTATCTCGCCGGGAACCTTTGTCCGGTTCAGGCGTTTCCGATCCGACGTTATGACAAGGTCGCATCCTTCCGTTTCGGCACAGGCGAATTGAACGTCATCTTCGAAATCGCCGGTGGGATGCAGGAGGGCATCCCGGATGTCCATCGCGTCGATGGGACGGACGTTGACAAATCGGAGGAGGGTCTCGATGGCTTGCAGGAAAGGCTGCTGCACATTGCCGCGAGAGAGAATGTATGCCGCATCCACAATGCTCTGGGTCGTGATGACCCCTTCCATCCGGCCGGACCGGATGGCTTGCAGGATCTGGCTGGAGGCTTCTGCAGAGGGGCGTCAGGAGCGACATAAGACGTCTAGCAGGACGTTGGTGTCCAGGAATACTTTCATTTTACAGCGTATTGTATTTCTCCCACAATGCCGCCAGTTTGGGATCGGCTTCCCGTTCCGCCTGGTCCGGCTCCTTCCACTCCATGCATTGCAGGGAACGGATTTCGTCTGATATTTCTGCCGGCAAAGGCGGAAATACAAGATCGGTCTCCCGTTCCAGCAGTTCTTCGATGAAGCGGTTGAATGAGATTTTCCGCTGGCGCGCCTTCCGCCGGGCTCTCGCCAGCAATTCCGGCTGAAGCCGGAGAAGGGTCTGTGTCCGTGTCATGTCCTCGTTTTTGCAAAAGTAAAAAATAATGATATCATTTCAAAGTATATGATATCATTCTTAGAAACAGAAACAGGGAAGGGATCCAATCCCGCCGACTGAGATGTTGCCGCTTTCCAATTTTTTGTATTTTTGTGTCCATTACAATACTGTATGATCATGAAACGAGTTCTCTTTGAGCGGGTTCTGCCGGTTCTGGCAGCCATTCTTCTTTCCCTGTCTTTTGCGGATGCCCAGGAGAAAGGAGGGAAAGCGGTGTCCACCGAGTACATGACAGAAAACGAATTGCCGGATGCGGCCGCTTATCTGCCCGCTCCGTCGAAGCCGGGTGAACCGCTGTTCGCGGGCGATCTCGCTTATTATGAATGGAGCAAAGCCCTCCGGGCCACGGATCGGGGACTCCTTGCCCGAGAAGATGCCGACGATGCCCTGGCAAAGATGGTCCAGCGTTTTGAGCCTGCCGTCGGGATCCTGATCAGTCAGGAAAATACCCCGAACCTGTACCGCCTCCTTTCCAAAGCCAACCGGACGGCTTCCAATGCGACCCGTAAAGCGAAGAAACATTACAATCGGGTGCGTCCTTTCGTACAGTTCTCGGAGCCGTCAGGCATCCCGGAGTCGGAGGAATCCTATGCCGGATCGGCTTCCTATCCTTCCGGCCATTCGACCCGCGGCTGGACGATGGCCCTGATCCTTTCCGAATTGCTTCCGGACCGGAGTCAGGAAATCCTGCATATCGGATATGAATTCGGTACCAGCCGGGTCATTGTCGGATACCATTACGAAAGCGATGTCCAGGCCGCCCGGATCGCGGCTTCCGCTGCCATTGCTGTCATGCACTCCGACAAGGTCTTCCTCAAGGACATGAAAAAAGCGAAGAAGGAACTCCTCCGCGCCGGCCTCCGATAGACGCTGTTCGGTGCTATCTCAAATCATAACCAGGCACCTGATTCGTATTACGATTCGGTTTTATGACATTCTTGGAGACGTATTTCCTGTTGTGAAGTGTTCTAATAGTAAGTAGTAGACCTCCTCCGTCGTTTTTTCTATTTCCGAGGTTAAGTTCATGTAAGTGTATCAAGAATTGGATGAGCAGAGTTTGGCCAGACTTTGTTCACGAAGAGACAGATTGGCAGAGGATGAGCTGTATACTCGATATGCAGCAAGGGTAATGACACTCTGCCGCCGTTATACAGGATGTGAAGCTGATGCGCAAGATCTTCTGCAGGAAACATTTGTAAAAGTATTGGGGCGGATCGAGACCTTTCAATACACAGGAAATGGATCCCTATATAGATGGATCCGTCGGATTGTAATCAATAAGGCGTTGAATGATCTTCGGGGAATCCGAAAGAAGGGCGTATTGCAAGATTTTCCTTTGAAGGATGATATTGCTGAGCCTACGGAAGAGGAGATTCTGGCGATTCCTCAGGAAAAGATGTTGGAATGGATTTCTCAATTGCCGGAATTAAGGAGAGCTGTGTTCAATCTCTATTGTATAGACGGCTATTCCCATAAGGAAATCGCCAAATTGCTGGGTATCAGTGAGAAGGGCTCCGCTGGCGTTCTTGCAAAGGCGAGGAAGCAATTGAAGCAGAAGATTTTTCAGTATATAAAGGAGACAGAATAATGAGCCATTGGGAAGATATCGTCAAGGAACGGCTGGAGAGGTATGAAAGCACCCTTCCGGAGGACAGCCTCGCTTCATTCCATGCCTTTCGTGGCGGCCAGACAGCAAAAACAGGCAGGCCTGTCTATCCATGGATACTGGGCGTGATGGCCATTGCTGCCGGCGTGTCCGCTGTTCTTTTCATTCATCGGCAGGAGCCCGTCGTGAACATGGTTCCAGCAGAGCATACGCCGCCGGCTTCCCTCGAAGCAAGGGCGGTCCTTTCCGAGGTTGTTCCTTCTGAGCCTTTCATACACTATACCGCCCAGACTCTTCCTTCCGTGGAGGTCCCGACAGAGATTGTACAGCCGGCCTCGGAGGCGTTTGACGAAGGCACCGTGGAATCGGAAGAGGTCGTTTCCGATACGGTCTCAGCGCAACGTTTGGAGCGGGCTGGGACGCTGCTCTCCCCTTATGTATCGCAGGATGTTGAGGACAAGTTTATTAGGATGAAGGTCGGTCCTGTTGCGGGGGTAGTCGCCGGCAGTGGAGTGACTGCTTTTATGGCGACATCCCTGCTCAATGGGAGGAGTTTTTCGGTTTCAGGCGGTGTGCCTGCGGACAAGCCGGTATATACTTCGTCTCCGGGCAATGATGCCTTTTCCGAAGAAAACTTGCGGCATCGTTTCCCGCTGATAGTGGGCATGACTTTTTGGATACCCGTCTCGGACAGGCTCAATGTCATGACGGGGCTGGAGTATTCGCAGTATGTTTCCCGGATCGGCACATCGTCTTCGGTCGGAAAGAAGCAGGTTGCGCAGTACATAGGCATTCCGTTACGTCTGGATTGGATGTTGTCTTCCAGCGACCGAATAAAGACTTACCTCGGCGGCGGGTGGGGCGTGGACTATTGTTTCCGGGCGACCCAGGCTGGAGAGTCGCTCGCAAAAGGCGGCATCGACTTTTATCTTATGGGCGCGGGCGGCATCCAACTGAATGTCGGACGCCGTGTCGGGCTCTATGTGGAACCCCGGGTGGGATGGACCGTGCTGAATGGGAACAAGACGTTGGAGACGTACCGGACCGTGCATGCTCCGATGCTCTCCGTGACGAGCGGAATCAGGATTAAGCTTGGAGAATAAAGTACATGTATATGAAACGAATCCTATTTGCAGTTTTTTTTATTTGCTGTGTCATTTCTTGCAGTAAAGACGAAAGCAACCCCTTGGACGGAACGAGCTGGATTTCAATCGACAATCCTACAGAGAGGGTGTCCTTCAGTAATCATGAAGTCTTCTTCTTTAATAATGGATCCACTTATTCTGCAGATTATTCCTTGAAAGGCGACAGCGTCTTGCTGAATAATGGAAAGGGGCTTGTTATTCCTGATTCTGGAGGATCTATGCTCGTCATTATGCAGGGAATACTGAATGGAGAAGCATTCGAGTTATCCTTCTCCTGTGAGGAGAGAAAAGAAGGTTCGGTTATAAAAACATTTTCTTTAGTTTATATGCGAGCTGTTTTTACTGCGACGAATATGTAATCCTCCACCTCCTTTAATAAAAAAGGGATGCGCCATGATAGACTCTTTTCGGGATAAGACCTTTCTGTATTTGGTGCTTTACTTACAAGCATTCATTGCTTGTGAGAAGGTTGTTGATTTGCGTCCGGAAGGGGGAGGGCATATCGTGGTGGAGTGCATCCTGTCGGAAGACACGGTCCAGACGCTGCGTTTGTCCTTGACGGATATCGCATCGGCCTCCCTGGACGATGCGGTCGTCTCCTTGACGGATGAGACGGAAGGCGTCCTTGTCGGCCATTTCGCCCATCTGCGAGGGAATGACTGGCAACTGGAATATGCGGCGATACCGCAGCATGGGTATTCCTTAGAAGTTGAAATAAATGGTTTTGAGACGGTTACGGCTCATACGGAAATGCCGGAGAAGCTGGGGATCAAACACACAATCCTATGGAGAACATGGCCGCAAAATCTTCAGTTTGATGGATTTCCAGACTGGGAACTGGGATCGAGGTATGAAATCGCCTCTCTTCCAAAAGGCCCTGTATGGATATGCGGAATGAATTACGACAGTGCTGCCGGCCGTCACGTTTTCGCCTCTACGATTGCGACCAGCCTTGCGAGCGCCGACCTTTTCAATCTGACTGGGGACGTATATTGGAATGCCTTCAATCCGCAAGCAGACAAGTTTTTTGAAGACAAGTATGAAGATCCGACTCCTCCCGGCTCACTTAACTACCACTGGTGGTATCATTTCCCAAAGGAGTACCGGACGACGATGTATAAATATGTCGTCGGATGCCCTCTGCATGATACTTTCCTCCGTATTCCTTCCCTTGAAGAAAACGATGACAGGACAGCGGCAGACCCGAAAGGGTGTTTCTCCGTTGCCGGTTCTTTCCGGGGGTCGACTTTCTCCTTTTCCGATCCTCCTCCTTCTTCTCAGGAAGGATATCTTCTCTTTGTATCTGTCTCCGAAGAGTATGACCGTTATCTGAAGAATCTGCTGATGGAGCAGGCCCGCCAGTCGTCGATGAAAGACTTTGCTAGTCTCTTCTCGCGGGATAACATGTACGGCAACATAGAGAATGGAATCGGCCTCTTCGGGGCGAAAACGGAGCAGGAGCTGCCCTGGATCAAGCATAACGCTCATGGATCATGGAACATTGATTTCGAATGGTAATACGTTATCTGGCGGCCGGCTTGTCCCTGCTCTTGCTGACAAGCTCGGCCTTGCATGCACAAACTGAGCGGCGGGACACGCTGCCGGCGTCCGTCATCACGGGGACCCGCCGTCTTCAATTCGACACCGGGGAAATCCTTTCTACGCAGGAATCCATCCGGGCTGCAGCATCTCCTTTGGGAGAAGGGGATCCGATCCGTTGGATCCAGTATCTGCCCGGCGTCTCGGCCGGGGCCGACGGCACATCTGCATCCTTTGTCCGGGGCGGAAACATGGGCGGCAATCTGATTACCCTGGACGGCGTCCCGGTCTATGGCTATTCCCATGTGCTGGGCCTGACCATGGTCATACCCAACGATGCGGTCGGGTCCGTATCCTTTGCAAAGGGCGGATTTGGCGGGAATCAGGGCAATTTCTCCGCTTCGCACATCGCTGTCTCATCGAAGCAACCTGCCGAGGACAAACTCCAAACAGACTTGCTGGTCAATAATTTCCTTGCCGGCGGCTACGTGACGGGACCCCTATCGGAGAAGGTGTCCTACACCCTGTCCGGGCGGATTTCTCCCTTGGGACCGGAATATGCCGCCCTCAAGGGATTGATGCACGGACAGCTGGGGAGTCTGGACCATTTCATGGCCGGCGTCGGTGACTTCTACGGAAAATTCCATTGGAAGATCAGGGACGGAAAAACGCTCACGGCGTCCGCCCTGGCATCGCTGGACCGCTACGGATTCAACATGGCGGACGGCTCCCGCGAGCAGATGGGATGGGACAATATCGTCGGTTCCGTACGCTATCTCACAACCGGGAGGAAGGGGGTATCCAACCTGACCTTGTCCTACAATTCCTATGGCGGCACCCAGAAACTCTCCAATGAATTCAAGGGCGAGGAAAACCATTTTTCCCTCCGCTCCAAACTGGACGAGGTGACGCTTTCCGAGGATTTCGAGCGGTATTCCGACGGGGCCGCCAAGTGGAAGATGGGCGCCCGTCTTTCCTATGCGGACTTCCGGCCGGGAGAGGTTGCCGGCGGCGTCAACCGGAAACGGGTCCTGATGGCCTCCGCCTACCTGCAGACCTTGCGCAGTTCGGAGAAAGTCCGCCTGGAAGTGACCTTGCGGCCGACCGTGTTCCGGAGCGATACGACGATGTTCTCCCTGGATATCAACCTGAAAGGGAAGTGGCAGTTCCTGCCTTTTCTCGCTTTCGAAGCGACCGCGGACGCCATGTCGCAGTATTACCATACGTTGGAAGGACTGCCGGTCGGCTGGTCGATGGACCTGCTCGTCCCTTCGGTGTCCGGGATTCCTGCGGAACAGATGGCCCAGGGGTATGCCGGTCTGGAGAGTGCATTCGGGAATCATCTGCTTTCTGTAGGGGTCTATGCCAAGTGGCTGGACCATGTCATCTATTACAAAGACGCCCGGAACTTGTTCAATTCCGGTATTTCCTCGTGGCAGAGCGATGTGGACCTGGGCAAGGGAGACTCCGGGGGCGTGGAACTGATGTACCTGTACCATGGCCGTGACCTTCAGGTGCAGGCTTCTGCAACTATCTCGAAATCAACCCGGAAAGATTTCCGTGATGTAAACGGAGGGAAACCGTTCCACGCCCCGTTCGACCGGCGGTTGGTGGGCAGCCTTACTGCGCAGTGGAAGGGATTCAGCGCAACCTTCACCTGGCAGGACGGCAACTGGGTCAACGGCAGGGGGGAACGGTACACGGTTCTGGACCCTTCGGGAAACGAAGTCGCTTTGGAGTATTATTCTTCGGTCAACAACTATCAAATGCCTGCGCTGGTCCGTCTGGATGTGGGGTATCAGCGCCGGTGGCAGCGGGGCAGACTTTTACACGAACTGAACGTCGGCGTCTTCAATGTCCTGAACCACATCAATCCCTTTACGATCTATTACGATACGAAAGAGGAAACGTGGAAAGAACTGGCCCTTGTCCCAATCCTTCCCAACGCGAGTTACAGGATCAGCTTCTGAGGTGTCCGGATTTTTTCGTATATTTACGGCAAACCCTACGCGTATGAAAAAGCTCCTCGTCTTGGCGACGGCCCTGCTGGTGCTGGCAGGCTGCGCCCCGAAACAGGAAACGGATCCGGACATCGCTGCCGCCAGGGCCCTGGCCGGACGTATTCTCGGTAAATCTGCCAAACAGATTGAGTTTTGTCTGATTCCAGCGGCAAACGGGAATGCCGCATCTGAAAGCGGAAGCGCTGCTGCAGCGGCGACGCCCGGGGATGGGGAGAAGGATGTCTTCCGCATTGAGTCTTCCGGCCGGAAGATCCGGATCAGCGGCAACAATGCCAACTCGATGGCCGTGGGCCTGAACCATTATCTCAAATACTATTGCCATGTCAACGTCGGCTGGTTCGTGTGGGACAAAGTGACCTTGCCGAAGAAGTTCCCTGCCGTGCCGGAGCCGGTCGAGATCCGGGCCCGCGTCGACAAGCGGTTCTTCCTCAACTACTGTACCTTCGGGTACACGATGCCGTGGTGGCACTGGGATGAATGGGAACATTTCATCGACTGGATGGCGCTCAACGGCGTCAACCTGCCGCTGGCGATCACCGGCCAGGAATCCATCTGGTACCAGGTCTGGACCGAGATGGGACTGAGCGATGAGGAGGTCCGCAGTTACTTCACCGGCCCGGCCCATCTGCCGTGGCACCGGATGCTCAACATCGACCGCTGGGGCGGCCCGCTTCCGGTCTCATGGCTGGTCGGACAGGAAAAACTCCAGAAGCAGATTGTCGCCCGGGAACGGGAACTGAACATGAAACCGGTCCTGCCGGCCTTTGCCGGCCATGTCCCCGAAGCCCTGTCACGGATCCATCCGGAAGCGCAGATCGACCGGATGAGCGACTGGGCCGGCTTCGACAGCAGCCAATGGCCGCACTTCCTCGATCCAATGGACCCGCTCTTCCCGGAGATCCAGAAGAAATTCCTTGAGAAAGAAATCGAAACATACGGAACCGACCATATCTACGGCATCGACCTGTTCAATGAGATGATCCCCAAGAGCTGGGATCCCGATTATCTGGCAAGGGTCAGCCGGCAGACCTATGAATCCCTCGCCGCCGCCGATCCCGAGGGCACCTGGCTCCAGATGACCTGGCTCTTCTACAACGAACGCCAGTACTGGACGGAAGACAAGATCAAGCCCTACATCACCTCTTACCCGGCGGAGAAATCCCTCCTGCTCGACTACTACTGCGAACGCATGGAAGTCTGGCAGCGGACCGAAAGCTACTACGGCGTGCCCTACATCTGGTGCTACCTCGGCAACTTCGGCGGGAATACCTACCTCGCCGGCAATCCCGGCGAAGTCAACAAGCTGATCGAGAATACGTTCGCCAACGGCGGCGACAACTTCCGCGGCCTGGGATCGACCCTGGAGGGCTTCGATGTCAATCCGTTCATGTACCAGTACATCTTCGAAAAAGCCTGGGACTTCGATACGCACAAAGACCTCGACGCCTATGCGCGGATCGTCGCCGACAGCCGCACCGGCAAGGTGGACGAAAACGCCCGGAAAGCCTGGGACATCCTTTTCAAGGAAATCTACCATGACCGCTCCGTCCCGGGCCACAGCCCGCTGATGAACCTCCGTCCCTCCTTCGGCCGGTCGTCCTCCTACCACTCCACGGTCCGCTATACCTACGACAACGACCGTCTGCGCGAGGCCATCGAATACCTGCTGGCCGCGGACGGGCGCGGCTCCGCTTATGAATTCGACGTCGTCAACCTGACCCGCCAGTGGCTGAGCAACAACTTCGACACGCTCTCCTTCGACTACAGGGATGCCTACGAAGCCGGCGAGCGCGAGCGGATGGACAAAGACAAGAACGCCATGCTCGCCATCCTCGACCAGATGGACCGCCTGCTGGGCACCCAGACCTATTTCCTGGTCGGGAAATGGATCGCCGACGCCCGCGGATGGGGAGCCGATGCGCAGGAAGCCGCCTATTTCGAGCGCAACGCCCGTGATCTGCTGACTTCCTGGGGAGACCGGGGGAACATGCTGACCGACTACGCCAACCGGACCCTTTCCGGACTGGTCGGCACCTATTACCGGGGGCGCTGGGAACGTTTCTTCCAGGCCGTGGAACAGGCCATGGAGGCCGGACAGCCGCTGGACGAAGCCGCCTTGGAAGAGGACTATAAGGACTGGGAATACGCCTGGTGGAACGAGTGCCCGGGCACCTTCCCCGCCGAGCCGGTCGGCGACGGCGTCGCGATGGCCCGGGAAATCCTCTCCGAATGATCCACCCGATGGGCGGACCCGCGCGGGGCCGCATATCTTGACAGGCAAAAATGCTTTTTGTGGGCATTTTTGCCTATATTTGTATGTTTAGATTGTTGGGTACATGGCAAACATGAAATCCCTGGCCAAGGACACGGCCATCTACGGACTGAGCAGCATCATCGGGCGGTTCCTGAACTACCTGCTGGTTCCCCTGTATACTTATAAGATCTCTGCCGCGAGCGGCGGCTACGGCGTCGTCACCAACCTGTATGCCTATACGGCCCTGCTGCTGGTCATCCTGACCTACGGCATGGAAACGACCTTCTTCCGTTTCGCCAACAAGGAAGGCGAAGATCCCCGGAAGGTCTACTCCACGATCCTCCGCATGGTCGGCACGACCTCCCTGCTGTTCGTCGCGCTGGTCCTGGCCTTCATCCGGCCCATTTCCGCGGCCATGGGGTATCCGGACCACCCGTCCTATATCTGGACCATGGCCATCATCGTCGCCCTCGACGCTTTCCAGGCCATTCTCTTCTCCTATCTGCGGTACCGCAAGCAGGCCCTCAAGTTCGCAGCCCTGAAACTGCTGTTCATCGGGATGAACATCGGCCTGAACCTGCTCTATTTCGTCCTGCTGCCCAATCTGTACGCCTCCCACCCCGAGTGGGTCAGCGCCCTCTACGACCCTTCTGTCGGCGTGGGCTATGTCTTCTACATCAACCTGTTCTGCACGGCTTTCGTCACGATCTTCTTCCTGAAGGAACTGCAGGGCATCCGGTACGGATTCGACCGGGAACTCTGCCGACGGATGCTGTCCTACAGCTGGCCGATCCTGGTCCTCGGCATCGCCGGTATCCTGAACCAGACCGCCGACAAGATCCTTTTCCCGAAGATCTATCCCGGGGCGGACGGCCATACCCAGCTGGGCATCTACGGGGCCGCCAGCAAGATCGCGATGATCATGGCGATGATCACCCAGGCCTTCCGCTACGCCTATGAACCCTTCGTCTTTGCCGGCGCCAAGGAAAAAGACAACAAGGAAACCTATGCCAAGGGCATGAAGTATTTCGTGATCTTCACCCTGCTGGCCTTCCTGTGCGTGATGGGATACATCGGCATCCTCAAGTACATCATCAGCCCGGACTACTGGGAAGGACTCCGGGTCGTTCCGATCGTTATGGCCGCCGAAATCATGATGGGCATCTACTTCAACCTCAGTTTCTGGTACAAACTTACCGACAAGACGATCTGGGGCGCCGTCTTCTCCGGCATCGGCTGCGCCGTCCTGATCGGCGTCAACCTCCTCTTCGTCCCGAAATACGGGTACATGGCCTGCGCCTGGGGCGGATTCGCCGGGTACGGGACCGCGATGCTCCTGTCGTACTTCGTAGGCCAGAAGCACTATCCCATCGATTATCCGCTGAAAGAACTGGGTGTCTACTTCCTGCTGACCGTCCTGCTGTTCGCCGGGATCATGCTGTCCAACAGCCGCCTGGGTACCGTGCCGGCCCTGGCCGTCAACACGGCCCTGATCGCCGTCTTCGCCGCATACATCATCCGGAAAGATCTCCCGCTTTCCGCACTTGCACCTGTCAGAAAATACATCAAGAAATGATCGCCATCCATACATTGACCTCCGCCCTGCACGACGAGAGCGCCGTCGCAGCCGTGACCCGGGAATTCCTGGGCAGCCTGAAACTGGACCTTGACCTGCGGGGCGCCGACTACTCGGACTACGGCACCGCCGACCTGGACCTCATCTACGTCCGCACCGGCGGCACCGAGGGCGTTTTCAAGCCCCTCCTTCCGCAGATCCTGGCCGCGACGGACCAGCCGGTCTACCTGCTGACCTCCGGCAAGAGCAACTCGCTGGCCGCCTCGATGGAAATCCTCTCCTACCTGCGTCAGCAGGGGATCAAGGGAGAGATCCTGCACGGAACTCCGCAGTATATCGCCGGCCGTATCCGGACCCTCGAGCAGATCGAGCGGGCCCGCAAGAGCCTGAAAGGCCTTCGCCTGGGCGTCGTCGGCAAACCCTCCGACTGGCTGATCGCCAGCGGCGTGGACTATGGAAAGGTCCGGGAAAAGACAGGAATCGAGATCCTGGACATCCCGATGGAAGAATTGATGGCGACCCTCGATCAATACCCCGAAGATCCTACGGCCGCCCGCATCGCCTGCGGCACGCCGCTCCTGGATGCCGCCCAAAAGGTCAAGGACGCCGCCCCCGGCGCCCACCGCATCTACCTGGCCCTGCGGGACCTGGTCGGCAAGTACCGGCTCAGCGGCCTGACGCTGCGCTGTTTCGACCTGCTGGGAACGGTCCGGAATACCGGCTGCCTGGGCCTGGCGAAACTCAATGCCGAAGGCATCGTCGCGACTTGCGAAGGCGACATTCCCGCCATGCTGTCGATGGTCATCGGACGGGCCCTGACCGGGGTCAGCGGCTTCCAGGCCAATCCCTCCCGGATCGACCCGGAAAGCGGCGAAGTCCTGTTCGCCCATTGCACTGTTCCGCTGGACATGGTGACGCGCTACGTCTTTGACACCCACTTCGAGTCCGGAATCGGCATGGGCATCCGCGGCCACCTGCAGGAAGGGCCGGTGACGGTCTTCAAGGTCGCCGGCGACTTCTCCCGGCATTTCGCCGAAGAGGGGACCCTGCTCCGCAACCAATCCCAGCCGGACCTCTGCCGCACCCAGGTGGTGCTCCGTCTTCCGGAGACGGACTATTTCCTGAAGAATCCGATCGGCAACCACCACATCATCCTGCCGGGTCATGTCAAGGCCCTGCTGGATGCCCTCCTGCCGTAGCCGATGATACCTGACATTCTGAGCGAAGCATCCATGATTACGGAAAAAGGCATACAACTCTTCCTGGATTTCCTGTCCATCGACTCGACCACCGGACGCGAGCGTGCCGGAGCCGAGTGGCTGGCCACCCACCTGAAGACCCCCGGCAACCGTGTCGAGACCCATGAAGTCGGCGACGGCAGCCTCAATGTCCTCCTGTCCTGGGGTACGCCGAAGGTGTACTTCTGCAGCCACTGCGACACCGTCCCGCCGTATATTCCGCCGACCCTGCGGGAAGACCGGATCGAAGGGCGCGGCAGCTGCGACGCCAAGGGACAGGTGTTCTCCATGTTCCTGGCCTGCCGGAGGCTGGAAGAGATGGGCCTGACCGGTTTCGGCCTGCTGGTCCTCGCCGGGGAGGAAACCGGCTCTTTCGGGGCCAAGGCCTGGACCCGGGACTGTCCCGGCGGAGACGTCGTCATCGTCGGCGAACCGACCGGCAACGCCATGGTCACGGCCAGCAAGGGCACCCAGTCCTTCTCGATGACCTTCCGCGGCACCCCCTGCCATTCCGGGTATCCCCAACTGGGGGAAAGCGCCGTGGATCTTTTCCTCGATTTCGCCGACCGGCTCCGGACGGCCTGGTTCCCGCCGGATCCCGAACTGGGAGAGACGACCTGGAACATCGGCAAACTGTCCAGCGACAATCCGCAGAATATCCTCAGTCCGGAACTGACCTGCCGGGTCTATTTCCGGACGACCTTCGCCAGCCATGCCTTTGTGGGATCGCTCATGGAAGGATTCCAGTCCGACAAGGTCCGGGTCGAGGCCCATGGCGGCGACACCCCGATGCATTACCTGACGGTCCCGGGACTGCCGACGACGACGGTCGCCTTCGGCAGCGACGCCCCGCAGCTGCACAAGTTCGGCAAGCGTGCCCTGTGCGGTCCGGGATCCATCACCGTGGCCCATACCGCCGCGGAACATGTCCTGCTGGCCGATCTGGAAACCGCGGTGGGGCAGTATGTCGAAACGGCCCGCTATCTTTTGGCGGAAGTTGTTGATAATTAACGTGAAATATTTATTTTTGCAAGCAGATACTGAAGCGATATGATTGTGATGAAGTTCGGCGGGACGTCCGTACAGGATGCGGAAGCCATCGCCCGTGTGATTGAGATTGTCCGGGGCCGCCTGGCAGAGCATCCGCTGGTCGTCGTCTCGGCCATGTCGAAAGTGACGCGTCTGTTGTGCGGCATCGCCGAAGCGACGATTGCCGGCGACCGGGAGCAGGTGGACACCCTGTTGGATGACCTGCTTTCACGGCACCACCGGGTGGCGGAAGACCTGCTGGCCGACGATGCGCAGCGCTTTATGCAGACCATTGTCCGGATCGACGGTCTCTGGGACGAACTGGCGACTTTCGTGGACGAGACGTGCGGAACGGGCCGCCTGTCCGATTGCGACCATGCGCGGATCCTGTCCACCGGAGAACTGCTGTCTTCGGTCATCGTCAGCGCCGCCATGGACGCCGCCGGCCTGGACTGCACCTGGCTGGACGCCCGTGACCTGATGACGACCGACGAGAATTACCTCAGCGCCCGCCCGGACCTGGAGATGACCCGGGCCAACGTGCGGGAGGAAGCCTGCGGAACGACCGCCGGCGTCCTGCTGACCCAGGGGTTCATCGCCCGGACGTTTGCCGGCGACCCGGCCGTCCTCGGGTTCGAGGGATCGGATTATTCCGCCGCCATCTTCGGCATGTGCCTGGATGCCTCCCGCGTCGAGATATGGACCGATGTCGACGGCATCCGCAGCGCCGATCCGCGCATCGTCGCGCAGACCCGGCGCATTCCGGAACTGTCCTATGAAGAAGCGGCCGAGATGGCATATCTGGGCGCCCGTGTCCTCCATCCGCTGACGATCGGACCGGCCCGCAGCCAGGGCATCCCCATCTGCGTGCTGAATTCGCACCAGCCGGAAGGCAGCGGTTCCCGGGTCTGCGAGGACCACGGGGACATCCCGCAAGGACCGAAGTCCATCGCCCTCCTGACGGCGGAAGATGCCCGGGAACTGAAGACCCGGACCATTTTCGACGTCAGCCGGAAAGCCCAGGTCTCGGTCATCGGCAAGGGAATCGCCGCCGATCGCGACCGTATCGTGGGCACCATCCGGGGCATTGACGGCGGCTGCGCCGTCTCGCTGTCCGAGAACGGACTGAGCCTCAGCGCCATCGTCGAGAAAGACCGGGCCCGGGAGGTCGTACAGGCATTGCACCATGAACTTTTCAAATAGAGACCGATGAAAGTAGTCATTTCTGGATATGGCCGGATGGGCCACATGATCGAGCAGGTTCTCGCCGAGCGCGGCATCGAGTGCGCCGGTGCCAGCGAGGACATCGCGCATTTCGATCCTGCGATCGCCAAGGAGGCGGTCTGCATCGACTTTACGGTACCGGATGCCTTCCGGGCCAATTACAAGGCGCTCGCCTCGCTTTTCAAGGCGGTCGTCGTCGGCACGACCGGCTGGTACGACATCCAGGACGAAGTCTTCGCCTGCTTCGAGGAGCAGGGCACGCCGCTGATCTGGGCCTCGAACTTCTCCGTCGGTGTCAATGTCCTTTCCGCCGCGGTCGACGTGGCTTCCAAGCTGCTGGCGAAGGCCGGCGGCTATCAGCCGTACATGATTGAGCGGCACCACATCCACAAGCTGGATGCGCCCAGCGGAACGGCCAAGACGCTGGCCGCCATCGTGGACGGCAACATGGGCGGAAAGACCGAGATCCAGGCGATCCGGGCCGGGGAGATTCCCGGCATCCACACCGTGGTCTTCGAAGGAAAGGCGGACCGCATCACGCTGGAACATGAAGCCTTTTCCCGCCGCGGCTTCGCCGAAGGCGCCGTCACCGCCGCCCTCATGACCGAGGGCCTGTGCGGCGTCCATGAATTCAAGGAACTGTTTTTAAGAGATCTGTAATATGTTGAGGATAGAAGGCCTGGGCACCGCGCTCGTCACCCCGTTCCGGGACGGTGCTGTCGATTATGCAAGTTATGAGGCGCTGGTCCGCCGCCAGGTGGCCGCCGGTGTCGATTTCCTGGTTCCGCTCGGTTCCACGGCGGAGACCCCGTGTCTGGAAGACGATGAGAAAGTCCGTCTGCTGGACATGACGCGCCGGTTGTTCTCTGGTCCCGTCGTGGCCGGTGTCGGCACGAATTCCCTGCAGGCGACCCTGCGGAACATCCGGCTCCTCGAGCCTTACGGAGCGGATGCCTGGCTGGTCGTCGTACCGTATTACAACAAGCCGACCCAGGAAGGAATGTACCAGTACTTCAAGGCTGTTGCCGAATCTACGGACAAGGCGGTCATCCTGTACAACGTGCCCGGACGTACCGGCTCGAACATCAAGCCCGAAACGGTGCTGCGCCTGACCCGGATTCCGAACATCATCGCGATCAAGGAGGCTTCCGGGGATGTGAACCAGATCCTGAAAATCCGGCGGGAAGCGCCTGCGGATTTCACCGTGCTGAGCGGCAACGACGACCAGACCCTGCCGCTGGTGGCCAGCGGCTGCAACGGCGTGATCAGCGTCGCTTCCAACCTGGCGCCCGTCCAGATGGCAGCCCTCTGCGCGGCCCTGCGGAAAGGGGACATGGCGGAAGCCGTCCGGCTCAACAACGCCCTCATGCCGCTCTACGACGCCTGTTTCGTGGAGAGCAATCCAATCCCTGCGAAGGGCGCGCTGTGCGCCCTGGGCCTGTGTGCCAATGAACTCCGTCTCCCGCTGACTCCGGCCACCCCGCCGACCGTCGAAAAGATGCGCAGCGTCCTTGCCGCCCTCGGCGTAACCTGCTGAATTTCCCTGTCATGAACAACGAACTTGAAAGATTCTACGAAGTGATCCGCCAGCTGGAAGCCGGCGAGATCCGGGTCGCCGAAAAGACCGAAACCGGCTGGAAAGTCAATTCTTGGATCAAGGAAGTGATCCTCAGCGGTTTCCGCCTCGGCAAAATGACCGACATGTCGGAAGGGCTCTTCTCCTTCTTCGACAAAGACACCCTTCCGCCCCGCCGCTTCTCCCTGGAAGACGGCATCCGCATCGTGCCGGGCGGTACCAGCGTCCGCCGGGGCGCCTACCTCGCCCCGTCCGTGATCATGATGCCCCCGTCCTATGTCAACATCGGCGCCTACATCGGAGAGGGATCCATGGTGGATTCCCACGCCGTCGTCGGCTCCTGCGCCCAGGTCGGCAAACATGTCCACCTGGCGGCGACCTGCCAGATCGGCGGTGTGCTCGAACCGGCCGGCGCCCTGCCGGTCATCATCGAGGACGACGCGTTCATCGGCGGCGGCTGCGGCATCTATGAAGGGACGATCATCGGCGAGCGTGCCGTCATCGGCTCCGGCGTCGTCATCACCCGCGGTACGCCGGTCTTCGACGCCGTGAACGGCGGGTACATCCGTCCGAATGCGGATGGCCAGCTGGTCATTCCGGCCGGTGCCGTCGTTGTCTCGGGATCCCGTCCGATGACCAAGGGCCCCGGTGCCGCCGAAGGCATCCATGTCTATACCCCGGTGATCATCAAGTACCGGGATGAAAAGACGGATACGTCCGTCGTCCTGGAAGACGCCCTCCGCTGATGGAATACGCTCATTTCTTTTCCGCCGATACCGGCTCCTTCCTGCGTTCCCCGGTCCGCGAGATCTTCAAGCGGGTCGACCTGAACGCCATTTATTCTTTTGCGGGCGGCTATCCCTCCGCGGATACCTTCCCGTTGGATGACATCAAGGCCCTCAGTGCGCTGGTCCTGGACAAGTACGGCGCCCGCGCCCTGCAGTACGGTGCGACGCAAGGGGTGCCGGAACTCCGCCAGGTGCTCTCCGACCGTTACGGCGTGCCGGTGGAGCGCATCCAGATCACGACGTCCTCCCAGCAGGGCATCGATGTCTGCACGCGGATCCTGACTGATCCCGGGGATGTCATCCTGACCTCCGACCCTTCGTACCTGGGCGCCCTGCAGTCCTTCCATTCCTACCGGGCGGACATCGTGGGAGTCCCGCATACGGAGGACCTGGCCGCCTTCCGGGCGGCGTATGTCTCGACGATCACGGCGCTGCGTGCGGCCGGCAAGTGGATCAAGTTCCTTTACATGATCCCGGATTTCCAGAATCCGTCGGGCGAGACCCTGACCCTTGCCGAGCGGCAGATGCTGGTGGGGCTGGCGGAAGAATACGATTTCCTGGTCGTGGAAGACTGCCCCTACCGGGAACTGCGTTACGAAGGAGAGCCGGTGCCGACGATGTATTCCCTCGCACCGGACCGGGTCCTGCACCTGGGTTCCTTCTCCAAGATCTTTGCGCCGGGATTCCGCCTGGGCTGGATCTTCGGGGCTCCGCAGCTGCTGGACAAGATCTATGTCTGCAAGCAGAGCCTGGACCTCTGTCCGCCGATCTTCGACCAGTACATGGCGGCGGAATTCATGGGCAGCGGCCGGCTGGACGCCAACCTGGCCCGCAGCAAGGAACTGTACCGCTCCAAGCGGGACCTGCTCCTGCAGATGCTGGCGCAGACGATGCCGGAAGGGGTCTCCTGGACCCATCCGGAAGGCGGCCTGTTCCTGTTCCTGACCCTGCCGGAGGGCTTCGACAGCGTGGCCTTCTACGACAAGGCGCTGGACGCCGGCGTCGCGTATGTCGCCGGTTCGTTCTTCCACACCCGCGGCGGCCGCAACACGATGCGGCTGAATTTCTCGTTCATGACGCATGAGCGGATCCGTGAGGGTATCCAATTGTTAGCCAAACTCTTGCATGAAGTTTTATAAATACCACGGGGCCGGCAACGATTTCTTGCTGGCCGACAACCGGGAGGGCCGCCTCCATCTGTCCGCGGACCAGGTCCGCCGCCTGTGCCACCGCCATTTCGGCTTCGGTGCGGACGGGGTCATGCTCCTGGGGCCGGGCAGGGATGGCTATGCCTTCACGATGGAGTATTACAATCCGGACGGCTCCGGCGGCATGATGTGCGGCAACGGCGGACGCTGCATCGTGGCATTCGCCGCCGATCTGGGCATCACGGATTTCCGTTTCCTGGCGGCGGACGGCCCGCATGCGGCCGAGGTGCTGCAGGACGGGAACCCCAAGACCGTCCGGCTCGGGATGAAAGACGTCACCGATGTGCAGCAGCTTGGCCCGGACGAGTATTTCCTCGATACGGGCACCCGGCATGATGTCCGGTTCGTCGCGGATCCGGATGCCCTGGACCTGCGGACAGTCGCTCCGCCGGTGCGCCATGATCCCCGCTTCGCCCCTGTCGGGACGAATGTCAATTTTGTCCGGTGGGACGGTGGGAGCTTGCGGATCCGGACGTTCGAGAAAGGGGTCGAAGACGAGACCCTGGCCTGTGGGACGGGCATCGTGGCGTCGGCCATGGCGGCCTGGCTGCACGAAGGGCTGGACCGCTGCGAGATCCCGGTTCGTGCGCGCGGGGGAGACCTCAGCGTCGCTTTCCGGCCCGAAGACGGCGGATTCCGCGCGGTCTGTCTGACGGGCCCGGCAGAATTTATCGGCACGGTTGAGGCCGATATCTGAAAATTACGTGTATATTTGTTGAAAGAAACAGAAATTGCATGACCATGAAAAAGTACCTGTATCTGTGTTTCGCCCTGTTGCTGGCGGCCTGCGGCCCGGAAGTGGGCCAGAAGTATACGTACTATGCGGATTGCGGATTCGAATTCCCGGATGCCATGAACTATTGCGATGCGGACAGCACGTATATCGCCAAGGTGCTCGCTCCGGTCGACGGTCTGGAGTTCAAGGGGCTGAGTGAAGAGCCCGGTTTCGTCTTCTCGCTCCAGCGGGATCCGGTCTCCGAGGAGGGCCATGCCGCCAAGCCGTATGCGGCTTTCGGCCGGGGCGGTTATGCCAACGGCGGCGGTTATGTCGTCTATCAGGATATTGCCGGTGCGAAGGTGCCGCATACCGTGACCTTCATCTATCCGACGAAGGGTACCTGCGCCCTGACCGGATTCTTTGTCAACAATACGAACGAGATCGTCAACCTGGCCCGCTTCGGCAACGATGTCTGCGTGCCGTTCCAGCCCGGAGACTACCTGAAACTGACGGTGACCGGCTATGTCGGAGACAAGGCCTCCGGCACGCTGGAAACGATGCTGGTGGATTTTACCGGTTCGGAACTGAAACTGGTGGACGAATGGACGGCGGTCAAGTGCGAGACGATTTCCAATTTCCAGTACCTGGACTTCTCCCTCTCGAGCAACCGGCAGGATATCCCGCTGCGGGTCTGCATCGATGACCTGGTCGCTTACATCGACGTCGAATTCTAAATCCTTTCCCCATGATCAAGAATCAAGAATACAAGAATGCCGCCCTGGCCGCCTTGTCGGGGCACTGGACGGCTGCCATGATTGTGACGATCGTCTTCCTTCTGATTATGATGGCGATTGTCGTTCCTTCCACGCTCCTGCAGCCGGATTCCGCCACGCTGCTGGAGAACATGGATCCTGAACATCCCTTCTCCATTTACGGGGACATGCTGCCGTTCATGTTCGGTTCTTCCTTGCTCTCGCTGTTTGTGCTCATGCCGCTGTCGATCGGCTTCTATTACGCTTTCCTGCTGCTTTTCCGCAGGGGCGACGACAAGTTGACGTCCAATATGTTCAACGAGGCTCTCCGTCCGAAATACGGCCGGAATGTCCTCGCGATGTTCCTGGTGGAACTGCTCGAGGGACTTGGCGTGATCTTCTTCTTCGTTCCGGGCATTATCCTGGCGCTGTGCTACAGCCAGGTGCCTTTCGTCCTGAAAGATCATCCGGAACTCTCCGCCGTCCAGGCAATGAAAAAGTCCCGCGAGATGATGCGCGGCCACAAGTTCGATTATTTCTGGCTGAGTCTGAGTTTTCTCGGCTGGATCCTCCTGGCCTGCCTGACGCTGGGACTCGCGCTGATCTGGCTGCTGCCGTACATGGTACAGACACTGGCCGTCTTCTATGAAGATGTGAAAAACGGAACGGCCGGTCTTCCCGGCGAGCCGGTTGCGGCGGAATAATCCTTAAGGAAGGAGTCCGTCCGGAATCTCCATCGTGAGTTCCTGACGGTCCGGATCGACGGACAGGATGAGATCCTCGTGCAAGGGGAGCATCGCCTGTCCGTTTTCCGTGTCGACATAGATGCACGGATTGCCGGGGATGTCTTCGTAATCGGAAATCGTTCCGGCCCGGCGGCCGTCCGCGTGCAGGAGTGTCCAGCCGACCAGGTCTTCGAAGTTCTCTTCGTCTTCGTACCCTTCGATGCTGTCTTCATCCGCATAGACGGCTTTCCCCACGATTTCTTCCGCATCCTCGAAAGAATGGATGCCGCCCAGGCGGACCAGCGCCTTGGATGTGCCCCGCGGGGTCAGACTTTCAATGAAAAAGGGAACCGGCAGTCCATCGTATTCGATGAACACCGGTTCCTCTAACTGGATATCCTCCGGTCCGAAATCACGGAAACCCCATACGAGTTCCCCCTCGGTACCGTTGGATTTCAATACCTGGGCAATCTGCAGCAAGCGTCCTGCCTCGGTCATGGGTTTAGGCCTCAGGTGCAGCTTCGACCTGCTCTGCGGCAGCGGCGGCAGCCTCTTCGGCAGCCTTGCGTGCAGCCTCCTCAGCTTCTGCCTTCTTCTTGGCAAGCGCTTCGGCGCGGGCCTCGTTGACCTTGGCCTCGGCGGCAGCAGCCTCTCTTGCCTTCTCGGCAGCGGCGCGGGTCAGACCCTGCTTCTTGGCAGCGACCTTGGCGTCCTTCTGCTCCTTCCAGTCCGCGAACTTGCGGTCGGCCTGCTCCTGGGTGAGGGCACCCTTGGCGATGCCGCCGTCCAGGTGGTGGCGGAGGAGAACACCCTCGTAGGAGAGGATGCGGCGGGCGGTGAGGGTCGGCTGGGCACCTACCTTGAGCCATGCGAGAGCGCGCTCGGAATCGAGAACGATGGTGGCAGGGTTGGTGTTCGGGTTGTAAGAGCCGATCTGCTCGATGTAACGACCATCGCGCGGTGCGCGAGAGTCAGCCACTACAATGTGGAAGAATGCGAAATTCTTCTTACCGTGGCGCTGAAGACGAATTTTAACAGCCATTGTTAAT
>CADCRA010000012.1 GCA_902803715.1 uncultured Bacteroidia bacterium
AATGCATCGACCAGTTGACGATCGCCGAGAACGCCGAGCGGCTCAAGGAAGCAGGGGAGGAATAGTCATGGACCGCAAGAAAGACGAACTGCAGGCGCTGGGCACGAAGGTGAAGTACAGTGAGAACTATGCGCCTGAGGTGCTTGAGACCTTTGAAAATGCCCACAAAGACAACGATTACTGGGTCCGTTTCAACTGCCCGGAATTCACGACGCTCTGCCCGATCACGGGGCAGCCGGACTTCGCCGAAATCCGGATCTGCTACGTGCCCGATGTCCGGATGGTCGAGAGCAAGAGCCTGAAACTGTATCTGTTCAGTTTCCGCAGCCACGGCGATTTCCACGAAGACGTCGTCAATACGATCATGAAGGACCTGATCAAACTGATGGATCCCAAGTACATCGAAGTGACGGGCTTCTTCACGCCCCGCGGCGGCATCAGCATCTATCCGTACGCCAATTACGGCCGTCCCGGCACCAAATGGGAAAAACTGGCCGAACAGCGGTTCTTCAGCCACGAATAACCGCATATCGCTGAAAGAGGCTCCTTTCTCAGGACGACAGGATCGTCGGAGAAAGGAGCCTCTTTCAGTGGATGGCGTCCGGATTACTGTTCGATCGGGACGAGGGCGAAGGACGGCTCGCCTTTGCAGCAGAGTTTGCCGTTGACCTCGAGCTTGGCGGAGCAGAAGAACAGCTGGCCGCGGCGGCTCTCCAGTTTGCTGGTGATCTTGCAGACGTCACCGGGCTTGACGACGCCCTTGAAACGGACATTGTTCAAGCCGGCATAGAGGGTGATGTGGCCGGGAATCTCATCCTTGACCAGGATGGCGCAACTCTGGGCCATAATCTCGCAGAGGATGACGCCGGGAACGATCGGATTGCCCGGGAAATGGCCCCGCGTAAAGAATTCATCTTCCTTGATCCGGTATTCGGAGTGGGCGAGACCCTCATCGTCTATGTAGGATTTTTCAATCAGCAACATCGGTTCCCGATGGGGAAGGAATCCTTTGATGTCTTCAATGTTCAGTTCGGTCATGGTACACGTATTTAAATATCGGTTTTAGTCTTCGTATCTGCGGAAGGCGACGCAGGCGTTGTGACCGCCGAAACCGAGGGAATCGGAGATGCCCAGGGTGATGTCGCTCTTCACGGCGACATTCGGGGTGTAGTCCAGGTCGCATTCCGGGTCCGGGCAGTCCAGGTTGATGGTCGGCGGGATGATGCCTTCCTTCAGGGCCAGGACGGTGGCGATGGCCTCGGCGGCGCCGGCGGCACCGAACATGTGGCCGGTCATGGACTTGATCGAGGAGATGTGCGCCTTGTAGGCGAAGTCTCCGAGAGCAACCTTGTAGGCGATGGTCTCGGTCAGGTCATTCAGGTGCGTACCCGTGCCGTGGGCGTTGATATACAGGTTGTCCTTCTCCTTGTCGAAGCCGGCCTCTTCCAGGGCCAGGTTGATGCAGTGTGCCTGGGTCGTTCCGTCCGGGCGCGGAGCGGTAGCGTGGTAGGCGTCGCAGGTATTGCCGTAACCGACGATCTCGCCGTAGATATTGGCGCCGCGGGCCTTGGCATGCTCCAGTTCCTCGAGGATGAGGATGCCGGCGCCGTCACCCATGACGAAGCCCTGGCGGTTCTTGTTGAACGGCAGGGAAGCGTATTTCGGATCTTCCACGCGGGTCAGGGCCTTGGCGTTGGCGAAGCCGGCGATGCCCAGCGGAATGGTGGCGTTTTCGCAACCGCCCGCGATGATCGCGTCGGCGTAGCCGTGCTGGATGGCGTGGAACGCCTCACCGATACAGTGGGAAGAAGTCGCACAGGCCGTTACGATATCGAGGCAGGGACCCTTCGCATTGTGCTTGATCGCGATGTTGCCCGCTGCAATGTTGGAGATCATGGTCGGGATGAACAGCGGGGAAATCCAGCGGCCGGAGGGATCCTCGACCATTTTCGCGGTCTCGCGGTACTGGACCTCGAAGCCGCCGATGCCGGAGCCGACATAGACGCCCAGGCGGAACGGATCGATGTTCTGCGCCTCGCCTTCGGTGTGGAGGTCCGCATCGTTCATGGCCTGCCAGGCGGCGGCCATGCCGTATTGCGTAAAGAGATCCTGCTTGCGGACAAAAGGCTTGTCCATGCCGTATTCTTCTGCGTTGAAATCCTTGATCTTTCCGGCAATCTTGACCGGGAGTTCTTCGGTCGGGAACTTGTCAATGACTTCGATGCCGCATACGCCGTTCTTCAGGCTGTTCCAAAACGTTTCGACATCGTTTCCGACGGAGGAGATGACACCCATGCCGGTAATGACTACTCTTTTATTCATAGTGTTTATTCTGTACGCGTGGTATTACAATCTACAAATATAGCATTAATTCCGGAAATTACCATTCAACGACGGCTGCCCCGGACAGCAGGCCGGCACCGAAAGCGCTGAAAACCAGGATGTCGCCAGGTTTGAACATGCCTTTCCGGTTGCATTCGTCCAGCAGAATCGGGCAGGAAGCCGAAGAACTGTTGCCATGGTCGGAGAGATTGACCGGGAATTTCCGCTCGGGTTCGCCGAGATAATTCTTGATTGCGTCGATGATGCGCAGGTTGGCCTGGTGGATCATGTAGTAACTGACCTGGTCCTTGGTCATGCCGATTTCCTTGAGCAGGGCCTCGACCTCGGTGGTGGAGGCGCCGACGGCGAAACGGAAGACATCGCGGCCCTTCATCTGCATCGGGACATTCATCTCCGCTTTCGTGATGAACGGAGTGGGCTCCAGCGTCCGGCGCTCCCAGATCTTGTCCGGAGCCGGCTGGGCCGCCAGTTTCGTTCCCTTGATGTTGTCGCCGCCGGTCAGGACGACCGCCCCGGCCCCGTCGCCGAACAGGACGCTGGTCGAACGGTCCTTCCAGTCACACATGCGGGTCGGTTCCTCGGCGCAGACGATCAGGATGTTCTTCGCCTTGCCGGCCAGCCAGCGGTTTTCGGCGATGTCCAGGGCATAGATGAAGCCCGGGCAAGCCGCATTGACGTCGATGCTCGGACAGCGCATCCCCATCTTCCAGGCGATGATGCTGCCGAGGTTCGGCGTGATGTATTCGTTCATGACATTGGAGCAGATCAGGAAGTCGATGTCAGCGGCCTGCAGGCCGGACATCTCGAGGGCGGCGGTGGCTGCTTTCACGCCCAGGTCTTCCAGTTCTTCGTGGGAGATGACATGGCGGGACTTGATGCCGGTCCGCTGGGTGATCCATTCATCACTCGTGTCGAGAAATTCGGCCAGCATGTCGTTGGTGACGACCTTCTCCGCAATGGCACTGCCTGTTCCTATTATCTTCATTTTTCTGGTATTATTTGGGAAAGTGAGAACGAAATTACATATCGCGCGCGAGAAAGTGAAATTTTTGTGGTGAATCGGCCGGAATTTTGGTTTTTGGCCGTTTTTAGGGGTAAAATTGCCGTATTTGGGGTGAAATCCGGTTGAATTGCACCGTAATTTTCCGAAAAAAGCTATATTTGCAGGAATTGGAACCGACTTTACAATGACGAGAGACGACCAGAAAAATTATATTCCTTCCTATTTCCGGGCAAAGTACCAGCTGATTGCGTCCGTGACGTTCACGGCCCTGTTCTCGCTGGTGTTCATGCTCGTCAGCATCCCGTATTCCAACAACGCCTGGTTCCGCCTGGGTGCCTCCCAGGCCTTTGCCTTCACCGCCCTGTTCTTCATCATCTGCCTGCTGACGATCATCATCAGCCGTCGCATCATGTATGCCCTCCGCGCCCTGCCGATGACCTATCTGCAGTATGTCCTCTGGATCGTGTCGGAAGCGCTCCTGGTCTGCCTGCTCTATACGATCTTCACCGTCCAGGGCGATGAATTCGGCATCATCGACCTGCAGGACCGGACGTTCCTGGAGATTTATCTCAATGCCGCCGTCTACTGTTTCGTCTCGCTGATCATTCCCGCGGTCATCGCCGGCATGTATTTCACGATCATCGACAAGAACAACACCATCCGGCTGATGAACTACCGCAATGTCGTCACGGACCAGCCCGTTGACGTGCGGGAAGAGCAGAAGGTGACGCTTTTCGACAACAACGGCGTCCTCAAGATGGTCGTCAATCTCGAGAACCTCTATTACATCGAGGCGAACGACAACTATGTCATCGTCTGGTATACCGACAGCAAGGGCCAGCTGGTCAAGTACATGCTGCGCTGCCGCCTCCGTACCCTCGAAGAGAGTTTCAGCGGCAGTCCGCTCGTGCGCTGCAACCGCAGCTGCATCGTCAACATGGAGAAGGTGAAAGTCCTGCGGAAAGGGGAGGACGGATATGTCGTCGAACTGGAGTCCTCCGAGACCGAGCCGATCCCGGTCACGAAAACCTACGCCGCCAATGTTCTGGCGGTATTCAACGCTTCCAAATAATTACTTCCTGCGTTCCCGGCGGGATTTCCGCAGGCTGGATGCGCTCTCGACGAGCATCTGGTCCGCGAAGATGCCGCGTACGGCCAGGATGTCGAAGATGACCGCGACCAGCGGGAAGAGGGCGTAGACCCGGAACACGACCTCGTTGTGGGTGGCCAGGAAGTCCACGACCAGCCAGATCTGGAGGGCCAGGGTGATCAGGGAGACCAGCGTGGCGGTGCGCATCTGGAAGACACGGAATTTCCAGGTCGTCAGGGCCAGGAGGTTCAGCAGGGTGATGACCACCAGCAGGACCAGATACGGCATGTAGCCGGTGAAAGCGACCTCATCGGTCACGGAACCGTCGGCTCCGAACGTGACGGCCTTCGGTACGAAGAACAGGATGCCGATGAGGATGGTGGAGATTGCGAGGTATAACGTCTGTACTCTTTGCCACATGGGATGATTCGTTTTGATTGTGGGTACAAAAATAGGAAATCTGTGAGGAAAATCCTACATTTGTAGTCTTCAACCCGATTAATAGCAGTCAAAAGAAAAATGAGAATTCCAGAATCTGAACTGATCATCAATGCGGACGGTTCCGCATTCCATATCCATCTCCGTCCTGAGGAACTGGCCGATACCGTCATTCTGGTCGGAGATCCGGCCCGCGTCGACATGATCGCCGAATACCTGACCGACATCGAATTCCGTCACGCCTCCCGTGAGTTCGTTTCCGTGACCGGACGCTACAACGGCCGGCGCCTGACCGCCGTGTCCCACGGCATCGGCCCCGACAACATCGATATCGTCATGACCGAACTCGATGCCCTGGCTAATATCGATTTCACGACCCGGGAAGTCAAGCCCGACCATCGGACGCTCAAGATCCTGCGGATCGGCACTTCCGGCGCCCTGCATGCAGACATTCCGCTGGGCTCCTATATCCTGTCCCATATCTCTGTCGGTTTCGACGGTGTCATGAACTGGTACGGCAACCGCGAGAAGATCACGGACGCGCAGGTGGAGGCGGATTTCAAGCGTCACATGAACTGGGATCCGAACCTTCCGTCCCCGTATTTCGTCAAGGCCAGCGACGAGATCATCCGCCGTTTCGAAGACTGCACCATCAAGGGCGTCACCATCTCCGCACCGGGCTTCTACGGTCCGCAGGGCCGCGTCGTCCGTGTCCCGCTGGCCATGCCGGACATGCTGGAGAAGATCGAATCCTTCCGTTTCGGTGACTACCGGATCACGAACTTCGAGATGGAGGGGGCCCCGCTGGCCGGCCTGGCCCGCCATCTCGGCCACGAAGCCTGCACCGTCTGCTGCGCCATCGCCAACCGCTACCTGCAGAGCAGCAACCCGGATTACAAGCCGCAGGTCCGGAGCCTGATCGAGCTGGCGCTGGAGCGCATGACCGCTGAATAGCGAATGAAATCCACCGGATCGGCCCGGTGGATTTTTGTATCGTTTTAGTCTGATTTCCAGCGGGATAATTATTCAAAAAAGCGTAAATTTGTACGGTTAGAAACGTAAAACGATACAAATATAACATTTAACCCATATGATCAAAGTTAACGTATCCGGCTGCCAGTCCTTCGTCAAGGCGGCAGACTACAAGAAGTATGTAAAGAAAGCCCTCGACGCCTTCGATGTCCTCGACGGCGAAGAAGGAGCCGGCAATGACTTCCTCGGCTGGAAGCATCTTCCCTCCGACGTTCTCGACCCGCGTTCCGTCGAACCCACCAAGGGTTATCCGGTTCCGGCGATTTCGGAAGGCCTCCTCGAAGAATGCGAGGCCGTCTGCAACAACTGGAAGATGAAAGGCGTCGACCTGGTCGTCGTCATCGGTATCGGCGGTTCCTATCTGGGTGCCCGCTGCGCCATCGAGGCCCTTTCCCACAACTTCGCCAAACAGCTCCGCGCCAAGAATGCTCCGGATGTCGTTTTCGCCGGCAACAACCTCTCCGAGGAATACCTCGCCGACCTGCTGGACCTTGCTGCCGAGCGCAACACGGCCCTGATCGTCATCTCCAAGTCCGGCACCACCACGGAGCCGGCCGTCGCTTTCCGTGTCCTCAAGGAGTTCGTTGAGAAGCATTACAAGGATGCTTCCGAGCGCATCGTCGCCATCACCGACGCCGTCAAGGGCGCCCTCAAGACCCTCGCCACCCAGCAGGGTTACAAGACCTTCATCGTCCCGGACAACGTAGGCGGTCGTTTCTCCGTCCTGACCCCGGTCGGGCTCCTGCCGATCATGGTCGCCGGCTTCGATGTCCGCGCCATCCTCGAAGGCGCCGCCGAGATGGAAAAGAGCCTCGCCGTCAAGAGCGAGGACAACCCGGCCGTCGTCTATGCCGCCATGCGCAACCTGCTGTACAGCGAAATGGGCAAGAAGGTCGAGATCATGGTGACCTACAACCCGAAACTCCAGTATCTGGGCGAATGGTGGAAGCAGCTCTATGGCGAGTCTGAAGGCAAGGACGGAAAGGGTATCTTCCCGGCCAGCGTCAACAATACCGCCGACCTCCACTCCATGGGCCAGTTCATCCAGGAAGGTGAGCGCGTCATGTTCGAGACCGTCATCAACGTCGAGAAAGCCGGCCGCAGCGTCGTCATCGGCAGCGATGAGCAGAACCTTGACCAGCTCAACTACCTCGCCGGCCAGCACGTCGAGCACTGCGGCGCCATGGCCCAGCTCGGTACCAAGCTCGCCCACATCGACGGCGGCGTCCCGCAGCTGGAGATCAGCATCGAGCGCATCAACGAGCGCAACCTCGGCGGCCTGTTCTATTTCTTCGAGTTCGCCTGCGGAGTCAGCGCCTACACCCTGGACGTCAATCCGTTCAACCAGCCGGGTGTCGAGGCCTACAAGAAGAACATGTTCGCCCTGCTCAACAAACCGGGTTACGAAGAGGCCAGCAAGGCCATCCAGAAGCGTCTGAAATAAGGATCCGGATCCAAGATACGGAAGACCTGCGGAGAAATCCGCAGGTCTTTTTTATTGCAGTTCGGAAAGTTCGAGCCAGCGCAATTCCTTCCCGTCGATTTCTTCGCTCAACGCGCCGAAACGCTCGGACGCCGCCTGCAGTTCCCCGTAATCCAGGGCGCCGCTGTTCATTTTCGCCGACAGCGCCTCCTTCTCGGCATTCAGGGCCTCCAGATCTTTCTCCAACTGCTCGAATTCCCGTTTCTCCTTGTAAGTCATCTTCTTGCGCGAAGCCGGCGGAGCGTCCTGCCGTACCGGTGCCGCCTTGGGTGCGGCCGCCTTGGCCGCCGTCTTCTGCTGCGCCTCATAATCCTTCATGAACGTCCGGTACTCGGTATAGCCGCCGATGAAATCCTTGACGACGCCGTCGCCGCAGAAGACCAGCAGATGGTCGACCAGCCGGTCCAGGAAATGCCGGTCGTGCGAGACGATGATCAGGGAACCGTGGTAATCCTTCAGGTATTCTTCCAATACGTTGAGGGTCACGATGTCCAGGTCATTGGTCGGTTCGTCGAGGATCAGCAGGTTCGGCTGCTGCATCAGGATGGTCAGCAGGTACAGCCGCCGCTTTTCGCCGCCGGAAAGTTTGGAGATCCGGTTGTTCAGCATGTCGTGCGGGAACATGAACCGGGACAGGAGATGGGTGTCGTTGACGGTCTCCAGCACAGTCTGGTCTTCGTCGAACCGGATGCCGCGCTGGTGGTAATACCCGATCCGAAGGGATTCGCCCCGGTCGATGACGCCGGTCAGGGTACCGGGATCTTCCGGGTCCATGTTGCCGGTCAGCAGGTTGATGAACGTCGTCTTGCCCGCTCCGTTGCGGCCGACGATGCCGACCCGCTCATACCGCTGGAAGTTGTAGGTGAAATGGTCGAGGTAGCATTTCCCGCCATACCAGAAACTGACATCCTTGCAGTTGATGATCTTCGTGCCCAGCCGGGAGGCTCCCGCCATCTCGCTCAGGTCCAGCTGCGACGTCCGGTAGACCTGTTCCGCCCGGTCCTTCAGTTCATAGAAGGCATCCTTCCGGTACTTTGCCTTTCCGGTCCGCGCGCACGGCGTGCTCCGCATCCACTCGAGTTCCCGGCGGAGGATGTTCCGGACCTTGTCCGTCTCCGCGTTGTAATTGTCGATCCGTTCCTGGCGTTTCTCCAGGTAATTCTCATAGTCGCCCCGGTACAGATAGACCGCCCCGTGGTCCATCTCCAGGACCATGTTGCACGTCCGTTCGAGGAAATACCGGTCGTGGGTCACCATCAGCAGGGTGCAGCGGGACCGCCCCAGGTAGTTCTCCAGGTATTCGATCGCATCGATGTCGAGGTGGTTGGTCGGCTCGTCCATGATGTAGAAATCCGCCTCGGTCGCCAGCATCTGCGTGAGGGCCACGCGCTTGACCTCGCCGCCCGAGAGGCTCTTCATCGGCGCCCCGAAATCCGTCAGGCCGAAATTCGTCAGCAGCTGCCGGACCCGGAGTTCATATTCGAACAGGTGGTCCGGGTCGAGCGCGGCCGTAAACTCGCGGCTCGACTGCATGACCTGGTCGAAGATGCCGGCTTCGGGATCGAAGTCGTACTCCTGTTCCAGGAAGGCGATGCGGATATCCTTGAGGAAGGTGATCTTGCCGCCCGTGTCGGACTTGTCCTTGCCCGCCAGGATGCGCAGCAGGGACGTCTTGCCGGTTCCGTTGGGCGCGATCAGCGCGATCTTGTCACCCTCGTTGACGTTGAAACTGATCCGTTCGAAAAGAACCTTCGGGCCGTAGGACTTCGAGATGTTCTCGATCTGGAGGTAACTCGCCATCCTACTTGAAGAATTTGTCGACCTCCTTGACGGCGCTCGGAAGGGCGAAGACCGCCACCCGGTCATACGCCTCGATCTGGGTGTCGCCGACGGCGATGAACGAATCCTTGCCGCGGATCACGCCGCCGATGATGGCGTTCTGCGGGAAGGTCAGTTCGCGCAGCGGATGCTTGGTGATCATGCTGCCCGGAGCAACGATGTACTCCAGGACCTCCGCATCCGTTCCGTTCATGTATTTGACGAAGCGGACCTTGTTGGAGAGGGTCATCTTGAAGATGCGGCCCGCCGTCACGAGTTTCTTGTTGATGACCGCGTCGACGCCCATATCTTCGGCCAGTTTGACATACTCCAGGTTCTCGACCTGGGCGATGGTGCGCGGGACGCCGAACTTGCGGGCGACCACACAGGCGAGGATGTTCGCCTCGTCGTTGCCGGTCACGGCCACGAAGGCGTCGTAATCCTTGATGTTCTCCTCGATCAGCAGGTCCGAATTGCGGCCGTCGCCGTGGACGACGATGACGTTGTCGTCGGTCTTCTCGCTGAGTTCCAGGCAGCGCTGCCGGTCCAGGTCGATGACCTTGATGGTCTCCATCTGCTTGCTCATCATCTTCGCGACCATCCCGCCGATCTGGCTGGCGCCCAGGATCATCATCTTGCCGACTTCGATGTTGCTCTTGCCGAGGAAGGTCATGATCGGCTCCAGGCCTTCCCGTTTGGTGATGATGAAGACGAGATCATGGTACTTGAACCGCATGTCCGGCCGCGGCATGAGGGTTTCCGCACCGCGGGAAACCGCCACGACGCGGAACTGCACCTGCTCGCTGGATACGGCGGCGGTGAACTCCGTCAGTTTCATGTCAAGCAGGGGAGAGTCCTCCTCCAGCTTGAAGACCGCCATCTGGAGCCGGCCGCGGGCGAAGTCCATGGACTCGGTCGATGCGGTCCGCTTCAGCAGGTCGACGATTTCGCCGGCCGCGATCTTCTCCGGATAGAACATCATGTCGATGCCCATCTCCGTGAAGAGGTATTTGTTCTCATACGAGAGGTACTCCTCGTCGTCGACGCGGGCGCAGACCTTCGGGCAGCCCAGTTTCTTCGCCAGCAGGGCGCTGACGACGTTGACATCCTGCGAGGTGAACGGATTGACCGCGATGAAAAGGTCCGCCTTTTCGACGCCCGCCTCCTTCAGGGTGGTAATCGAAGACGCGCCGCCGTTGAGCGTGACGACATCCGCGGTCGACGACAGTTTTGCCAGACGGGTTTCGTCGGCGTCGATGACCGTTATCTCATTGGCTTCCGTAGAAAGCATTTTCGCCAGGTGGGATCCGACTTCTCCGGCCCCTTCAATCACGATTCTCATGGTATGATCAAATCTTGTGTACGGTTTCGAAAATACGGTCGCCCTGCAGCAGGGCGGCCAGGACGATCCATTTCGTCCACAGTCCGCGGACCTCCGCCCGGTTGCCGGGCAGCCAGGCGGCAATCTCTTCGGGCGTCTCCGTGCGGCGCAACGTCCGGTAGGCCTTGTGCGCCTTCAGGACGGCTCGCAGCGACGCCCACTCTCCGGTCAGCAGGTAGACCAGCCCGGACAGGCCGTCCAGCAGCATCCGCCGGGTGATGACCCTGCGGGCCTGCGCCGATCCCTGCCGGGCAGCCCGGAGCGGATCCTTGCGGTACAGCCGCGCCGCATAGGTCTTCGCCAGGTTGTTCTCCAGCATCAGGAGGTTGTTGCGGTAATTCAGTTCCAGTTTCCAGGGCGAATTGTTCGGCAGCGTCCCGCCGCCTACGTGCCAGACGACGGAGGCCGGAACGACATCGACCGACCAGCCTGCCAACTGGATCCGCCAGCACAGGTCGATCTCTTCCATGTGCGCGAAGAAGCGGTCGTCCAGGCCGCCCAGTTCGCGCCAGAGGCTGCTGCGGACCATCAGGCACGCTCCCGTGACCCAGAATACGGACCGGGGACCGTCGTCATACTGGCCATGGTCCCGTTCGACCCGTTTCAGCACGCGGCCGCGGCAGAACGGGTAGCCGTAGGCATCCAGGTAACCGCCGGCGGCACCGGCGTATTCAAACCGGTCCCGGTCCTGCCAGGCATGCAGTTTCGGACCGCAGGCCCCGCATCCCGGATGGCTGTCCATGTATGCCACGAGCGGCTCCAGCCAGCCCGGCTGCACCTCGATGTCCGAGTTGAGCAGCAGGAAATAATCAAAGCCTTCCAACTGGGCCAGGGCGCGGTTGTATCCGCCGGTAAATCCGTAGTTTCGGTCCAGCGGAATCCGCCGGACGCCCGGAAACTTTTCCGCCATCATCTCCATCGAACCGTCGGTCGAGGCGCTGTCCGCCACGATGACCGCATGGTCGCCCAGCGGCTGTCCGTCGGGTGCGCAGCCGGCCGACACCAGGAGGACCGGGAGAAATTGCTCCAGGAAGTCCCGGGTGTTCCAGTTGAGGATGACGATGGCTGTTTTCATGGTATTATTCTTCGTGATGGCAGCAGCCGTC
>CADCRA010000013.1 GCA_902803715.1 uncultured Bacteroidia bacterium
CGATGACCGTTCCGGCCGGGATGCCGGCAAAACCGATGCGCCGCGACAGCAAGAGGCTGGCGGCGATGTTCACGCAGTTGACGACCAAGTCGGTCAGCATGGAACTGACGCTGTCCTGCATGCCGATGAACCAGCCGCGGAATGCCATCAGCGACAGGCTGGCGGGAGCGGCCCAGATCCGGATGAAGAAGTACGTTTCCGCCAGCTGGCGCACCTCCGGGGAACAGTCGACAAAAAGGAAGACGCCCTTGACGAATGGCCATTGCAGCAGAAGCATGACAAAGGCGATCTGGAAAGCGAAACCCGCGCCCCGGCACAGCAGGGAGGCCATTTCATGCCGGTCGCCGCGGCCGAAGGCCTGGGCCGTCAGGCCGCCCGTCCCCACACGCAGGAAACCGAAGTTCCAGTACAGGAGGTCGAAGAGCATGGACCCGATCGACACGCCGCCGATCAGGGTCGCCGCCTCCCCGGCCGTCAGGTGGCCGGCGATGGCAAGGTCCACGATGCCCACCACGGGGATCGTGATGTTCGCCAGGATGCTGGGGATGGCCAGCCGGAGGATTTCCTTGTTGAGCGGACGCATTAGCGGAATTTCGTATCTTCCTCGAGCATGCCGAGGTAGGAACTGTATCGTTCGGGACTGATCGTACCGGCTTCGACGGCCGCCTTGACGGCACAGCCGGGTTCATGGGTATGGGTACAGGGCGTAAAGCGGCATTCCTGCGCCGCCTGGAGCATTTCCGGGAAATACAGGGCGATTTCTTCCTTTTCCAGCCGGACCAGGCCGAAGCCCCGCAGGCCCGGCGTATCGATGATGTAGCCGCCGGACGTGAGCCGGTACATTTCATACAGGGAGGTCGTGTGCCGGCCCTGCAGGTGGACATCCGAGATGCGCCCGACCTTCGGGTCGAGGGAAGGGTCGAGGGCATGGATCAGCGAGGACTTCCCGACGCCGGATTCGCCCGAGAACAGGCAGACCTTGTCCTTGCAGTCTTCCCGCAGCGCGTCGATCCCCTCGCCCGTCAGGACGGAAGTCTCGAGGACCGGATAGCCGGCGCCTTCATAGATCCGGTGGAAGTCCTGCACGTATTCCGCAGCCTCCTCCCGGTACAGGTCGACCTTGTTCATGACGACGGTCGCCGGGATTCCGTAGACCTCGCAGGTCACCAGAAGCCGGTCCAGGAAAGGCAGTTTGATCTGCGGAAAATACAGGGAGACAACCAGATAGGCCCGGTCGATGTTGGCTGCGATGACATGGTTCTGGCGCGACAGGTTCGTGGATTTGCGGATGATGTAGTTGCGGCGGTCGAGGACCTCGGCAATCGCCGCCGGGTGGAGCATGTCCACCGCTTCGGTGCCGGCGCCGTCGGGCACTTCCGCTTCATACCGGACCCGGTCGCCCACGGCGACGGGGTTGGTCGCAGTGCTGCCGCCGAGCCGGACCTTGCCCTTCAGCAAGGCCGGGAACGGCGCCCAGACGGGCAGTTCGGACAGCAGGAAATGGCTGCCCGCATTCTTGATGACTGTCGCTTCTCCTTTCAGGACCATCTTTTGAAATTTCAGGCAAATATAATTATATTTGTGGACACACTAAAATCCAATCGCATGATTACCGAAAACCAGATCCATAGCCTCATCGAAGGTCTCTTCAGCAAAATACAGTTTACCGACGAGCCGAAAGGCCTGTACGACCCGCTCCGCTACATGATCTCCCTCGGCGGCAAGCAACTCCGCCCGCGGCTCTGCCTGACGACCTATTCCCTTTTCCAGGATGAATTCGACGAACAGATCCTGCAGCCGGCGGCCGGCTTGGAAGTCTTCCACAACTTCACCCTGATCCACGATGACATCATGGACAAGTCCCAGGTCCGCCGCGGCAAGCCGACGGTCTGGACGAAATGGGGCGAAGACGGAGCCATCCTCTCCGGCGACGTCATGTGCATCGACAGTTACCGGCGCATCGCCATGGCCCCGGCCAAAGTGCTGCAGCAGGTGCTCGGACTGTTCAGCACCACCGCCGCCCAGGTCTGCGAGGGCCAGCAGCTGGACATGGACTTCGAACAGCTGCCGGAGGTTCCCATGACCCGGTACATCCAGATGATCGGCCTGAAGACCGGCGTGCTGATCGCCTGCGCCGCGAAGATGGGCGCCCTGATTGCCGGAGCGACCGAGGACGAATGCGACAATCTCTACGATTACGGCTATGCGCTCGGCCTGGCGTTCCAGGTCGCGGACGACTACCTCGACGCGTTCGGGGACAGCAAGGTCTTCGGCAAGCCCATCGGCGGGGACATCGTCAACAACAAGAAATGCTGGCTGACGACCCGCGCCCTTGAAAAGGCGGACGACCTGCTGCGCGAGGAAATCCTCGACGCCATGGACATGCCGGTCGACGACGAGCAGCAGCGGGCGGCGAAGATTGCCCGCATGAAAGGATTCTATACGGCCCTCCATGTCGACGAGGACGCGAAATACGAGATCATCCGGCTCACGGAAGAGGCCATGGGATTCGCAGCCCAGTCCTTCTCCGGCGTCCGCCTGATGACCCTGCGCCGGTTTGCCGACCGGCTGGTCGGCCGTACGAAATAATCTGCCATGAAACGCTGGTTCCTGTGCATCCTGGCGCTCTGCGCCGGCCTGACCGTCCGGGCGCAGCGCCTGGAGGAACTGCTGCCGCAACTGGATGCGGCCCTTGCGCAGGCGGACAAGTACGTCGCCGAAAAGGAAGTACGGATCAAGACCCTGGAGAACCCGGTCCATTCCCGCGGCGTCTCGGCCGAGCAGCGTTTTACCAGTTACGGCCAACTCTACGGCGAGTACCTGACCTACAATTTCGACAAGGCCGCGCAGGCGCTTGACGAGCAGGAGACAGCCGCCCGCGAACTCGGGGACAGGGTCCTTATCAATGAGGTCCTGCTGAACCGGGCCATGATCAACGCGATCGGCGGCATGTACCTGGAAGCCAGCAACATCCTGGAGAGCCAGATCGACACGACCATCCTGACCGACAACCAGCGGCTCGCCTACTGGAACGCCCAGCAGCGCTTCTGGTACGACTACCGGGACAACATGCACAACGAGGATCCCGACGGCCGGATGGCCTCCAAGATCGCCTGGTACCGGGGCGCCATCCTCTCCGCCGCTCCGGAGAACTCCACGCTCTATCAGGGCATCTCCATCCTGCGCGCCATGGACGAGGAGAACTGGGGACAGGCGGACTTCCTGTGCAAGAACCTGCTGGCCAAACTGGATCCGGACAGCCACGAATACGCCAACTGGGCTTACTACGAAGCCCGCATCTGCGAGCAGCTGAACCGCACGGAAGAAATGACGGCCTGGTTCATCCGTTCCGCCATGGGGGACATCAAGACGGCCACGAAGGACAATGCCGCCCTGTGCAGCCTCGCCCAGGTCCTGTTCAATTCCGGCGAGTTCGAACGGGCCTTCCGGTACATCCGCGCCTCGCTGGACGACGCGCTCGCATACAACGCCCGCCTGCGCCAATGGCAGATCGCGGCCGTCTTCCCGGACATCCAGAAAGGGTACGAAGACTACCGCGCCCGGCACGAACGCCGCAGCCGGCTGTTTCTCATCCTGATTTCCGTCCTGTCGCTGGCCACCTTCGCCGGCGCTTTCTGGACGCTCCGCGCCTACTTCCGCCAGCGCAAGCTGAACCGGCAGGTCCGCGAGATGAACCGCCAGATCAACGAATATTCCGAATCCCTGCTGGAATTCAACAACCGCCTCTCGGAGACCAACGCCGCCCTGTCGGAAGCCAACGCCGCCAAGGAAGAGTACATCGGACTGTTCCTGACGCTGAGTTCGGGCTACATCGACAAGATCAAGAAATACCAGAGCAACGTCCGCAAGAAGGTCATCGCCGGCCAGTATGACGAGGTCATCGCCGAAACCAGTTCGCACAAACTCATCGACGAGGAACTCAAGCGCTTCTATGAACTTTTCGACCAGGCCTTCCTTAAACTGTATCCCCATTTCGTCAGCCAGTTCAACGAACTCCTCCGGCCGGAGGCACGGATCACGCCGAAGAAAGGAGAACTGCTGACGACGGAACTCCGCATCTTTGCCCTGATCCGGCTCGGCATCACCCAGTCCTCGCAGATCGCCGCCATGCTCCGGTATTCGGTCAACACCATCTACAACTACCGCGCGCAGATCAAGAACGCCGCAATTGAGAATCGGGAGGAATTCGAGGAAAAAATCCGTCATATCGGGAATTAAGTGGATGAAATAATATACATTATTCGTCACGGCATCCACTTAAAATTCCACCTGTAATAATCAATCATTAACCAATAAATCAATGATTTAACAATTAATCAGATCCTTCAGAAATCCACTTAAAACATTCCTAAAATTTTCTCCGGTCCTTGGAAATCCACTTTTTCAAGGACCGGTTTGTCGTTTTAAATTATTGTTAATCAATCCACTATTGAACTATTACATACCACCAGACCGACATTTTTCAAGCGAGCGGGAGGCTGGAAGCGTTATTTTGTTTGAATCCTTTTAGTTTTGCATCGTCCATTCTGCGCCGGCAGGCAAAGGACGGACAAACGGCAATGAAACACCAAACCAATTATCAACCTCTAATGAAACACTTGACTTACAGACTCGCCCTGATCCTGTTCATGGTAACGGGCTTGGGCAGTGCATCCGCATTCGCCCAGCAGCAAGTAAGGGGTACGGTCGTCGATGAGACGGGAGAGCCCGTCATCGGCGCCGGCGTTCTCGTACAGGGAACCACGATCGGTACTACCACCGACGTCGACGGTTCCTATGTACTGGACCGCGTCCCCGCCAACGCAGTCCTCGAGGTCTCTTCCATCGGATATGAGACCAAGACGGAGGCCGTCAACGGCCGCAGCGTCATTGATTTCGTCCTTCGCGAAGACGCCCTGCTCCTCGACGATGTCGTCGTCGTGGGCTACGGTGTCCAGAAGAAGAGCGTCGTTACCGCATCCATCTCGAAAGTGGACGGCGACCAGTTGAACACGGTCAAAGCCTCCACGATCAACGATGCCCTCAAGGGTAAGGTATCCGGCGTGCAGATCACCCAGGCATCCGGCCAGCCGGGCTCCGGCTCCCAGATCAAGATCCGCGGTATCGGCACCGTCAACAATTCCGACCCGCTCTACATCGTCGACGGCATGCCGGTTGACGGCGGTATCGACTACCTCAACCCGACCGATATCCAGTCCGTGGAAATCCTGAAGGATGCTGCTTCCGCCGCCATCTACGGTGCGCGTGCTGCGAACGGCGTCGTCCTCGTGACCACGAAGAACGGTACCAAGGGCAAGGCCACCATTACCTATAACGGCAGCTACGGCTGGCAGAACCCGTGGAGAAAGAAGGAAGTCCTCAACGCCCAGGAGTACATGACCATCATGAACGAAATGGACGTTAACGACGGCATCAACCCGCGCTACACCCTCGCACAGGTGGCAGCCGCCGGCAAGGGTACCGACTGGCAGGATGAAACCTTCAACTACAACGCCCCGGTCCAGCAGCACCAGATCAGCGTCAGCGGCGGTACGGACAAGGCCACCTATTTCCTTTCCGTCGGTTACTTCAACCAGGAAGGTATCATCGGCGGTAACTATGACAAGTCCAACTACGACCGTCTGTCCATCCGCTCCAACAACACCTACGTCCCTTACGAGACCACGGACCGTGACTTCCTCAACAAGGTGACCGTCACCGCCAATCTCGCTTACTCCCGGATCACTTCCAAGGGTATCGAGACCAACTCCGAGTTCGGTTCCATCCTCGGCTCCGCCGTCGCTTTCAACCCGACGATCCCGGTCTTCGCCGATGAGGCTACCGCCGCCCAGATCCTCGCCGAGCATCCGACGGCCATCGTATCCAAGGACGGCCGCGTCTATTCCCTCCCGCCGACCGGCTACCAGGAACTGACCAACCCGATTGCCAATCTGGAGACCCCCGGCAACACCATCTACGATACGGACAAGTTCGTCGCCAACTTCACCGGTGAGATCGACATCATCCCCGGCCTGAGATTCAAGAGCAGCTTCGGTACCGACCTCAGCTTCTGGGGCAACAACGGCTATGCCTATCCGCAGTACAAGAGCTCGATGAACTACACCCTCCGCAGCTCCGTCTGGAGCGGCATGAACCGCGGCCTGCGCTGGCAGACTGAAAACTACTTCTCCTACAACAAGGAACTTGGCAAGCACACCTTCTCCGCCGTCCTCGGCCAGTCCGCGATGAGCTACAACTACCGCTACCTCTCCGGCACCGACTATGACCTCCTCGAGACCGATCCGCTCAAGGCCAACATCGACCACGCCATCGCAGAGCGCACTGAAGAGCGCGTCAGCGGCGGTACCGGCGGCTATGACTTCCAGCGCCTTGCCTCCTACTTCTTCCGTTTCGACTACAACTACGACGAGCGCTACATGCTCGAGGTGACGGTCCGCCGCGACGGTTCTTCCCGTTTCGGTCCCGGTCACAAGTGGGCGACCTTCCCGGCCGTTTCCCTCGGTTGGAATGTCACCAACGAGCCTTGGCTCAAGGGCCAGGTCGACTGGCTCAGCCAGCTCAAGCTCCGTGCTTCCTGGGGTAAGAACGGTAACGAAAACATCGGTAACTTCCGCTATGCGTCCCTGATGGACGGCGGCCAGAACTACTACTTCGGCCGCGGCTGGGATGTCGCCACCGCCGCTTTCGGCAGCACCATGCAGTACGGTGCCTCCGCCGGCGCCCTCGCCAACCCGACCATCCGCTGGGAGGAATCCGAGCAGATCGACCTCGGTCTCGACGCCCGCATGCTCCAGGACCGCCTGAGCTTCGGTGTCGACTACTATAAGAAAAAGACCAACGGCATGCTCATGGATATGCCGATCCCGTCCTACGTCGGCCAGAGCGCTCCGATGTCCAACCTCGGTGACATGGAAAACTGGGGTGTCGAATTCGAAATCGGCTGGCAGCAGCAGGTGGGCGACTTCCACTACAGCATCAACGCCAACGCTTCCTTCCTCCGCAACAAGCTGATCAACCTCGGCAACTCCTCCGGCGAAGCCATCTACCAGGGCAACGGTGCCTCCGGTGTCGGCGACTATGTCAAGGGTATGAATGGCGAAGTCTGGCCTTTCTTCTACGGTATGAAGACGGACGGCATCTTCCAGAACTGGGATGAGGTCCGCAGCTATACCAACAGCAACGGCGAACTCCTCCAGCCGAACGCCCAACCGGGCGACGTCCGCTTCGTCGATACGAACAAGGACGGTTCCGTCAACGACAACGACCGCACGAAGATCGGCAAGGGCCAGCCTGACTGGACCTACGGTCTGACCTTCTCCGCCGACTGGAAGGGCTTCGACGCCACCATCTTCTTCCAGGGTTCCCTCGGCAACGACATCTTCGACTACTCCATGCGTGGCGATATCCCGGCCATGAACCGTCCGGCCTGGATCCTCGACCGCTGGATCGGCGAAGGCACGTCCAACCGCATCCCGCGCATGACCGCTGCAAACCCGAACCAGAACTGGCGTTCCTCCGACCTCTACATCAAGAACGGCTCCTACCTCCGTCTCAAGACCGCCCAGCTCGGCTACACCATCCCGGCCAAGGCGATAGGCAAGATCGGTCTCCAGAATGTCCGCGTCTACATCGCCGGTGAAAACCTCCTTACCTTCACCAAGTATGACGGATTCGATCCGGAAATGGCTTCCGGCGGCTATACGACCCTCGGTGTCGACCGCGGTATCTATCCGCAGGCCCGTACCATCACCGTCGGTGCTACGATCACGTTCTAATGCTTAAAAGAAATTGAAGAATATGAAACGCTATAAGATTTTCGCCATCGCGGCTCTTGCCGCCATGACCGTCAGCTGCGGTGAGGACTTCCTGACCACCCATTCCACCCAGCAGGGTGAAGCGGGCGGTGCAGCGACCGAGGGCGCAATCCTTTCCTACCTGGCGTCCTCTTACCAGCCGCTGGTCTTCGACAGCTACGCCAACTTCAACTACAACGAAGTCCTGCTCCTGTCCGACCTCCGTTCAGACGACCTCTACAAGGGCGGCGGCGACGCCTCCGACCAGTCCTGGATGTACCACCTCTCCCTCTTCCAGATCCCGGCTTCCGAAAGCCCGTCCGGTCTGTGGAGCATCTATTTCACCGGTATCGCCCGTGCCAACAACACCCTGATCGCCTGTGAGAACGCCGTCGGTTTCGACTCCGACGTCGCCAAGCAGCGTCTGGCCGGCTACCAGGCCGAAGGTTACTTCCTTCGCGCCTACTACTACCACCTCCTGTGGAAATTCTACGGCAACATCCCGTACTTTACTGAACCGCTCCCGGAGCCGTTCATGGCTGTCCAGCAGAGCGCCGACCAGATCTACGGCCACATCATGGACGACATCGCAGCCGCTGAGAATGCAGCCGCCCAGGCCGGTTCCTTCTTCCCGCTGAACAACAACGGCGACAAGGAGAACGAGGCCCGCGCCAACCTGGCCGCCCTCTATATGCTGAAGGCCCGCGTCGTGATGTACCAGAAGGACCAGAGCAAGTACAACGAAGTCGCCGGCAACATGGCCAAGATCATCAACGAAGGCGGTTATTCCCTGATGGCCAGCTTCGACGACATCTGGCTGGATGAGAACGAGTTCTGCTCCGAATCCATCTTCGAGAGCAACCAGGGTTCCGACGGCGCCCGCGACTGGGGCAACGCCTGGGCCGGTCTCGGCACCAACCTGCCTGCCTTCATCTCCCCGAACGAACTGAACGACCCGAGCGGCGTATTCCGCGGAGGCTGGGGCTTCGGTCCTGTCCGCCAGGCTGCCTGGGACATGTACGAGGAAGGTGACACCCGCCGCGAAGGCTCCATCAACAGCTTCCCTGACGGCACGTACGGTCCGCGTTTCCAGAACACCGGCCTCTTCCAGAAGAAGTACGCCGCCCGCAACGCCTACGTCGCCCCGGTCGGAACGGTTGACCTCAACTATCCGAACAACCTCCGTCTCTTCCGCTATGCGGAAACCCTCCTGAACTATGCCGAGCTTGTCGGTGTCCTGGGCGCTTCCGCCCAGGGTCCGACCGCCCAGGAATGCCTCGACCAGATCCGCCAGCGCGCGGGCGTCGCTTCCATCCCGGTCTCCCTCGAGAACATCAAGAGCGAGCGCCGCAAGGAATTCCTCGGCGAAGGCATGCGTTTCTGGGACCTCATCCGCTGGGGTGATGCCGCCAGCGTCCTGACCGAGAACGATGCCGAGCACAACAGTGTCCGTACCTTCGATCCGAACAAGGACAAATGGGTTCCGATTCCGCAGAGCGAAATGAGCCGCACCGCCGGTACCGGCGAGTTCGAACTCAAGCAGAACCCCGGTTATAATTGATAACAGCTTATTAAAGAACACGACATTATGAAAACCATATTCAAAATCAGTCTGGCCTTGGCCGCCGCTGCAGGACTCATCTTCTCCTGCGCCCCGATGGACAAGGATGAACACGGGCTCGGAACGGCTCCCAGCGAGTCCCAGCTCAGCTTCACCCAGGCGCCCGGCACGGCCAGTGCAAACATCATCACCCTGACGAACACCTCGTCCGTCGCGGGTGTGGCGTTCTGGGATCTCGGCAATGGTTCGACCGCCAAGGGCGACCAGGTGACCGCCTCCTATCCGTTCGCCGGCTCCTATACGGTCACGATGTCCCTCTTTACAGAAGGCGGTGGCGCGACCATCAGCCAGGTGATCAACATTGCCAACGATGACTACGGCCTGCTTGACACTCCGGGATTCAACGCCCTGACCGGCGGCGCCGACGCCACCGAAGGCAAGACCTGGGTCCTCGCCAAGTACACCCCCGGCCACATCGCCGTCGACGATGTCAACGCGGCTCCGCGCGAGAGCGGCCGCTGGTGGGACTGCCCGGCCCTCGGAAAGGACGGTTCCTCCCTGTATGACAACGAGTACACCTTCATCCAGCGCGGCACCAAACTGATCTGGAAGAACAACGGCCAGATCTACACCAACCAGGCCGGCGTCGACATGATCGGCCAGCCTGCCACGCCCAATGCCACCGTCGGCGACTTCGACGTCACCTACGTCCCGGCTGAGAACCTGACCTTCTCCCTGGACGAGGAGAACATGATCCTCACCCTGAGCAACAACGCCTTCATGGGCTTCTACTGCGGCACCTCCACCTTCAACATCATCCGTCTGAACGAGCACGAGCTCACCATCTGGGCCCGCAGCGCCTCCGAACCCGGCAACGCCTGGTACGCCACCTACGTCCCGAAGGATGAACTGAAGGAACCGGAACCGGAGCCGGAAGTCCCGAAGGATCCGAAACCGGAGTCCGAAGAAGCCTGGTTCCGTCCGAACAAGGCCACCAACCTGCTGGGCAACGCTTTCTCCTATGAAAGCTGGTTCAGCGGCGCAGACGGGGCCGGCGGCCTCGAACCCGGCATCTCCGTCAAGAACGAAGTCGTCATCACCGTGCCGGAAGGCATCGGCGGAAGCGAATGGATGGGTCAGTTCAAGATCCGCACCCAGGTCCCTGCCGCTGCATGGGAGAGCTTCGACTTCAGCGCCAAGATCAAGGCCACCCAGGCCGGTACCGCTACCGTCAAGATGACGGCCGACAACGATCCTAAGGATGACGAATTCTTCTACGAAGGCAACATCGCCATCGGAGCCGGCGAGACCGTTCTCTACCAGAACCCGGACAAGCGGATGTACGATGCCACCAACAGCATCCTGCTGGTCTTCGACTTCGGCCGCTTCCCGGCCGGTACGGTCATCACCATCTCCAATCTCTGCCTGCAGAAGCATATTCCGCTCAGCGAGAAGCCCGTCGTCGAGAATTTCTGGCCGAAGGCCAACATCACCACGAGCTACTTCTTCAGCGCCGATGACTGGGCCGGCGGCCTCACCCCGACCTTCTCGATGAGCGAGGACAACGGTTTCGAGCTGACGATTCCAGAACGTATCGGCGGCAGCGAATGGATGGGTCAGTTCCTGCTCCATACGGACATCAAGGCCCTGGCTTCCCATCGCTATGATTTCTCCTGCAAGATCACTTCCGACGCCGAGAGCGACATCACCGTCAAGCTTACCAACGACCCGGAAAGCGACGACAAGGTGTTCTTCTATGACGGTGCCGTCCGGATCAAGAACGGTACGGTCACGTACGCTCAGTCGAACATCGCCCCTGCGGCAGCAGATGCCGAAGCCGTCATGCTGATCTTCGACTTCGGCCGCACCCCGGCCGGCACCAAGATCAAGGTTTCCGACATCGTTTTCCAGGAGTACGTTGATTAAATGAACGGACTGAAAGGCGGAGATCCCGCATCTCCGCCTTTCTTTTATTTTTTAAAGACCATTTCCCATGAAAAAGACACTGTTGCTGATTGCCGCCGCCCTGCTGACCTGCTGCGGCTCCGGTAGTAAAGAGAATACCACTCCCGATACGCCCGCTCCGGAAATCACCCTGAGCACCCAGTCCGTCACCCTCTCGGAAGAGGGCGAGACCAAAAGCGTATCCGTCCAGGTCAACACCTCCTTTGCCATCTCCGTCGACCAGGATTGGCTGACGGTCTCCGCAGGCAGCGTGTTCAAAGGGGAAAGCGTACTGAACCTGACCGCGAAGGAGAACACGACCGGTGCGGCGCGCAGCGCCACCGTCCTGTTCACCTGCAACACCCCGGGAACGGACAAGAAGGCCACGATCCAGGTCAGCCAGGCCGCGCTCGTCCCGGAAATCACCCTGTCCCCTGCCAGTCTCTCCTTCCCGGAGAAAGGCGGCATGCTGGAAGTGGATATGACCGCGAACACGACCTGGGAGATCGCCAAGGACCTCCTCCCGTCCTGGCTGTCCGTCAACCGGACCGTCGCCACCAAGGGCACCGGCAAACTCCAGGTCAACGCCATCCGGAACTTCTCCGACAAGGAGCGCTCCGCCAAGATCGCCTTCACCGCCGCCGGCAAGACCGTGCAGCTCGATGTCCGGCAGGACGCCGGCACCCCGGTGGAAGACGGCGCCTATGTCCCCGAAGGATATACCCTGGTCTGGCATGACGATTTCGACGAAGGTTCCGTACCCGCCGAAACGGAGTGGTGGTATGAGACCGGCGCCGGCGGCTGGGGCAACAACGAAATCCAGGAATATGTCGCCGGAAGCAAGGATGGCTACAAACTGGCGTCCGTTTCTGAAGGGACGCTGAAGATCACCGCCCGGAAAGTCGGCGGGAAGGTCTACTCCATCCGCATGAACACCCGCAAGGGCTGGAAATACGGCTATTTCGAAGGACGGATCCGCGTCACGGACGCTCCGGGCGCCTGGCCGGCCTTCTGGATGATGCCGCAGCACTTCACGGCCTGGCCCAAGGATGGCGAAATCGACATCATGGAATACGCCATCTCCACCCAGGGCAAGGACAAGTCCTCCTCCAGCATCCATTGCGAGGCCTACAACTGGCCGAAAGGCTCACAGAAAACGCATGTGCAGCCGGTCCCGGCCGCCGCGTCCGAATTCCACATCTATGCCTTGGAATGGACGCCGGACGTGATGAAATTCTACATCGACGGTGAGTTGCACCTGACCTTCAGCAACAACAAGCAGGGATACAGCACCTGGCCTTTCGACCAGGAGTTCTACCTGAAGCTGAACCTGGCCTGGGGCGGCAACATGGGCGGCACCGTGGACGAAAGCAAACTTCCCGCCATCTACGAAATCGACTATGTCCGGGTCTACCAGAAATAAAGGCCTCGGAAACTGACTGACAACACAAGATGAGAACCAACAGAATCCTCGTTTCCGCCTGCCTGGCGGCGGTCCTCGCCGGCTGCACGCCCAAGGATGAGACGGAGAAAAAGATAGATGAACTGCTGGGCAAGATGACCCTGCACGAAAAAGTAGGACAGATGAACCAGCTGTCCGGCGGCGCCTGGCTGGTCGAATCGGCCGCCAAAGGCGAAGTCGGCTCCATCCTCAACTGCGTGGACCCGGCTGAAATCAACGCCGTCCAGCGGGCAGCCGTGGAAGAATCCCGCCTGGGCATCCCGATCCTCGTCAGCCGCGACGTGATCCACGGGTTCCGGACGATGTTTCCGATTCCGCTGGGCCAGGCAGCGACCTTCGACCCCGCCCTGGTGGAAGAAGGAGCGCGGGTCGCCGCCCGGGAAGCCGTTTCCTCCGGCGTCCGGTGGACCTTCTCCCCGATGCTGGACATCGCGCGGGATCCCCGCTGGGGCCGCGTGGCGGAAGGATCCGGTGAGGATCCGTACCTCGACGTGCAGATGGGCGCCGCCCTGGTCCGCGGCTACCAGTCCGAAGGACTCGCCGCCTGCGCCAAGCACTTCGTCGGCTACGGTGCAGCGGAAGGCGGCCGGGACTACAACTCGACCGGCCTGACCGAACGGGCGCTGCGGAATACGTATTTCCCGGCCTTCCAGGCCGCCGTCGACGCCGGCGCCATGACCCTGATGACCTCGTTCAACGACAATGACGGCATCCCCTCGACCGGCAACCGCTGGCTGCTCAAGGACATCCTCCGCGACGAATGGGGCTTCGACGGAATGGTCGTTACCGACTGGAACTCTTCCGGCGAAATGGTCGCCCACGGCTTTGCCTCCGACCTCAAGCACGCCACCGAACTGTCGGTCAACGCCGGTGTCGATATGGACATGATGTCCTACGGTTTCATCGGTTTCATCGAGGAACTGGTCGCCGAAGGCAAGATCAAGGAGAGCCAGATCGACGAGGCAGTGCGGAACATTCTCCGCGTCAAATTCCGCCTGGGCCTGTTCGACAACCCCTATGTCGATGAAAACGGCGTCGTCGCGTACGACGAAGCCGCCCTGGCCGCCGCGAAACAGACCGCCCTCGAATCCGCCATCCTGCTGAAGAACGACGGCGTCCTCCCGCTGAAAGCCGGCCGGACGATCCTCGTGACCGGACCGCTGGCCGACGCGCCGTACGAGCAGCTCGGCACCTGGGCTTTCGACGGACAGCCGGAACATACCGTCACGCCGCTGGCCGCCCTGCGCGAGACCTTCAACGTTATCTACGAACCGGGACTCGCCTATAGCCGTGACAAGCGCACCGACGGTATCGCCCGCGCCCGCAGCGCCGCCGCCCGCGCCGAAGCCATCGTCGTGGTCGTCGGCGAGGAAGCCATCCTTTCCGGCGAGGCCCACTCCCTCTCCTCCCTGGACCTGCAGGGAGCGCAGAGCGACCTGATCGCCGCGATGAAAGCCACCGGCAAACCCGTCGTGGTGGTCGTCATGGCCGGACGGCCGCTGACCATCGAACGCGACCTGGCGAACTGCGGTGCCATGCTCTATTGCTTCCACCCGGGCACCATGGGCGGACCCGCCCTGGCCGACCACCTGAGCGGCGCGGCCGTTCCGTCCGGCAAGAGCCCGATGACCTTCCTGCGTACCGCCGGACAGGCCCCCATGTACTATAACCACAACAATACCGGACGTCCGAACACAGGCACTGAAACCCTGCTGGACGATATTGAAATCGCAGCGGGACAGACCTCCCTCGGCTGTACCTCCTACTACCTGGACAGCGGCTACGGCCCGCTCTTCCCCTTCGGTTACGGCCTGAGTTACACGACGTTCGAATACAAGAACATCCAGTTGTCCGCCACCACCTTCGGCAAGGACGACACGATCCGCGTGGAATACGACCTCAGCAACACGGGCGCATTTGACGCGACGGAAGTGGCCCAGCTGTATATCCGCGACCTCGTGGGCAGCGTGACCCGCCCGGTCAAGGAACTCAAGCGCTTTGAGCGCGTCTTCCTGAAAGCCGGCGAGACCCGGCACTGCTCGTTCGATCTTCCGGTCGCCGACCTGGCCTTCTGGAACGCGGACATGCAGTACACCGTCGAACCGGGCGCCTTCCAGCTTTGGGTCGCCGGCAACGCCGCCGACGGCGAGGCGCTGAACTTCAACGTGGAATAGCCATGAAACCGATCCGATGGACCCTTTGGAAAGGAACAGCCGCCCTGCTGCTGTTCCTTTTCGCTGCCTCCTGTTCCAAGGATCCTGCGGAAACGGTCCTGCTGACCGCCGTCCAGGTCCAGGAAACCAGCCTCGTCCTGCCGGAAGGCGGGACGGCAGACCTCAACTTCCGGGTGACGGACAAGGAATATGCCTTCGTCAGCGACCCCGCGGCGACGGACTGCGAAATCAGCCTGGTCACGGCCGACAACCATGATCCCGTCCATTTCCGGCTGGTCCGGGTCGCCCGGCAGGGCGAAGCCGGCACCTGGCTCGCCACCCTGGCCGACAACGGCTCGGGGGATGAATACCAGGAAGAAATCCACCTGAAGATCCGCCGCAGGGACGGGACCGCCGTCCTTTCCGGACGCATCCAGGTCTGCAGCGAAGAGAAACCGGCCGACTTGGCGCCGGATACCGGCCTGCCGGTCATCTTTATCGACACGCAGGCCGCCATCACCTCGAAAGAAGACTATGTCGACGGGACGCTCCGCATCGACGGACGCGGCGTGGCGGACGGGCTGGAAGAGGTGACCTGCCAGGTGCGCGGGCGCGGCAACACGACCTGGACCTGGCCGAAAAAGCCCTATCTGGTCAAACTGGACCAGAAAGCCTCCCTCTTCGGCATGCCCAAGCACAAGCGCTGGATCCTGCTGGCCAATTTCCTGGACCGCACGATGATGCGCAACATCATCGCCATGAAAGTCGCCTCGATGACCTCCCTGGACTGGACGCCCCGCTGCCAGAGCGTGGAACTGGTCCTCAATGGGCGGCACGCCGGCAATTACCTGCTGATCGAGCAGGTACGGGTCGACAAGAACCGGGTTCCAATCACGGAAATGACCCCGGAAGACAACAGCGGCGACGCCCTGACCGGCGGCTATCTGCTGGAATGCGACTTCCATTTCGACAACAAAGTCCAGTGGCTCAGTCCCCACGGCCGTTCCAACCAGTGGATCTGGGGACGGAACGATGTCGTCCCCTTCGGCATCAAGTCGCCGGACGAGGACGAAATCACCGCCGCCCAGACGGACTACATCAAGGATTACATCGAAAAGACGGCCTCCGCCCTCTACGGAAAGGATTTCACGGATCCGGAAAAGGGCTATGCCGCCTGGCTGGACACAGACTCCTTCATCGACTACTGGCTCGTCTTCGAAGTGATGGGCAACCATGAACTCGGCAATCCCGGCAGCGTCTACATGCACAAGGACAGGGGCGGCAAACTCATGGCCGGTCCCGTCTGGGACTTCGACTGGGGCATCCTTTCCTACAAGACTTCCCCGCAGGCCCAGACCGGCCTTGTCAACGGAAAGGCGATCTGGTATGCGCGTCTCTTCGAGGATCCGGCTTTCCGCGCCCGGGTCAAGGCCCGTTTCGAGGAACTCCTTCCGAAACTGCAGACCATCCCCGCCTTCATCGATGAAACGGAAAAGATGCTGACCCGGTCCGCCACCCTGAACTTCCGGATGTGGAATCCGGCCGATGATGCTTCCCAGAACGGCGGAAGCATCATCAACGGCGACGAGAACATGAGTTTCCATGACGCAGTCCGCCGCCTCCGCACCATTTATGAGGAACGGCTCCAGGTCATCGGCCGGAATCTCTGAAATAATCGCTATCTTTGCGGCGCGGTTCCTCTTTCGGGACTGCGCCGTTTTTCATGGAGAAGAAAGAACTGGAGATCATGGCGCCGGCCGGCAACTTCGAATGCCTGCACGCAGCCATCCAAAGCGGAGCGGACTCCGTTTATTTCGGCATCGGCCGGCTCAACATGCGGTCCCATTCTGCCAACAATTTCGCCCCGGAGGACCTGCCGGAAATCGTCCGGATCTGCAAGGAGCACGGGGTCCGGACCTACATGACCCTCAACATAATCCTGTACGGAGAGGATATCGACGCCGCGCACCGGGCCCTGGACGCGGCCAAGGCCGCCGGGGTCGACGCGATCATCGCTTCCGACATGGCCGCCATCCTCTACTGCAGGCAGATCGGCCTGGAAGTCCACATCTCGACCCAGCTCAGCATCTCCAATTTCGAAGCCCTCCGGTTCTATGCACAGTTCGCCGACGTCGTCGTCCTGGCCCGGGAACTCAACCTGACGCAGGTCAAGGAGATCCACGACCGCATCCTGGCGGAGGACCTCCGTGGTCCTTCCGGGAAGCGGGTCCGCATCGAGATGTTCGCCCACGGCGCCTTCTGCATGGCCGTCTCCGGAAAGTGCTACCTCAGCCTCGACCGGCTCGGCTCTTCCGCCAACCGGGGCGCCTGCCTGCAGGTCTGCCGCCGCAGTTATGCGGTCCGGGATCTGGAAAGCGGCGAGGAACTGGTCGTCGACAACAAGTATATCATGTCCCCGAAAGACCTCTGTACCATTGAATTCATGGACAAGTTCATCGAGGCGGGCGTGCGGGTTTTCAAGATCGAAGGCCGGGCCCGGAGTGCGGAATATGTCCGCCGGACCGTCTCCTGCTACCGGAGAGCCGCCGACGCCGTCTGCGACGGGACCTATACGCCGCAGCTGACCGCCGCGCTGAAGGCGCAGCTGGCTGAAGTCTTCAACCGGGGCTTCTGGGACGGTTATTACCTGGGCGCGAAACTGGGGCAGTGGAGCGATGTCTACGGCAGTCAGGCCACCCGCAAGAAGGTGTATTTCGGGAAGGTCACCAACTGGTTCGACCGGATCGGGGTCGCGGAACTCCTGGTCGAGGCCCATCCGCTCCGGATCGGAGACGAGGTCATGGCCATCGGGCCGACCACCGGATGCGTCACTTTCCGGGTGGACGACATGCGGGTCGATTTCAAGAATGTGGAAGAAACGCCCAAGGGCGTGCGCTGCTCCGTGGCCCTGCGGGCGGACAACCTGACCGGTGAGAGTGTCCTCGCCGCCGGGGCGGAAGTTCCCAAACTCCGCCGCGGCGACAAAGTCTTCCTCTGGGAGGAAAACTAGCGGAACAACCCCTCGTACAGGATGGCGCCGGTCGTCTTGTTCGCAATGAGGTAGAGGAACGGCCGGTCCGCATGGAAGGCCAGCGGCGTCTCTCCGGAACCCGGCGCGTCGACGGCCATCATTTCCGCAACGGAAACAGAGGCAGCTTCCGTTCCCGTCTCACTGACCCGGATAACCGACTTCTGCATGATTCCGCTGATATACAACTGGGCGACAGACATGGACGAAAAGTCCGCCCCATCGGAAAAAGCCCGGCGCATACCGCATGCTTTCAGGGCGTCTTTCAGATCCTTCTCCTCAGACAAGACGAACTTGGGCATCCGGATATCGGCATCCACCTGTTTCTGCGTGGCCAGGAAATCTGTCCAGAAGGCGCTATCCATCTTTTTCACCAGACCGGAAAGGGTATGGTCTCCCTCCGGAAAAATGACGTACATGGCATAGTCGCCTCCTTCATAGTCGAGCCGGACCGCCTGCATCCAGTCATTCACGTAATAAGGGACCATGCGGCTTGTCTGCATCATTTCGACTTGCCCGGTCCGGCCGTTTTCGTAACGGAACGCCTGCAGGGAGGTGCGGCCTTCGAAAGGAGTCTGCCAGGAAGCCTTGAACCAGGCCGTCGTCATCAAATAGGCAAAAGCATTTGCCCCAAGCTGCGACATGATGTCCGGAATCAGACCGCCGGTTTTCTTTTCCGCCCAGCCGTTAATGTAAGCCAGCGCTTTCTTCTGATCTGAAAAATCAAGGTTCACGGCAATCGCATCATAATACTCCTTGACCCTTTTCTGATAACTGTCCAGCAAGAAGGAACGATCGTTCAGGAAGGCGGCATGCGAGAAGGACGCCTGCCCGGACCGGCGGGCGATCGAAGTCATGTCCAGACAGAACTGGCGAAGGGATTCCAGCGATGGATCGGAATACCCCAGGACCTGGCAGATTTCATCCCGGGTCTCTCCTTCGGCGCCTTCCGCCAGCATCGCCAGCAACATCGCCGATCCGAGCGGAGAGAACACCTCCGGTTCCTCCTTGCCCAAGACCTGGAACGCGTAGTCATTGACGCTGCCGACATACTTCCGCTCCGCTTCCGGCAAGTCAGCGGCGGCTTTACCTGTCAGAAAAACATAACCGTTATCCGGTTCCGTATAACCGAAATCACTGCCCTTATCGCAAGACACAAACAAAACAGTCGACAAGGAGACCAAAAAAAGGGCAGGAAGAAAGCGTTTCATCGTACTACAGTTTCGATTGTGCGCAATTTAATAAAACTAATTTACAAAATCAAACCAAAGAATACTACAGCGTAAAGGTTTTTCCGGAGGAAAAGGCGGAGTTAGTATGGTTTTTGCTAACTTTGCGGGGATGAAACGAATGAACATGAAAAAGTATATGATCCTGACGGCCGCAGCCCTGCTGCTCGCAGGTGCGTCCGCCTCCGCACAGACCCGGCAATTCAAGCTCGGGCAATGGGTGGAAATCCAGAATGCCATCCTCGGCGAACTCAGCCGCAGTTATGTCGATACCCTTCCGGTCAGCCGCATGCAGCTCGCCGGCATCGATGCCATGCTCGAAGAACTCGATCCGTACACGGTCTATGTCCCGGAAGAGGAGCAGGAAGACTTCGAGATGATGATCGGGAAGACCTACGGCGGCATCGGCGCCGTCATCTACAAGCCGGACAAGGACGGGAACGTCCTGATCAACGAGCCGTACGCCGGATCGCCGGCGGTCAAGGCCGGACTCCAGAGCGGCGACCAGCTGCTGGAGATCGACGGCGTCAGCACGCACGGGCTGGATGCCTCCCAGTGCAGCGAACGCATGAAGGGCAAGCCCGGAACCGTCGTGCATTTCAAGGTGCAGAAAGTCCACACCGGCGAGATCGTCGGGATCGACGTGACCCGCGAACGGATCCACCTGCCGGACATCGAATACCATGGCATGCTCAATGAATCCGACGGCTACATCCTCCAGACCGGATTCACGGAGAATGTTTCCAACGAACTGCGGAACGCCTACAACGACCTCAAGAAACAGGGCATGAAACGCCTCGTGCTCGACCTGCGCGGCAACGGTGGCGGCCTGATGGCCGAGGCGATCAACATCGTCTCTCTCTTCGTCCCGAAAGGCTCCCTGGTCGTCTCCCAGCGCGGCAGGGACGATGCCGACTACCGGGAATACAAGACCGTCCGCGAACCGATCGATACCGAAATTCCGATCATCGTACTGGTCGACGGCGGCTCCGCCTCCTCCTCCGAGATCGTGACCGGCGCCCTCCAGGATCTCGACCGCGCCACGGTCATGGGCAAACGCACCTACGGCAAGGGCCTCGTCCAGACGATCCGCCCGCTCCCGTACAACGGCCAGCTGAAGGTCACTACGTCGAAATACTATACGCCCTCCGGCCGCTGCGTGCAGGCGATCGACTATTCCCGCCGGGACGAAGATGGCAGCGTCGCCTTCATTCCCGACTCCCTGACCCATGAATTCAAGACCCTCCACGGCCGGACGGTCCGCGACGGCGGCGGCATCACCCCGGACGTCGAACTCAAGGGGACCAGTTACAGCCGGCTCGTCTATTCGCTGGTCGTCGGCGGAGTCATCGACCACTACGCCCTCGACTATGTCGCCCGGCATGCCTCCATCCCGGCCGTCAAAGACTTCCATTTCACGGATTTCGAAGACTTCGTCCGCTTCGCCAAGGACCAGGAATTCGACTACCGCTCCAGCGCCATGGCCTATTACGACCAGATGAAGAAAGAACTGGAGAAAGACGGCATGGCGGAAAACGCCGCACCCCAGCTGGAGGCGCTCAAGAAAGTCATCGACCTCGACAAGGAGCAGTTCCTGCGTGCCCGGAAGGACGAGATCATCCCGTTCATCGAAGAAGAACTCGCCGTCCGCTACTATTTCCAGGAAGCCGGCATCCAGGTGCGCCTGCGCTATGACGAGCCGCTCAAGCAGGCGCTGACCCAACCCATGATTACGTATTAAGCCATGCGCATCGTATTTGCTACGGGAAACCGCGGAAAACTGCGCGAGGCGCAGGAAATCCTGGGCGACGCTTTCCAGTTGGTCACGCCCGCCGACCTGGGACTGACGGAAGACATCCCTGAAACGGGTGACACCATCCGGGACAACTCCCTCCAGAAGGCCCATTATGTAAAAGACCATCTCGACGCGGACTGCTTCGCGGACGACACGGGACTGGAGGTGGAGATCCTGGCCGGCAGGCCGGGCGTCCATACCGCCCGTTACGGCGGTCCCGAAAAGGACTTCGACGTCAACATGGACCGGCTGCTCGCCGACATGGTCCTGCGCGAAAAAGAAGCCGCCATGGCCCGTTCCCTGGGCGTCAGCACCCCGCACGCCAACCGCCGGGCCTGCTTCCGGACCGTCGTCAGCCTGATCCTCGGCGGCGAGGTCCATACCTTCGACGGCGTACTGGAAGGCACCATCGCCCGCAGCAAGCGGGGCAGCGGCGGATTCGGCTATGATCCCGTTTTCATCCCCGATGAAATCCCCGCTCCCGACGGCAGCCTCGTCCCGAACACGGAACGGCTGACCCTCGCCCAGCTGTCCGAAGAAGACAAGAACGCCATCTCGCACCGCGGAAAGGCCATGCGCGCCATGGCAGCGTTCCTCCATGAAAAATAGCACGGAGCTCATCATCCTGAACCACACGAAGTTCGGAGAAAACAGCATCGTCATCCACACCCTCAGCCAGGCCTACGGACGACGGAGTTTTCTCGTGCGCGTCGGCCGGAAAAGCGCCATGTCCCTGTTCCTGCCGCTCAACATCCTCGAGGCGGACGTCACGGAGAATCCGAAAGCGACGCTCTGGACGGCCGCGGGCCTGTCCGTGCGGCATCCCCTCAACGGCATCCGCAGCAATCTCTACAAGAACACGATGACCCTGTTCATGAGCGAGGTGCTTTACCGGGTCGTCAAGGACGGGGCGTTCGAAGAAGGGCTGTACGAATGGTGCTCCCGGTCCATCCTGACCCTGGATGCCCTGGACAGCGATTTCAGCAACTTCCACCTGCTGTTCCTGCTGGAACTGGCCGTCGCCCTGGGCTTCAGCCCGACCCTCCAGGACATCGCGCCGTTCGCCGGGGAGCATCTGAAGGACATCCGGAACCTGATGCAGGCGGATTTCAGCCAGGCCCTGCTCCTGCCCCTCAACGGGGAGACCCGCAACGCCATCTGCGAAGACATCCTGCGGTATCTCGAATTCCACACCGAGTCCCGGATCGATGTCCGTTCCCTCGCCGTGCTCCGGGAACTTTATGCATGAAAATCCGTTCCAGCCGGTTGGATTTCCGTGGAAAATCCGTATCTTCGTCCCGCTTTCCCCGCACACGAAAACCAATGGCCAAACTGAAAGCCTCTACCCGTTCCACCCTTGAGGCCGTCATATTCCTCGCCGTACTCGTCGCCGTCTTCTGGGCGCTGGGCAGCCGCATGGGCAGCGGCAACATGCTCAAGACCCTGATGAATACGGCCCATGACCTGTTGCTCAACACGGTCTTCTACCTGATGGGTATCACCGTCCTGACGGGAGCCCTGTCGAAACTGATGGCGGAATTCGGCGTCGTCAACCTCCTGGAGCGTTTCCTCCGGCCGCTGATGAAGCCGCTGTTCAACCTGCCGGGCGTCGCCGCCCTCGGCGCGGTCATGACCTTCCTTTCCGACAACCCGGCCATCATCGCCCTGTCCAAGGACAAATCCTTCGCTTCCTATTTCAAGAAATACCAGCTCATTTCCCTGACCAATTTCGGTACGGCCTTCGGCATGGGCTTCGTGGTCATCATCACCATGATCGGCTACGGCAACGGCACCGCCGCCCTCGTGGGCCTGCTCGGCGCCTTCTGCGGCTCCATCATTTCCACCCGGATCATGCAGCGTTCCTGCCGCAAGGCCTGGCCGGTCGAGATGGAGCAGCCCGTCGTCACGCAGACGGTCGAACAAGTGACGGAAGAACGCATCGAGAAAGATACGAAGGAAAGCGTTTTCATGCGCTTCCTCAACGCCATCCTCGACGGCGGCAAGAACGGCGTCGAACTGGGCTTGCAGATCATCCCGGGCGTGCTGATCATCACGACGGCCGTCATCATGATCACTTTCGGTCCCGGCGATGCGGGCACCTACAACGGCACCGCCAACCAGGGCGTGCCGATCCTTCCCTGGCTGGCCGACAAGGTCCACTGGATCTTCGAATGGCTGTTCGGATTCAAGAGCATGGAACTGATCGCCTTCCCGATGACCGCTCTCGGCGCCGTCGGTGCCGCCCTGGGCCTCCTGCCGACCTTCGACGCCGCCGGCATCCTCGACGGCAACGCCATCGCCGTCTGCACTGCCATCGGCATGTGCTGGTCCGGCTTCCTGTCGACCCACACCGCGATGCTCGACTCCCTGGGTTACCGCAAGGCCATCTCCAAGGCGCTCGGCGCCCATACGGTCGCCGGCCTGTGCGCCGGAATCATCGCGCACTTCACCTTCCTGCTGGTCAGCCTCTTATAACAGCGGCAGATAGACGTTGTACTCGGATTCTCCGGGTTCGATCCGGATGTCGACACCGGCATCCTTGTATTGCTGGCGGATATAACTCTGTCCCACCCCGTGGGATTCTTCCGCCGTATTCTTCGGCTGGAAGTTGTTCCGCACGACCAGATAGCCGTCTTCTTCGTAAATCCGGATCCGGAGCGGCTGATCCGGCTGGATGGTATTGTGCTTGACCGCATTCTCGACCAGCAACTGGACTGAGCAGGGGATGACGTCCCGGTCCATGAACCGGTCCGCGACCGCGATGTCCACCTCGAGTCCCTCGGAGAAACGGAGTTTCAGCAGGTCGACATACATGCGGACATATTCCAGTTCCCGCTGCAGGGGAACGAGTTTCTCTTTCTCGCTCTGGAGCATGTACCGGTACAGGCCGGACAGCTTGACGATATAACTGCTGGCCTCGCCGGAGCGTTCGTCCAGGACCAGGCTGTTCAGCACGTTCAGCGAGTTGAACAGGAAATGCGGATTGAGCTGCTGCTTGAGGTTCTGGTACTGGAACTGGGCCTTGTGGGCCTCGTTGCGGGTATTGACGGCCGCTTTCCGGTTCGACAGGGACCAGGTTACCAGGGAGGTCAGGGACAGCAGCGCCATCTGGACGACGACAGCGACGACCAGGAAACGGAGGATTTCCAGCCACGGAGGGACGCCCGTCCAGTCGAAAGGCAGTTTCGCTGCCGCGAAGAAAGCAGCGACAGAAGCCGTCACGAACAGGAACGGGACCGCGATGAGCAGCCGCCAGCCGATCTGCAGGCGACGGGTCAGATGGACCTGCGCCACGTCCAGGGCGAGCAAGACCACAAGCAGGATGTAGTTCAGCAGGAACTGATGGAAATAATCATACATTTCCAGTCCGGCATACAAGTCCGCCTGGATGACGGTACTGATCAGGAGCCGGACGCCGTACACGACGCCGACCAGCAGCAGGACCCACGGGAAACGGAGGTTCCAATAGTCCTCCTCCACCTGGAAACTTTTTCCGAAATACCGGAAGAAAAGGTACATGATCCAGCCCAGGATCTCCGTCGTAATCAGGGACGAAACCGCCTGCAGCGAAGGGAGTTCGCTGTCCAGCGAGAAGAACGCGAAATCCTCCTTGATCTCCATGCCGAAATAATAGCCGAGGATGTTGGCCAGCACGATGCACAGGCCGGTCACGATCAGGTTGACGTTTTCGCGCATGCAGAGGATGACCGTCATCAGGATGGTCATCAGGGTCAGCATGCGACTGTCCGGGATGGCGGCCGCCACGCTCAACCAGGCTGTCGCGAAGTGCAGGAGCGCGAAGCCGTGAATGATCCAGGAAGACTTGAGCTTTTTCATGGGGAAACTGAATCCGGTCCGTTAGCAAAGATGCAGAAAAATCCGGGAAAACCAAAACCGGCTTTCCGCTCATGCCGCAAAAACGACCGTTCGTCGGGCAATATTTTCCATATTGTTTTTCTCTTCCTGTTTTTTCTTCTTCTTTGCAGCAAATCCGAGCCGGCATGTTCCTGAAAACGGACATATCCATCAAGAAACTCGTCGTTCCCGCCCTGCTGCTCATCCTGACAGCCTGCCGCGGGACGGATCCTTCCGGCGCCGTCACGGCACCGGCCACGCCGGCGACGGAGATCATTTCCCTCGAACCCTCATCCCGGACGCACTGGCAGATCTACCAGGTCAATCCGAAACTGTACGGCTCGTCGGGCGCCTTCGGCAAGATCCGCGCCCGGCTGGATGACATCCGGGCTCTCGGAACCGACATCCTCTATCTCATGCCTGTCTATCCCGAGGGACGGACCAAGGCCATCGGCTCCCCGTACTGCATCCGGGACTTCCGGGCCGTCAATCCCGCTTACGGGACCCTCGATGAGTTGAAGTCCCTGGTCGACGAAGCGCATGCCAAGGGAATGAAGGTCCTGTTCGACTGGGTGGCCAACCACACGGCCTGGGACCATCCCTGGATCACGGAACACAGCGACTGGTACGAGAAAAACGCCCAGGGAGAAATTGTCTGGCCGACCCGGGACGGGGCATGGACCGACGTCGCCCAGTTGAATTATGCCAACAAGGAACTCTGGACGGCGATGACGGACGCCCTGTCCTACTGGGTCCGGGAACTGGGCATCGACGGGTACCGCTGCGATTACGCCCACGGGGTGCGGGACGATTACTGGAAAGACGCCATCGCCCGGCTCCGGACCATCAGGCCGGACCTGGTCATGCTGGCCGAATCCGACTATACCCGGATGTTCAACGACGGTTTCGACATCATCTTCGACCGCGCGATGAAATCCCATGTACGGAATCTCTGGGACGGGAAGACGTCGCCGGCCGAGTTCATGGCGTGGTACAAGGGCGACCTGGCCGGGACCCCGGCCGGAAAGACACGGCTCTTTTTCATCACCAACCACGACGATGCCACGGAAGCCTCCCCGGTCAGCCAGTTCCGCAGCAAGGAGGGTGCCCTGGCCGCCTATGTCCTCATGGCGGCGCTCAACGGCTCCGCCATGGTCTACGGATCCCAGGAGACCGCCTATGCCCGGACCATCAATTTTTTTACCACGCAGACCATTGACTGGAAATCAGATACGGATTACACCGCCAGATACGGAAAGGCCTTGCAGGCGCTCAGCCGGATCAGCCGGGCGGGCCGGATGACGGCGTATGCCGCCGGAAAGGTCCTGTACATCCATTACGCTGCCGCCGGCGGCGGGAAAGGCTGCCTGATCGCCGTCAACACCGCCGGGACGGCCGCATCGGCGGCCTTGCCGAAGGCGCTCTCCGGCCAGTCCGCCCGCGAACTCCCGGAAGGGACTTCGGAGACGCTGCCGGAAGACCTTTCCATGGCCGCCTATGGCTGGCGCATCTGGGAAATCCTTTGAATCATTTATCATTAGTTTGTAGTTAGTAATGTGCTGATGGCCGGCCGGTGCGAACCGCCCGGCCATTCTTTTTTTTGTTCCCGTCAATTCCGACCTTTCTACCATTTAAATGGAAAATTCGACCGCTCGCAAGGAAATTCAAAACGTTTTATTCCTTTTTTTTGAAGGGCACTGTACTTTTGTACCACTAATAATAACACAAATCTCATCTCATGAAAAAGTTATTGACTTTCCTAACCGGCATGGCAATCCTTCTTGCCATGTCTGTCCGCGTATCCGCCCAGAACGGATATGAAGTGAGAGGTGTCATCGTGGATGCGATCGGCCCCGTCGTCGGTGCATCGGTCATCGAACGCGGTACCACCAACGGTACGGCGACCGGACCCGATGGCAACTATACCCTCCGCGTATCCGGACCGCGCGCTGTCATCGAGATCAGCTGCATCGGATACCAGACGCTGACCTATGCAGCCTCGGAACTGCCTTCCCAGATCACCCTCAAGGAAGACACCGAGATGATCGATGAGACCGTCGTCGTCGGTTACGGTACGCTCAACAAGAAGGAGATTTCCTCCGCCGTCGTCAGCGTCAAGTCCGAAGACTTCAACAAGGCCGCCCCGAACGCCATGACCCTCATTGTCGGTAAAGTCGCCGGCCTCAACATCGACACCAACGCCAGCGGTAACGCCTCCGGCTACCAGATCCGCGGCGCCACCTCCATCAACGGCGGCAACTCCCCGCTCGTCGTCGTCGACGGTATCATCGGCGGATCCCTCAGTGACGTCGCCACCCAGGACATCGAGTCCATCTCCGTCCTGAAGGACGGCGCCTCCGCGGCCATCTACGGTACCCGCGGTGCGAACGGCGTCATCCTCGTCACCACCAAGAAGGGTTCCGGCACCGCCGGTCGCGTGCGCGTGACCTATGACTCCTACATCGCCACCCAGATCCTCCACAAGTTCCCCGAGACCTTCAGCCTCGACGAATGGCTCGAACTCAACGAGACCCGTGGAAAGGCCGACTACGGCAACCGCGAGGAGAACGCCTACTACAAGGCCCTCAAGAACGACAAGCCGTACTATGACCTCAACCAGCACATCACCCTCGCCGGTTCCACCGCCAAGAGCAACTACTCCCTGTCCCTCACCTACACCAACAACAACGCGCTCACCAAGAACAGCGACTCCCAGAGCTACAGCGCCCGGTTCCAGATGAACCAGAAGATGCTCAACGACCTCATCGAGTCCAGCACCGTCGCCAACATCCGCGCCAATGTCAGCGAGGGCAACGGCGGCTCCTTCGCCAGTACCCCGTTCTCCAACCCGACCGTCCCGGTCTATGACGAGACCACCCCGACCGGCTACTACTGGCCGACCTCTTCCACCGGTTCCACCAACTCCGTGGAAAACCTCATGGTCCCGACCAACAAGAGCCACTCCACCAGCATCACCTTCCAGCAGGACGTCAAGCTCAAGATCTTCCAGAATGCGTACAACCTCCTGACTACCAACGCCAACGCGTCCTTCCGCTACAATTCCTCCTACAGCCACTCCTACACCCCGTCCACCATGCAGACCGCACAGATGTGGAACAACTGGGCGGGCCGTGCAACACTGGGCAGCAACAACTCCCTCAGCAAGAGCTTCGAGTGGCTCGTCAACTACAACTTCCAGCAGGGCGACCATACCGTCAAGGCCGTCGCAGGTTATTCCTACAATGACTCCGTCAACGAGAGCATGAGCATGACCAACCGCGACTTCCAGTATGACCAGTTCCTCTGGTACAACATCGGTTCCGGTACCTACCTCAAGGACGGACAGGCTTCCATGAGCTCCGGCAAGGGCTACAACAAGATCGCCGGTGTCTTCGGTCGTGTCACCTACTCCTGGAAGAACCTCCTCACCGCCACCGCTTCCCTCCGTTACGAAGGATCCTCCAAGTTCGGCAAGAACAAGAAATACGGTTACTTCCCCGCCGTCTCCGCCGCCTGGACCATCTCCAACATGCCGTTCATGGCCGGCACCAAGGGCTGGCTCGACGAACTCCGTCTCCGCGCCTCCTACGGCGTCACCGGACGTAACGCCGGCTCCGACTACGCCTCCCTCTCCACCTACGCCTCCAAGGGCTCCCAGTACTTCATGGACGGAGAATGGGTCCCGGGATACGGTATCTCCCGCAACGCCAACCCGAACCTCGGATGGGAGACCGCCGTCGTCTACGACTACGGTGTGGACTTCGAGTTCCTCAACCGCCGGCTCACCGGTAGCCTCGAGTACTTCGACCGCCGTTCCGAGAACCTCCTCTACACCTACACCGCCCCGCAGCCGCCGTATGTCTACTCCACCATCCAGCTGAACCTCGGCTCCACTTCCAACAAGGGTGTCGAACTCGCCCTCACCTGGAGAGACAACATCACCCGCGACCTGCGCTACAGCGTCAGCGGCACCTACTCCTACAGCGACGCACGCCTCGTCAGCATCGGTAACGACGTCTACGCAGCCTCCTGGGTCGACCTCGGCTCCGCCGGAGGCCTCGGTTCCTCCGACACCCGTTTCCGTCTGTATGAGAACACCCGCATCGGTACCCTCCGCGGCTTCAAGTACGCCGGCTATACCGAAGACGGACAGCTCCTCCATGAGACCGCCGACGGCGGCACCGCCACCAAGACCGGCGTCAAGGATGACGACAAGGTCAACATCGGCAACACCCTCCCGAAGCACAGCTTCTCCCTCAACTTCACCCTCAACTGGAAGACCTGGGACCTCAGCATCAACGGCCGCGGTCTTGCAGGCATGGACATCTGGAACAACCAGCTCCAGTCCTACGGTTACCCGGGCGTTTCCGCGGAGAACCTCCTTAAGAGCGCGTATACCAAGTATCCGTACCTGACCGCTGACAACAACTACCTCAACTCCTTCTTCCTCGAGAAGGGCGACTGGTTCAAGATCGAGCGCGTCTCCGTCGGCAAGAACTTCAACTTCAAGCCCAACAAGTTCAACTTCGAACGCCTCTACATCTATGTCGCAGCGACCAACCTGCTGACCCTCACCGGCTTCAGCGGCGTCGACCCGTCCACCGTCTCCTCCATCGGACTCGAACCGGGTATCGCAGGCTCGACTTCCCTCTACGCTTCGCGAATCACCCTCGGTGTAACCGCACAGTTCTAAGCGATCTTACATGGATTTAACAAAGTGAACAGCATTATGAAAAAGATAAGCATCATTCTGTCCGTCCTTCTTGCCGGGTTCGCCGCGACGAGCTGCTTCGATATGGAGGAGCATCCGTTCACCCTCCTCGACGCCGGTAACTACTTCACGGACGAGACCTCCGTCAAGCAGGTCATTGCCAACATCTACGCGCAGGAGCAGGGTGACCTCTCCGAGCTCTACTGGTATGCGCAGGAACTCTCCGCAGACCAGATCGCATGGCGCTCCTGGAACGGCGGTTCCTGGGGTTGGGACTCCGGCGACAAGTTCGTCCTTTCCACCCACACCTGGACCCCGCTGGCCAACTACGTCAACCGCATCTGGAACGGTGCCTGGACCGCCATCGGACTCTGCAACAACTTCATCGACGACCTGGACGGCATCGACGCCTCCGCTCTCGGCATCACCGAGGAGAAGAAGGCGGCTTACATCGCCGAGGTCCGCGCCTTCCGCGTCTACTGCTACTACAACGTCTTCGAGGTCTTCGGCAGCTGCATCCCGCTGACCACCAGCACCGACACCAGCGTCCTCCCCGAATCCGTCTGCAAGAACATGTCCTTCCAGGAAGGTAACAAGTACATCTGCGACTGGATGATCCAGGAACTCGACGAGACCCTCGCCGCACTCCCTGTCGGCGGCTCCGTCAACCGCTGCAACCAGGCCTTCAACCGCGTCCTCAAGATGCGCATCCTCCTCAACTCCGAGATCTTCACGGGTACCGCCCGCTTCGCCGAGTGCAAGACCCTCGCCAAGGATATCCTTGACGGCAAGTTCGGTTCCTACCGCATCGTCGACAAGTACCAGGACATCTATTCCGGCAACAACGACACCAACTGCCCGGAGATCATCTTCGCTTTCTCCAGCGATCTGGTCTACAACAAGAAGTCCACCAACATGCGCAACGGCCCGTTCATGAGCTACGTCTTCACGTCTTACTTCGACTGCACCCAGCGCCACGCCGGTTGGAACTGCACCGCCACCACCCCGTCCTTCGACAACAGTTCCGACTTCTACGCACAGTGCATGGAGAACCAGGTCGTCAGATACGATACAACGTATCGCAGCAACGGTACCATCAAGAGCATCAACCCGGTATATGCCCCGGTCGTACTCAAGGAGATGTACGACAAGGAACTGGCCAAGTGCTTCCTCGATCCGCCGTACAACGACAAGCTCGGCGCCGTCCACGAGCGCTTCGACCCGCGTGACGTCCGGCTCCTCCCGCCTTACGGCGACACCGACGGCAACTGGGGCGGCATGTTCCTCGAAGGCGTCATGCGCGAGCATTACGGCACCG
>CADCRA010000014.1 GCA_902803715.1 uncultured Bacteroidia bacterium
ACCGTCCACGGTGAAGTTGGCGTTACGGCCGTCCGCACCGGAGAAGCTCATGCCGTTACCGCCGTACGGGGACATCTTGGCGATGTCGGTGATGCTGCGGCTGACGGAAGGCATGGTCAACATCTGGTCGTTGGAGATGTTGGTGGATGCACCGGTCTTCTCGGCAGCAAACTTGGAAGCGGCGGAAGCGATGACGATGGACTCGCTCAGCTGCTCGCTGGCCTCTCTGATCTCAGCGTTGAGGCTGAAGAGTTCACCGAGCTGGAGGGTCACATCCGTGTAGTTGAGAGTCTGGTAACCCAGACCGGAAATCTCGACCTTGTAAGGGCCACCGGGACGCATACCCTGGATCGTGTAGCGGCCGTCGTTGTTGGTGATGACACCGTAGACGGTACCGGAGGGTTCGTGGGTCGCGACAACGGCTGCACCGATCACCGGTTCGCCGAAGTTGTCCACGATACGTCCACCAAGGGAGGAGGTTGTCACCTGTGCGAAGGCAACCACTCCTGCAAGGACGGCGACGAGGGTCGCCAATCCCTTCTTAATGAATTGAACCATAAGCTGTTATAAAAATAAAAGTAAAATGTCCTTACTAAAACGTACAAATTTAATGTTTTTTGTCGGATTTTAATCGTTTTTTCCTTACAGACCGTAAAAAAATCTGCCGGATTCAGGAAAGAATCCGGCAGAACAGGTATTGGGTTTCAGTAAGTTGTCTAGAAGGACCAGCGGGCGCTGAAGAGCATCTGCCAGGTCGAGCCGAGGCCGTTGACGGTGTTCCACTCCGGTTTCGTGAAGGTGTAGGCACCGTTGGCATAGGCCAGGATCACGTTGGAAGACAGGGACTTGTAGACGCCCCAGCTGTCGTTGATCAGGTTGCCGACGTTCTTGATATCGACACCGAATTCAAGGGTGTTCTGGCGACCGGCCAGGTTGAAGTAGAATTCCTGGGCGACACGGACGTTGAAGCGATGCAGGAACGGAGCGATGACGCCGTTGCGCTCGGAGTATTCGCCGCGGTGGTTCTTGAGGTACTTGTCACCGGCGATGAAGGTCTCGAAATCGTTGCGGTTCTGCTCGCTGGTGAACGGCATGTTCTTGAGTTCGCTCTCAGTCGGGATGTACACCAGCTGGGAGGCGTTTCCGGCACCGCTGACGTTCTTCATCAGGTAGGAGATGCGGGCGTTGGAGGAAGCCGTGTTGTTGCCCTCGTAGAAGACGCTCAGCTTCGTGGCGAAGTGGGGGCCTTCCTTGATGGTGTAGGCGGCGTTCGCGATCAGACGGTTCGGGGTGACATAGTAGGCGTAGCCGAGCATCGGCTCGTTGACACCGTTGACGGTCTGGATGTTGCCGAATTCGGAAATCTGGTCACCGGCGCCGTCGGAGAGGGTGCGGGAACCGCTGCGGGTGTAAGCGGCCATGAGGTCGAGACCCCAGTTGAAGGTCTTGGACAGCTGGGCGGTGAGGGAATAGTAGGTTCCGTGGCCGGCGTCGCTGTTGTGGACATAGTATCCGTGGATCTTGCTGCCGCTCATGTTGCGGAGGTTTTCATCGGTCCAAAGGCTGCGGGCCTCAGGCTCGCCGGGAAGCTGGACGGTACCGGTCTTGGCATAGCCGAGGGAACGGGCATAGACTTCGTTGAAGTTGTAGCTGTAAATTCCTTCGAAGGTGGCCTTGACACCGCCGGGGAGTTTCGCGTCGAGGGCCAGGGAAGTCTTCCAGCTGGAAGGCATCTTGAGGTCCTTGGCAATGATGGTCGTTCCGGTCGGAGCGGCGAGGTCCGCCTTCTTGAAACCGCCCTGGGAAGCCCAGACGTTCTTGATGATGTCGGCACGGTTGTCGGCGAAGTGGATCATCGGGTTGCCGGTGGACGGGTTGGCGATGTACTGGTACTGCAGGACGTTGGCGTTACCCATGGCGGAGACGAGCCAGACGTTCGGGATACGGCCGGTGTAGATACCGGAACCGCCGCGAAGGATGAGGCTGCGGTCCTTCAGGATGTCCCAGTTGAAGCCGATGCGCGGGGAGAAGGAGACGCGGGTCTTCGGCAGGTCGGCCGTGCTGAGGCCGGCGAGGGAAGAGTTCGGGTTCTCGGAAGCGACGCGGGCGAAGTCCTTGTTGAGGTTGTCGTTCGGGTTGCTGATGATCGGCATTTCAAGACGGAGACCGGCGGTCAGCTTGAAGTACTCGCTGAAGGTGATCTCATCCTGGAGATAAGCGGACCACTGGGCGTAGTCGAAGGACGGGAAGGTCTGGGAAGTCGGATCATCGAGGTTGGCGTGGGTGATCATGAAACCGGAAGGGAGAGTCGCGTCGGACGGATTGGTGACGTCGGCGACGAAACGGTCCCAGGTATCATAGATGAACCAGCCGGCGCCGCCCTGCATGAAGCCGTTCTTGGCACGGTTCCATTCATACTGGAGACCGCCGATCAGGTTGTGGATGCCGGTGGTGTAGCTGAACTCGTCGGTGGCGGTCCAGGTGCTGACGTCGCGGAGGTTGCCGTAGGTGAACGGGTCAATACCGATGGTCGTCAGGATCGCGTGGGTATCATTCGTGGTGATCTCGGCGTTGGAGAGGATGTCCACGGTCGGGAAGAGGTCGCCGACATAGGAACGAGGCTCGTTCTGGTGGGAATAGGTGACACGGAGAACGTTGTTGCCGCCGAAGATGCGGGAGTTGAGTTCGGTTGCGAAGGAGGTGAAGTTCTGCTCCTGGAAGTAACGGGCGGCCTCATAATAGAGGGCGTACTGGGACTGGCGGCCGGCATTGTTGCGGTTGAACGCGATGGCGCCGCCGTCCGGGGTGACGAACTTGGAATCGTTGCCGCCGACCGGGCTCATGGAAGTGGACGGAGGGTTGGATCCGTAGGTGTGGGTGTGGCTGAAACGGAAGGTCAGCTTGTTGCTGTCGTTGATGTTCCAGTCGAGACGGCCGAGGAACTTGTAGTCCGGGGTCTCGAGGTCATAACCCTGGTAACGGCCCGGGTTGTAACCGAACTTGTCACCGACGAACTGCTTCATCGACTCCATCTGGTCGACGGTCGGACGGTTCTCCTTGACGTCGCGGCCGAAAGCCTGGGAGGCGCTGGTACGGGCGACGGAGGTCGTGCCTGGAAGCGTATCGAAGGAGTACTCGCCGTTGAGGAAGAAGAAGAGCTTGTTCTTGATGATCGGGCCGCCGACGGTCGCGCCGATGGTATGGTTCAGGGAAGAGGTGTGGGTAACCTCGTTGCCGGCGACCGAGTAACCGCGGAACTTGTCGGAGGTATAGTAGTCATAGACGGAAGCCTTGAACTCGTTGGTGCCGCTCTTGGTGACCGCATTGATCGCACCGCCCTGGAAACCGCTCTGGCGGACGTCGAAAGGCGTGATGTTGATGCTGATCTGGTCGAGGGCGTCCAGGGAGATCGGGCTGCCGCCGGCCGGAAGGTTGGAACCGATACCGAACGCGTTGTTGAACGCGGCACCGTCGACGGTCACGGAGGAACCGCGGTAGTTGCCGCCGCCCACGGCGAAGCCGGAGGTCGTGGAGGCCTGCGGCGTCAGGGCCATGATGTCGTTCATGCTACGGCTGACAGTCGGGATGTTCTCCATGGTGGCGCGGCTGATGTTGGTACCGGCACCGGAACGGCGGATGTTCATACCGGACTCGGAAGCGTCGGCGACGAAGACAGCGGCATCCAGGTTGAGGGCCTCGTCTTCGAGGGTGGAGTTGACGACGACGGTTTCACCGAGCGGAGCGTAGACACCCAGGTTTTCAACCTTGCGGTAACCGAGCATCTCGATGGAGACGGCGTACGGACCGCCAGGGGTCACGCCGTTGATACGGTAGTTACCGTTGGCATCGGTTACGGCATAGTACGTGGAACCGGTCGGCTGGTAGATAGCGATGACCGGAGCACCGGCTACAGCGCCGTCCTTGTCAGCGACACGGCCGGCGATGGAAGCAGTCGTAACCTGGGCATAGGAAACGACACCTGCGACCATGAAGATGACCGCAAGCAAAACAAAACGCGTAATTGACTTCATAGAATTGTATGAGAATGAATAGTTGTTCCCGTTTTCCGGCCGCAAAGATAGAACAAAGAATGAAATTGGAAAAAAGTTTAACGTTTAATTTTTTGTTTCAACGATTTATTTCTGAAAATAATTTGCAATGTTCAGAAATGTGCTTACCTTTGCAGCCCCAATAGGAACTGTGGAGAGATTTGCCTGCTTGCAACCACATTAAAAAATGCTAAAATGTTGACGGGTCACGCCGAAAACTGTGACCGCTTTTCATATCAATGTTTTGTGTTTTTGTGATGGCTCCGCATTCCTGCATGGAGCCTTTTTTTATATTGCATTGACATGAATTATCTGTTTACTTCCGAATCCGTTTCCGAAGGCCATCCGGACAAAGTGGCCGACCAGATTTCCGACGCCATCCTCGACGAATTCCTCCGCCAGGACGAACATGCCAAGGTGGCCTGCGAGACTTTCTGCACGACCGGCCTGGTCGTCGTCGGCGGCGAAGTCCGCTCCGAGAACGCGTACGTAGACATCCAGAAGACCGTCCGCGGCGTCATCGACCGCATCGGCTACAACAAGGCGGAATACCGTTTCGACAGCAACTCCTGCGGCATCCTCTCCGCCATCCATGACCAGAGCCAGGACATCCACCAGGGCGTCGTCCGCACCGATCCCGACGAACAGGGCGCCGGCGACCAGGGCATGATGTTCGGCTACGCCTGCCGGGACACCCGCCAGTACATGCCGCTGGCCCTCGCCCTTTCGCACCTGACCCTGAAAACCCTGGCCGACCTGCGCCGCGAGCCGGACTCTCCGATGCCCTACCTGCGCCCGGATGCCAAGGCCCAGTATACCATAGAATATGACAGCGAGAGCCACCGTCCGGTCCGGGTCCACACCATCGTCGTCTCGACCCAGCACGATGAGTTCGACACCGAGCAGGCCATGCACGACCGCATCGAGGCGGATGTCCGCAACATCCTTATCCCCCGCGTGCTCTCCCAGCTCCCGGCAGAAACCGCCTACCTTTTCGACGGTTCCTTCGTGCTCCATGTCAACCCGACCGGCAAGTTCGTCATCGGCGGTCCCCACGGGGACACCGGCCTGACCGGCCGCAAGATCATCGTCGACACCTACGGCGGCAAGGGCGCCCACGGCGGCGGCGCCTTCTCCGGCAAGGATCCGTCCAAGGTGGACCGCAGCGCAGCCTATGCGGCCCGGTACATCGCCAAGAACATGGTCGCCGCCGGCGTCGCGGACGAGATGCTCGTCCAGGTCTCCTATGCCATCGGCGTCGCCCGCCCGGTCAGCATCTTCGTCGACACCTACGGTACCGGCGTCCGTCCGGACAGCCAGATCGCAGAGACCGTCGGCCGCCTGTTCGACCTGCGTCCGGCCGCCATCATCCGCAAGTTCGGACTGCGGAATCCGATTTACGAACCCACCGCTTCCTACGGCCACATGGGCCGCGAGCCCTATGTCCGCCGCCTCAAGCTCATCCGGGACGGGGCCGAGGTCGAACGCGACGTGCAGTTCTTCGGCTGGGAACGGCTCGACGCCGTCAGCCGGATCCGGGACGAATTCTTCAAGGAATTTCCTGACAAATAATAAAGATTCCGGGGTCAGGGATTGACCCAGTGGATGCGGATGCCTTTGCGTTCCATCCCGCGGAACCAGGTCATCTGGCGCTTGGCAAACTGATGGATGGCGTTGCCCAGGAGGATGCGCATCTCCTCCTCATTCAGGATGCCGAGGACATGCTGGGTGACATATTTGTATTCCAGTCCATAGTACATCAGGTCTTCCGCCGCGACACCTTCCGCCAGCAGGCGGCGGACCTCGTCCGCCAGGCCCGCGGCCAGGCGCTCGTCCAGCCGCCGGTCGATCCGGGCGACCCGCTGCTCGCGGGAGACCAGCGTCCCGATGTAAAAGACCTTTTTCGGCAGGAAATGGCTGCGGACGACCGGATGTTCCTGCTCAAACAGGGCGACTTCCAGGGCGCGGATGGTGCGCCGGCGGGATTCCAGGACGGAAGCCTCGGTATCCGGCCGCAGGGCCAGGAGGCGGGCATGCAGGTCCGCCGTGGTCTCCTGTTCCAGTTCCGCCCGGAGCGCCGCATCTGGCGGGACCTGGGGCAGCGGATAGCCGCAGGTGGCCGCTTCGATGTAGAGGCCGGAGCCGCCGCAGAGGATCGGGATGCATCCCCGGTCCCGCACATCCCGGAACGCCCGCTCGAAATCCTGCTGGAACTGATAAATGTCATACCGGGTACCGGCATCCGCGATGTCGATCAGGTGGTAGGGAATCTCCCCGTATTCGTCCAGGTCCTTGCCGGTTCCGAGGTCCATCCCCCGGTAGACCTGACGGGAGTCGCCTGAAAGGATTTCCGCGACGGGCCGCCCGGCAAGCCGGTTGAAGGCGCGGGCCAGTTCCACGGCATAGCGGGTCTTGCCGGAGGCCGTGGGGCCCAGCACGCAGACAAGGTCGGTCTCCCCCGATGCGCAGGCGGCGAAAAGGGCGGGGATATCCAGGATCTCCGGTTCGGGCAGTTCCGCCATCGGCGGGACTCCGGGCCGGTCGGGAAGCAGTTCAGTCCGGTTCATGGCAGGCGATTCCGGCAGTTTGACCGGCATCGTTGTGACAAAGTTAAGGATTTTCCGTATATTTGCATCCCTTTCCGTCAGACAGAAAGGAAGAAAGGACATGCCGAAAGCGAAAAGCAAAGTACAGATCACCAACCGCAGGGCCTCGTTCGATTACGAGTTCCTCGAGACGTTCACGGCGGGCATCCAGCTCGTCGGGACCGAGATCAAGTCCATCCGGGCGGGCAAGGCCTCGCTGGTGGACGCCTTCTGCTATTTCGACGCACGCGGACAGCTCTATGTCAAAGGCATGAACGTCGCCCAGTATTTCTGGGGCTCCTGGGGGCAGCATGAACCCGTCCGGGACCGCAAGCTGCTGCTTACCAAACGCGAACTCCGCCACCTCCGCCAGGAGGTGAAACTCAAGGGCAACACCATCGTCGCCGTGAAACTCTACATCGCGGAGAACGGTTACGCCAAACTGCTGATCGCCCTGGCCAAGGGCAAGAAGGCGTATGACAAGCGGCAGAGCATCAAGGAAAAAGATATCCGCCGCGAAATGGATCGCAGCGGATATTAGATTCTTTCTCCGCTTCGCTCCGGCAGCGTGACCGGAGGAGCGGAATCGGTTTTCTCAATATGACCGTCTATTCGGCCGGCTTGACGTAACGGTTGCCGGTCTGGGCCTTGACGGCGTCGACAAATGCGGGCGCATACGCCGGAGAGGTACGGCGGCCCTGGACGACAACGCCATTCTCACTGGGCTGCATAATCTGGTCATTGTGCTTGACGATCAGGAGTTTGGCCAGTTTGTCCCACCGCTTCATCATCATGTCCGTATAGGTTTCGGTCTTCCGGGTCAGGAAGTCGACGCGTTCGCCGTGGGTCATGTTCGCAGCCTGCTCCTCAACGGCCTTCTGGTCCTCGGCGTAGAAATCTTCCAGTTCCTTCTGGGCCTCCTTCAGGTCGCCGATCATCGCGCTGTAGCGCGGATAGACCATGTTCGCAACGAAGTTGTTCATCCAGAACGCACTCTCGGTGCTGAACTCGCGGATGTTGTTGTTCTCGCGGCGGAACGGATCCGGGACGCGGTTGATGCTGCAGTAGACCGGGACGTAGGCGACCATGCTGGCATCGTCCATGTTGAAGTAGGTGACGCCGCCGAACTCGTCCGGCAGCCAGCTGCGCATCTGGCAGACCATGGTCATACCGCTCTGCTGGCAGCCGATCGGACGCTCGCGGAACATGTCGGTGCCGTCGCTGCTCTTGAAGTTGACGGGCTGGTTGCGGTACGGGGAAGCCCACGGGCCGGCGCTGACGTCGGCGGTCATGTCCAGGGCGGTCCCTTCATAATGGTCGCGCATGTCGTTCATCAGGTCGCGGACGGACAGCGGGGCATCCGGCTTGATCCAGAGCGGCAGATGGTCGATCACGTCGGTCTGGCCGTTGATGAACGGGAGATAACTGTCGATCTCGGCCGTATCGTAATGGTGGCGGAAGAAACTCCATACACGGGCTTCGCAGTAGCGGATCGCGCTGAAATCCAGCGGACCGTAGGCCTCGCGGAAACTGAAGTCGGCATCGGGGCCGTTGTAGTAACCCATCTCACGGGCGAAGGAGATGACATCGGCGGAGTACATGCACTCCCCTTCCACGACACAGAAACCGAGTTTCTTGTCGACCTTCTTGGCCTGCGGGAACTGGCGGATGCGGCTGGCGTTGGCATAGGCGCAGACACAGTCGTCCGGAACGCGGAGCGCGACCCAGACACCGCCCTTGCGGCCGGGTCCCTTGCCGATGAGTTCCATGATCCAGGCCTCGTTCTTGTCGCAGACGGCGAAGGACTCGCCGGTCGTGTTGTAGCCGTACTCCTGGACCAGTTCGTGCATGACGGCGATCGCCTCACGGGCGGTCGTGCTGCGCTGGAGCGCCAGGTCCATGAGCGTGAAATAATCCAGGTATCCTTCCGGATTACGGAGTTCCTCACGGCCGTCCCAGGTCGTTTCGACGATGGTGACCTGATTCTCGTTCATCAGGCCGACGACGCCGTAGGTGTAGCCTGCCTGCCGGATGAAGCGGCCGCCCGCTTCCGCTCCGAATCCCCGGACCGCGATCATCTCGCCGTCGGCATGCCGTCCGGCCGGATGGTAGGCCAGCGGAGAGGCGAAACCGAAACCGTCGCAGTTGTAAGTACACATGACGCTTCCGTCGACGGAAGCCTTCTTGCCCACGATCAGGTTCGTGCAGGCGAACGAAGCCACCGCAAAGAAAATCGAGGCAGCCGAGAGAATCAGTCTTTTCATCGCTTCAATGTTTTTGTTTTCCCAAATATAAACAAAAAATCACTTGCGTGGCAAGTGATTGTCTGTTTCCGTCAAAGATTCCGGCCTGCAGGACATCAGCCTTCCGGCAGGCAGAAGGTTTTCCGGGGTCCTTCGACGCTGCGCCAGTAGTCGCTGTCGAACGCCTCGCCCGGGGCGAGATAGGGTCCTTCCCGGTCGATCCGGGTGCAGAGATACGTGATCTTGTACCCCTGCTGCATGAACAGGCGCTCGTAGTAGGTGCGCACTTCGTAGAGGGCGGCGACCCGGTCCGCGGGCATCGCTTCCCGGCTGAACAGTTCCTCCTGCGGCGTGGCGTACAAGTCCGTCGTGGCGGCGAGGACCGGCAGGTCGTTGACGGCGCAGACGGCGCGGGTGTACTCATGCAGGAAGCGGCTGTCGGTCTTCAGATGGACCAGACCGCCTGGCTGCAGGAAATGGCGGTAGCGCTCCAGGAAACGGGGCGAGGTCAGGCGGCTGTTCTCACTCTTGAGCTGGGGATCGGAAAAGGTCAGCCAGATCTCCGCGATCTCGCCGGGCGCGAAGAACGCTTCGATGAACTCGATCCGGGTCCGCAGGAAGGCGACGTTCTGCAGGGCATGCGTCGTGGCGTATTTCGCCCCTTTCCAGAGGCGTGCGCCCTTGATGTCCACCCCGATGTAATTGAAGTCCGGATTGCGTTCCGCCAGGTCGACCGTGTATTCGCCACGGCCGCAGCCGAGTTCCAGCACGATCGGCCGGGGCCGGTCGAACATCCGCTCGTTCCAATGGCCCTTGACCGGATGGTCCCGAAGCACGAAACCGTCGCTGCCGGCATCCAGTACTTCTTCCGTCAGAGGTTGGAGAAGACACCGGAAGGTCTCGTTCTCCTTGAATTTTTTCAGTTTACCGTGTCCCATTGCGTTGCAGACGGATCCCCGTCCCGGTCACATTGAATGTTTTCGTCTGGTCCTCCGGCAGGAACAGTGCCAGTTCCCATGTCCCCGTCTCGACGGGGCGCATGCCATGGCGGTATTCCAGCCAAAGATTTTTCTGGTAATAGGTACTCCCCTCCAGCTGGTCGCGTCCGACCCAGACCGTCTCTTCATACGGGCGCCCGGACGGATCCGTCCACTGGATGCGGAGCGGCATCCGGATGAACCGGGAAAAGACGAGATCGGTGCAGTCCATCCCGATGAGGATGTCGAGGTCATACGTCACTGCGGGGTCATCCAGGGCGACCGGGAAGCAATACCGGTTCTGTCCGTCCCGGTCGGCGACCTTGACGAACGTTTCCTCGACCGGCGGCCGCCGGCAGGAAACCGCGAGGGCCAGGCCCAGCAGGATCGGCAGCCAGAGTCTCATTCCTTGGGCGCCGCTTCTTTCTGCCGTCCGCCATCCTGGCGGCGCGGCCGGTTCTGGCCGCCCTGACGCCGGCGGTCATCCGGACGGCGGCCTTCGTTCCGCTCGCCCTTCGGACGGTTGTCGGCTTTCGGACGGTTCTCCTGCGGCGCCTCCGCCGCCGGCTGGGCCTCCTTCTTCGGCTGGCCGTCCTTGCGCTGCGGCTTGGATTTCTTCTTGCGTTTCTTACCCAGGTTGTCGAAGCGGGTGATGCTGTCGTCGCCGACCGCCGTCACGAACTCCGGCAGTTCCGGTTCCGGTTCGAGCTTGAGCGATTCGGGACGGACGCCGTTGCGGTTCATCTTGATGATTTCCCGGACTTCGGCGGCATCCAGCGCATAGGTATTGGCCAGGGAGCCTTTCTCATAGGAGAAATACATGACCTCCCGCAGGATGTCCGTCTTGACCAGATAGGCCAGGCCGTCTTCGAATTCCAACGGTTCCGAGATCTTCGGGATCCGGGACTGGGCATCCAGGTAGGTTGCGACCTCGTAATTGAGGCAGCACTTGAGCTTGCCGCACTGGCCGGCGAGTTTCTGGGGGTTCAAGGAAAGGTCCTGGGCCCGGGCCGCGCCGGTGGTGATCGACTTGAAATTCGTGATGTAATTGGCGCAGCACAGTTCGCGGCCGCATACGCCCAGGCCGCCGATCAGGCCGGCTTCCTGGCGCGCACCGATCTGCTTCATCTCGATGCGGATCCGGAATTCCTCCGCAAACACCTTGATCAGCTGGCGGAAGTCGACGCGGCCGTCGGCGATGTAATAGAAAATCGCCTTCGTGCCGTCGCCCTGAAATTCGACGTCGCCGATCTTCATTTCGAGACCGAGTTCGACGGCAATCTGGCGGGCGCGGATCATGGTTTCCTGCTCCCGGGCGATGGCTTCCTGCCATTTCTCGATGTCATAGGCCTTGGCCTTGCGGTAGATCCGCTTGAATTCGTAGGTCTCGGGATTGATGCCCTTGCAACGCATCTGCCGGCCGACGATCGGGCCCTCGAGGGTCACGATGCCGAGATCATGTCCGCTCTGCGCCTCGACGATGACCATGTCACCCATCTTGATGCTCTGGCCGGAATCGTTGCGGTAGATGCCTTTCCGGGTATTCTTGAAGCGCACCTCGAAATACGGGGCGAACTGCTCCTGCCCGACACCGGCGAGCCAGTTATAGTCTTCAAGCTTGCAGCAGCCGCGCCGGTACGTGCAGACCAGATCATCGTTCTGGCTGCGGGTCACGGTACAGCCCCGGCTGCAATCAAACTTGATGTTTTCGTTCTCGTTCATATGCACAAAGAATCTGTATAAGTTGTCAGATCACCGACCAGAGGCGGGTGACCATGTTGCAGAACAGCATTTTCTGTCCCACGTTGCGTTCGAGCAGTCCGGCCGTCCGGCCCAGGATCTCGGCGCCCTTGCGGCAGAAAGACTTGCTGCAGCGGGCGGCGGCATCACGGTAGAAGGCCTCCTCCTGGGGCGGAACGCCGGCGATGGCATCCATCCCCTGCTGCAGCATGAAGATTTTTCGCAGCTGTTCACCTGCAAAAATACAAAAAGCTTTCTGTTTCTCCCGCGAATCCAGCGCCACGATGGCTTCCCCCGTCTCGAGGGCCGCCTGCAGGTTGCGGTCCGCCAGGTTGCCGATCAGGTCGGCGAACAGGTCCCGCAGCGACGTGGCATCGCTGTCCGGAGACAGGCTCTGGAGCGCCGCGCCCACGCTGCCGCCGGCATAGGCGGCCGCTTCGGCGGCCTCGCCGGGATCGACGCCAAACTCCTGGACCAGGGTCCGGGCGACTTCGTCCGCGGAAAGCGGCAGCACGCGCATCCGCTGGCAGCGGGAAGCGATCGTGACCAGCACGTCCTCGGGGCTGTGGGTAATCAGGATGAAGACCGTCTTGTCCGAGGGCTCCTCGATGGATTTCAGGAGCATGTTCGCCGTCTGGAGATTCATCTTCTCGGGCAGCCAGATGACCATGAACCGGTATCCGCCCGTCGGGGCCGACAGGGACAGTTTCTGCATCACCGACTTCCCTTCCGCCACGGCGATGACCCCGGCCTTCTTCTCGATGCCGAGCGCCGCGGAGAGTTCATTCTCCATGAAATACGGGTTCCTTGCCATCAGTTCCCGCCAATATTTCGCGAAATCGTCGCAGGTCAGGTCCTTGACCGCCCCGGAGACCTTGGTGCTCGACGTGACCGGAAACGTGAAATGGGTGTTCCACTCGTAATGGTCATGGCCGGAAAGGAGGGCGATGAAAGCCAGGACCAGCGGCAGGGCGCCGCCGCCTTCGTTCTCATGCAGGAGCAGGGCATGGGGCACGCGTCCGCTCTCCACCATGCCGGTGAAGGCCCGCTTGACGTCCTCATTGCCGATGATCCTGTCGAAAGTCATGATTTCCTGTCTGCAACGAAATGGGCCAGGTCCGCCAGGGCGTCCCGGTCCCGGCCGGAAGGAAGCGCCTGGAGCGCCGCCACGGCCTGGTCAACATATTTGTCCAAATGCCGGCGGGCCGATTCCAGGCCGCCGTTCTCCTTGACGAACCGTACGATGTCCGCCTGGACGGAAGGCACGTCCGCAATCGAGACGACCATCGAACGGATCTCCTCGTCCCGATCCGGCGCTGCTTCCAGGGCGCACAGCAGGGGCTGGGTGATCTTCTGCTCGTGCAGGTCCTGTCCCACGGGCTTTCCGATACGGGCGTCTTCTTCGTAGTCAAAGATATCGTCCTTGATCTGGAAAGCGATGCCCAGGGCTTCCGCATAGGCATGGACCGCTTCTTCCTGCTCCGGAGTGGCCTGCACCGAAACGGCGGCGGACTGCGCCGTCGCTACGAAGAGCGATGCCGTCTTGTTGTAGATGATCCGGAGATAATCCTCCTGGGTCGTATCGCCGGCCGAGGCTTTCTGCAACTGCAGCATTTCCCCTTCCGCCAGGTCCGACAGGGTCTTGGAAAAGATCCGGATTACCCGGTCGGTCTCCCGGGTGGCGTCCAGGATGCGGCCGACCGCACGGACCAGCCAGAAATCGCCCAGCAGGACAGAAGCGCGGGAGCCCAGCAACGACATTACCGTCGGGGCCCCGCGGCGCTGCGTGCTCCCGTCCGCCACGTCATCATGCAGGAGCGTGGCGTTGTGCAGGAGTTCGGATGCAGCCGCGAAACGGATGGTATCTTCCGTCACAATGCCGCCGCTGCAGGCGCGGGCCGCCAGCAGGGCAAGCATCGGCCGGAGCTGTTTGCCCCGGCGGGAAAGTAAGGCGCGGTTGGTATGGTTCAGCAGATCGATGTCACTGTCCAGCGAGCGGAGAATCAAGTCGTTGACCCGGTCCATGTCCTCCCGCAGGTAAGCCATGATCTCGGTTCTGTCCATCATACCAGGTTGGCAGCGAGTTCTTCTACCGAATCGACGAACTGGACAAGATCCGCATCCTTCTTGGAAAGCATGCCGGCATCGACATAATGCTGGTACATGGTCTTGAGCGGATCGTAGAAGCCCTTGAGGTTCAGCACGAGGATCTTTCCATCGAACTGGCCGAGTTTGGCAAGGACATGGGTCTCGACCAACTCGTCGAGCGTCCCGATGCCGCCGGGCAGGGCGATAGCGACGCTGCAGCCCTCACGCATCTTCTCCTTGCGCTCGGACATGGTTTCCGTCAGGACTTTCTCCGTCAGACGGTCATAGGCGTAGCGTTCCATGAAAATCGGGATAATGCCGACATGGGAGCCGCCGCAGCGCTCGACCTCTTCGGAAATGGCGCCCATGGTTCCCCGCCAGGAACCGCCGGTGACAACTGTATAACCCGCCTTGCAGAGGGCGTCAGCCACCTGCCGGGCTGCGATGTGGTATGCTGGATCGATCTCCCGGATCGACGAGCAGAATACTACGGCACGTTTATCCATATTTGATTGTATTAGAAGAAGAATGCAAGGGAAACGGCCATGCCGTTGAAGTTTTTCTTGTCCTTGAAGGCGGAAGAGACCGTATCGACGATAGCGTCGGTACTGACCTTGTTGTCACCGTCGGCCAGGGAACCGAAGTTCCAGAAATACTTGGCCGCCAACTGGATCTTCCAGACCTCAAGACCGACACCCAGGCCGAGACCGTACTCGACGCGGTTCATGCTGAACTTGTCGAAGTCGTTCTTGACCGTATCCTTGTCGGACTCCGCCTGCATCGTCAGGCCGTATCCGATGAAGGGCTCGCCGAACACGTAAGGACGGAAAGCCACCAGGTCCGGACCCCACTGGATCTGGACGGGGACCTCGAGATAACCGACCTTCGTCTCCAGGGAGTTGATGGCATCGGCGCTGGAGACAGAGGTGATCTGGTCCATCGAGACGCCCTTGACCTGATAGACGACCTGCGGCTGGATCGCGAAGCCCAGCCCGAGCGGGAAATTCGCAGCCACGCCGGCGTGGTACAAGGAAACGGAGGAAGTCTTGAACTCCTTGACGTTGGAATCGGAAGAAGTGATACCGGCAAGGATGCCGATACGGGACTGGGCCTGCAACCCCAGTGCGGCTGTCATCAACAGGACGACAACGGCGAGGATCTGCTTTTTCATGACGTCTTACAGTTTTTCGATGATGTCCACGATTTCCTGACGGGGCAGGACGCCCACGGTGCGCTCGACAACCTGTCCGTCCTTGAAGAAGAGCAGGGTCGGGATGCTGCGGATGCCATATTCCATGGCGATGTCCTGGCAGTCGTCGACATTGCACTTGACGACGTCGATCTTGTCGGCATAGGCCTCCGCGAGTTCATCCACGGTCGGAGAAAGCATCCGGCACGGTCCGCACCAGACAGCCCAGAAATCCACCATGACCGGCTTCCCGCCGGCGATGATATCCTTGAAATTTTCGTTCGTTGCTACTTTTGCCATAATTCAGTCAATTAAAGTTTCTGTATGGAACTGTCGGAACGCAAAATGCATTCCATCCACAAATTTAGGAAAATATGGCAGGAATGCAAAAATAATCGATGTATGACGCCCTGACACAAGGGCATGAAAAAACCGGGCGGCGCTTCGGAAAGGCCGCCCGGTTCGGGTTCAAAGGGCTTGCTCAAGGGGCCAGACATAGGCCCGCAGTCCCAGTTTCTCATTGTTCGCGTCCGTCTTGCGGAGCGCATCCATGATATCGGATACCTTGTCGTCCGGCACGGCGGCAAAGAGGGCATGGTTCTGGGTCGGCCAGGCGTGGTTGCCCAGGTGCGGTTCGCCTTCGTAGGTGCCGCGGCCGCCGATTTCCGTCCAGACGGTGTAGCCGCGCTGGCCGAGGCCTTCGAGGAGTTCGACGATCTCCTCGTTATAGGCCTGGTTGTATGCGATGAATATTCCTTTCATGTTCTTTCAGATTCTTCGCTTCTAGATTCTTCACTTCGTTCAGAATGACAGCGGTTACGCCTGCGCAGCCTTGCGGGCGGCCTTGCGGGCCAGCCGGCGGGCACGATGCTCGGTAAATCCGCAGTACAGGGTCGGGATGATCACCAGGGTGATGAGCGTGGAAACGGACAGACCCCAGGCCACAACGACGCCGAGACCGTTCCACATTTCGGCACCTTCTCCGCGGCCGAGAGCCATCGGAAGCATACCGAGGACGGTGGTGAGGGTCGTCATGAGGATCGGACGCAGACGGCTCTTCGCCGCGGTGACGGAGGCGTCCCGCACGCTCATGCCGCGTTCCTGGCAGAGGATCGTATAGTCGATCAGCACGATACCGTTCTTCACAACAATACCCAGCAGGATCATGATACCGACCATCGCCATGATGCTGATGGCCATGCCGTGGACCATCGCGCCGATCGCGACGCCGACGAAGGCGAACGGGATGGAGGACATGATGACGAACGGACCCATGAAGGATTCGAACTGGGAGGCCATGACCATGTAGACCAGGATGATGATCAGGACGATCAGGAGGATCATGTCTCCGAACATTTCCTGCTGGTCTTCGAAGTCACCGCCGATGTAGTAACTCATGTCGGACGGGATGGTCGTGTCGTCCATGATCTTCTGGGTCGCCTCGACCGCCTCGCTCAGGGCGTGGCCACGGGCGACGATACCGGTTACGGTGATGAGACGCTCACGGTTCTTGCGCTGGATGGTCGGTGGGACACGGTCTTCCACGACCGTACCGAGGTCCTTGATCCGGACGCCGTTGCCCATCGCATTGTAGATCACGATATTCTCCATGTCCTCGATGCTGCGGCGGAACTCCGGAGCGTACCGGACGCGGATGTTGTATTCCTCACCGTTCTCCCGGTAGAAGGAGCCGACAGTACCGCTGATGGCCGCGCTGAACGCCGCGGCGGCGGTCGTGGAACTCAGGCCGGCGAGGGCGAGTTTCTGGCGGTCGAAATCGACCTGGTATTCCGGCGTATACTGGTCGCGGCTGAGGCTGACCTGGGTGAAGTTCGGGTCGTCGGACATCTTCTTCTGGACCTCCCGGGCGAGGGCTTCGCTGGTTTCGAAGTCGTAACCGTAGATTTCCAGCGCGACGCTGGACGCACCGCCCATGGCACCCATGCCTTCGGAGACATTGTACTTGTTGAGTTCCGGGAACTCGCGAAGATCAGCACGGATGATATCGGCAATCTCGGCCGTGGAACGGTCGCGCTCGGTCTTGCTGCCGAGGTTGATGTTCATCGAGATCAGGTAGGCGCCGTTGCTCCGCATGCTGGCGAAAGCGTTGTCGGAGTCGGCCTGGCCGAAGGTATAGCTAAGCACCTTGATCTCCGGGACATCCTGCTTGACGCGTTCGTAGATACGGGCCGCGACGTCGCCGGTCACTTCCTGTGCCGTTCCGATCGGGAGCTCGATGCTGACCTGGAGACGGCCCTGGTCGCTCTGCGGGATGAATTCGGTCTTCATGACCGGCAAGTAGACCAGCAGCACCAGGACGAAGATGCCTACGGCGCCCAGCAGGACGATGCGCTTGTGGCGCATGCACCAGGAGATCAGGCGGGAATAGCCGCGGGAGACGGCGTCGAGGAACCGGTTGATCGGATCGAAGATCAGATGGAACAGCTTGCCGCTCTTGTTCTCGTTCGTCAGGAGGACGGAGCACATCATCGGGACGAGGGTCAGCGCCGCAGTCGTGGAGACGATCATAATGATGCTGACGATGAAACCGAGCTGCTTGAACATGATACCGGCCATGCCGGACATCATGGTCAGCGGGAGGAACACACAGAGCATCGTCAGGGTCGAGGCGATGACGGAGATACCGACTTCGGCGGTGCCGTGGACGGCGGCCTCCTTCGGTTTCTCACCGCGCTCGAGGTGCGTCGTGACATTCTCCAGGACGACGATGGCATCGTCCACGACCATGCCGATTGCGATCGACAGCGCGGACATGGAGATGATGTTCAGGGAGTTGCCCGTCGCGAAGAGGTACATCAGGGAGGCCAGCAAGGCGATCGGGATCGAAAGGACGACGATGAGGGTCGCCTTCCAGCGGCCGAGGAAGACATAGACCACCAGCATGACGAGCAGGAAGGTGATCAGGATCGTCTCCTTCAGGGAGTTGATGGTGTTGACGATGTTCGTCGAGGAGTCCATGACCGTCGTGAACTGAATGTCGGACGGCAGGTTCTGCTGAATGTCGACCATGGCGGTCTTGACATCTTCAATGACCTGGACGGTGTTGTAGCCGGACTGCTTCTGGATGACGATCTGGGCACCGCGGACGCCATTGGTGAAGGCTTCCTGGGACTTCTCTTCGAGACCGTCCTGGATGCGGGCGACGTCACGCAGGTAGACGGCACCGCCGGTCGGGGAATAGCCGACGACCAGGTCGAGGAGTTCGGACGGATCCTTGAATTCCTTCTTGATACGGAGGGAATAGGTCTCCGAACCGATGTCGATGCTGCCGCTCGGGATGTTGCGGTTCTCGGCGGAGATCACACCGGCCAGCGTGCTGATGGTCAGCCCGTACGCCTGGAGTTTTGTCGGGTCGCAGTAGACCTGGATCTCACGCTGCGGGGCACCCGCGACGGAAACCGTACCGACACCGGAGACACGGGCCAGCGGCGTGGCCACCTTGTCGTCCAGGATCTTGTCGAGGGCGGAAACGCTCTGGTCCGCAGTCGCGGCCAGGATGAGGATCGGCATGTCATCGGCGCTGAACTTGAAGATCATCGGCGCGGACGCACCGTCCGGCAGGGTGGATGTCACCATGTCGAGTTTGTCGCGGACGTCGTTGGTTGCCGCTTCGATGTCGATGCCATATTTAAATTCGAGGGTCAGGACCGAGACGTTCTCCCGGGACTGGGAGGTCAGGTCCTTGAGGTCACTGACGCCGTTGAGGGCGTTTTCCAGGGACTTCGTCAGGTTGTTCTCCACATCCTCGGCACTCGCGCCCGGATAAGATGCCATGACCATCAGGACATTGGATTCGATGTCCGGGAAGAAGTCGATCGGCAGCTTGACGAGCGAGAAGACGCCCAGGATGGCGAACGCCAGGAAGATCAGGAAGGTCGTGACCGGCTTGTTGACGGCTGAACGATAGATACTCATACGCGATTACCTGTTAAGGACCTCCACCTTGAGACCGTCCTTGAGACCGGACTGGCCCTTCATGACGACCAACTGGCCTTCTTCGATGCCGCTGAGGATCTCGTATTCGGTACCGATGTGACGACCCAGCTCAACCGGGACATAGTGCACAGTGTCATCCGCATTCAGCAGATAGACATAGCGCTGACCGGTACCTTCCTGCTTGACGATGGCCTGGTCGGAAACGACGATGCTGTTGTTGACGCCGTAGGTCACGGTCACGCGGGCATACATGCCCGGGCGGAGCGCACGGTCATTGTTCGGCACGACGACCTCGGCCTGGAACGTATGGGTGGCCGGGTTGAGGGTCGGATACAAGCGGTTGATGCGGCCGGAGAAGGTGCGGCCGGGCAGAGCGTCGACCGTCAGGGAGACCACGTCGTTCTTCTTGACACGCGTATAATCGGTTTCGGAGATGCCGACGAGCAGTTTCACCGGGGTCACCTGCTGGACCGTGAAGATCGGCGCGGACATGGAATACATGTCTTCCTTGTCGAAGTTGCGCGCGGTGACAAAACCGGTCAGCGGGCTGCGGAGGATCGTGTTCTCCACCATGTTGTCGTAACTGCTCTTGCGAAGCTTGTACCCGAGTTCGGCTGCTTCGAAGTCGGACTGGGAGACGCCGCCTTCCTCATACAGGCTCTTCAGGCGGGCATATTCGATATCGTCGTTCTGGATCTGGAGTTCCAGCTGCTCCAGTTGCATGCGGTCCATCTCGGCCAGGATCTGGCCCTTGACGACGTAGTCGCCCACCTCCACGTTGATCTTGCGGATGCGGCCGGCCTGCTGGGGCATGATATTGTTGGTAGCATAGGCCTCGACGGAACTGGCATAGGAATTCTCCTGCGGAACTTCGCGGCGGGTGGCCGGAGCGACTTCGACCGTACGGATCACATCTTCCGGATTCATCATCATGGAAGGGGCCGCGGACTCATTCTTCTTGCCGCCGCAGCTTGCAACCGCTGCAAGCAGGCCGGCATAAAACAGGGTCTTGATAATCTTCTTCATATCTTGTCTTTTCTTATTATCGGATTGTCTGGGGGTTGTACGTACCGTCCGGATCGGTGAAATCGGCGCCGATGACCTGCTCGAGGTTGGACTTCGCCACCACGAAATTGTACACCGCCTGGCTGCGGGCGAGTTTGGACTGGGTCAGGACGAGCTGGGCGTCGTTCAGGTCGGTCAGCGTGCTCTTGCCGACCTCGAAGGAACGGGCGGAGACGTCGTAGGCCTTCTGGGCCAGGCCTTCCGCTTCGGCAGCGGCGTCATAACTCTTCATCGCCGTCTCCATCGAGTTGAGATACTGGCGGATGGCAATCTTGAGCTGGCGTTCCGTCTGGATGCGCTGGAGTTCGAGTTCCGTCTTCTGGACCTGGGCCTGGCGGACCTGGCTGGTGCGCTGGCCGCCCGCGAAGATCGGGATGCTCAGGCTGATGCCCGCAAAGGAATACGGGGTCCAGCGGTACTGGCTGAACTTGAAGTCGTCGTTCATGGACATGAAGTTGTACGCGAAACTTGCAGAGAGGGTCGGGAGGGAGGCGAACTTCTGCATCCGGACCGTCTTGGCCAGCATTTCGGCCTGGATGGCGAGCTGACGCATCGTCGTATTGTTCTCCAGCCCGGCATTCTCATTCTCGTGGATGTCCCGGAACATGGTCTGGGCATAGTCGCCGAGCGCGCCGGCCACATCGACCGGCATCTCCAGGTCGACGCCCATGACCGCCTTGAGCTGCCAGAGGGCCAGCATCACGCTGCTTTCCGCATTGTAGACGTTCGGAATGGCGTTGGCCATCGTCGAGGCTGCCCGGGAGAGTTCCAGTTCGGAAGCTTTCTGGGCCTTGTAACGGCGCTCGGTCTGTTCGAAATTGGCCTTCGCATTCTCATAGACGCTCTTGTATACGTTGAAACCCTCCTTCGCGAAAAGGACGGCGTAGAAAGCCTGCTTGACCTGGGTCACCATGTCCAGCCGGGAGGAACGGGCCTGCTCGACCGCCAGTTCGACCTGGTCGCCGGAGAGGCGGAGGCTTTCCCAAAGCTGGGCGTTGACCAGCGGCATGCCGACACTGATACCCATGGAATACGTGTTCATACGGCCGACCTCGAAGCCGCCGTCGCTGTCGCCCGAGTCTTCCACAGGAGCGGGAACATACGGCGTAATCTGGCCGGGATGCAGGGCCACGAGCTGGTTGAGATAGTGCATGATCGGGGCGAAGGCGCTGGCCATCATGCCGGCCATGCCGCCACCGCCGGATTCTTCGTCATCCGACGAGCCGCCGCCCATGTACATGACTTGTTTCTTGATGGTCCGCTGATAGGAACCGGAGCCGCTGACCTGCGGGAAGAGCGAGGCGTAGGTGCCTCTTTTGGCATATTCCTGGCGGCGGATTTCCTGGTCCGCGACCTTTACGGAAATATTTTCGCTCAAGGCGATCTGGAGAGCCTGGTCGAGCGTCAGAATGACGGTGTCGCCCTGCGGGGAAGCCGCTTCAGGCTCAAGGTCTGTCCGGTACTGCGCTCCCGCGCTGAGGGACATGAGAACCGCGCCGAAAACCAGAAAGGCGCGCAACATTTGCTTCATAAAACTATATCGATCTTCTTTGGTTTATTGTTGAGGTAATCCGCATTTTAATGCGCGCGACAATGCCGCAAAATACGTACCGAAAACGGTCGCAAAGGCCGTTATTTTAGGTAAATTCCGTTCTTTTTGAAACAAAAACGTTTAAAGCAGACCGAAATGGCGGAGCGCTTTGCGGATACCGTCGTCGTCGACGTCGGCCGTCACGTAATCGGCTGATGCCTTGACATCTGCCGTGGCATTGCCCATCGCCACGCCGATCCCGGCATATTCCAGCATGCTGATGTCATTGCCGCCGTCGCCGAACGCGATGATCTCATCACGGCGCAACCCCTCGGCCTCCAGCAGTTTTTCGATGGCCGCGGCCTTGGAAGAAGCGGCGGGCGTGACATCCAGGAACGCCGGATGCCAGCGGGGCCAGGCAACGTTCTTGAGATAGGGCTGGTAATACCGCTCCATCTCTTCCTGCGAGATGTAGACCGTATACTGGTAGACCTCCGACTGCCGGACCGTCTCCACCAGCGGGATGACCGGGAAGGCCGGGACATGGATGAGGTGATTGATCGTGTCGGTGATGTCGTTCTGCAGGTTGATGCCCATGCCGTCCGCCATGAATGCGACGGCCGCGAATCCGTGTTCTTCGGAGATTTCCGCGACCCGGACTGCCTCCTCATGCGGGATCGGGGCGCTGTGGATGATCCGGTCGCCCAGGAGGACGAGGCTTCCGTTCATGGTGATGTACCCGTCGAAGGGATAATCCTTCAGGTTGCGGATCAGCGCCTTCGGACGGCCGCTGGATATATAGAGCCGGATGCCCTTCCGGCGAAGGGCATCCAGGGCTTCCACGACTTCGTCGCGGATTTCGGATTCATGGAAACCGACGAGGGTTCCGTCGATGTCGAAAAAAGCCGCCTTGATCATTTGGCGTGGGCGTAATGCGTCTCGGTCCGCGCCGGTTTCTGCGGGTGGACGGCCCGTGCCGGCAGTTTCTTCTTCCAGGCGTAGACCAGGAAGCCGATGCCGAGCAGGATGAAGGGGATGCTGAGAAGCTGTCCCATGTTCAGGGCCATTCCCTCCTCGAACCCGACCTGCGGCTCCTTGATGAACTCGATGAGGAACCGGGCGCCGAAGCAGCCGATGAAGAACAGGCCGATGAACGTGCCGCGATAGACCTTGTCCAGTTTCATCCGGTAGAGTCCCATCAGGAAAAGTCCCAGCAGCAGGTAGCAGCCGGCCTCGTACAATTGGGTCGGATGCTTCGGCTCCGTCTCGCCGCGCAGGTCGAAGATGAAACCCCAGGGGAGGTTGGTCACATCGCCGTAAATCTCTGAATTAAAGAGGTTTCCAAGTCGGATGAAAGCACCGGCGAAAGCGACCGCGATGCACAGGTGGTCGATCAGCCAGACAAAGTCGAAGTCGTTCTTGCGCCCGTATTTCCGGGCGTACCAGGCCATGGCGATCAGCAGCGCGATGGTACCGCCGTGGCTGGCGAGACCGCCTTTCCACGGCATGAAAAGCTCCAGGAATCCCTCCCAGCTGCCGAGGTAGTAATCCGGCTGGTAAAACAGGCAGTGTCCCAGGCGTGCGCCCACGATGGTCGCGATCAGCAGGGTGAACAGCAGCGAATCGAGCAGGTTCTCGTCAATTTGTTCGCGGCGGAAGAAATAGCGGAAAATATACCATCCCAGGATGAATCCGCTGACGAAGAGCAGGCTGTACCAGCGCAGCTCCATTCCGCCGAGGTGGAAGATCACGGGATCGACGTGCCAATGCACGAATAACATTTCAAACATAACGAAACAGCCGGGTCCGTTTGGCGGGCCCGGCTGCAAATATAGCAATAATATTTTAGTCCTGAATGGCTGCGATACCCGGAAGGACCTTGCCTTCGATGGCTTCGAGCATGGCGCCACCGCCGGTGGAGACGTAGCTCACCTTGTCAGCGTAACCCATCTGGGTCACAGCTGCGACGGAATCACCGCCGCCGACGAGGGTGTAAGCGCCGTTGGCGGTAGCCTCGGCGAGGTCTTCGGCGATCTGGAGGGTACCCTTGGCGAAGTTCGGGAGTTCGAAGACGCCGACCGGACCGTTCCAGAGGATGGTCTTGGAGGCCAGGATGATCTTCTTCCAGTTCTCGAGGGTGGCCGGAGCGGCGTCCATGCCCTCCCAGTCGTCTGCGATGTCGTTGGTGTTGAAGATCCGGCGCGGCGTGTCGTTGTCGAACGACTGGCCGGCGACGGTCTGGACGGAGAGGCTGACATTGACGCCCTTCTCCTCAGCGGTCTTGAGGATCTCGAGTGCATCCGGAATCAGGTCGTCCTCGTGGAGGCTCATGCCGATCTTGCCGCCCTTGGCCTTGATGAAGGTATAACCCATGCCGCCGCCGATGATCAGGTTGTCGACCTTGCCGACGAGGTTCTTCAGGACAGCCAGTTTGCTGGAGACCTTGGAGCCGCCGATGATGGCGGTCAGCGGGCGCTGGGCGTTCTTGAGGACGTTGTCGATGGCCTTGATTTCGCCTTCCATCAGGTAGCCGAACATCTTGTCATTCGGGAAGTACTCGGCGATGAGGGCGGTGGAGCCGTGGGCGCGGTGGGCGGTGCCGAACGCGTCGTTGATATAGCAGTCTGCGTAGGAAGCGAGTTTCTTGACGAATTCCTTCTGGGAAGCCTTGACGGCAGCCTTGGCGGCCTTCTTCTCCTCGTCGGAGGCATCCTCGGCGAGACCGCGCGGTTTGCCTTCCTCTTCCGCATAGTAGCGGAGGTTTTCGAGCAGGAGAGCCTCACCCGGTTTCAGGGCAGCGGCCTGTGCGTCGGCCTTCATGCAGTCGTCAGCGAACTGGACCGGAACGCCGAGGCATTCGGAAACGCGGGCGACGATGTGCTTGAGGGAGAATTTCGGATCGACCTTCTTCGGACGGCCGAGGTGGGACATGATGATGACGGAACCCCCTTTCTCAAGAACCTTCTTGAGGGTCGGCATAGCCCTGCGGATGCGGGTGTCGTCGGTGATCTCGAAGTTCTCGTTCAGCGGAACGTTGAAGTCAACGCGTACGATGGCGCGTTTGCCGGTGAAATCGTAAGAATCAATGTGCTGTTGCATAATATGTGATGTTTGTGTTTTGATACAATCCACGCCCCGAAGGGCATCCGCAAATTTAATGATTTTCAAGCAAAATCCGCTATCTTCCATGATTTTATCGTTTTATCCTCGGAGAAATCCCGCGGAATCGGTATCTTTGCCGCGGATTTAGGTTACAAGCATGAAAATCGAATACCCGGACAGCGCGTGGAAGGATTATGAGATCCTGGACAGCGGCAATTTTGAGAAACTGGAGCGTTTCGGCAGCTATGTCATGGCACGGCCGGAACCGAAGGCCCTGTGGGACAAGACCCTGCCCGACGAGCAGTGGAACCGCCTGATCCACACCCGCTTCACCCCGGGTGCCGGTTTCGGGAAGGCCGGCAAGGAGGACAGCGGTACCTGGTCGCGCGCCCGGAAGATGGAAGACCAGTGGTACATCCGCTACAAGGGACTCCAGCCGGGTCTGGATTTCAGCCTGCGGCTCGGCCTGACCTCTTTCAAGCACGTCGGCGTCTTTCCGGAGCAGGCTCCGAACTGGGAGTACATCTACCGGAATACGAAAGCCCTGGCGGAGGCGGCCCGCGCAGAAGGCCGGCCCGCACCGAAAGTCCTCAACCTGTTCGCCTACACGGGCGCCGCTTCCCTGGCCGCCAAGGCCGCCGGAGCCGACGTCACCCACCTGGATTCGGTCCGCCAGGTCGTCACCTGGGCACGGGGCAACATGGAAGCCAGCCGGCTCGACGGGATCCGCTGGGTCGTTGAAGACGCCCTAAAGTTCGCGCGCCGCGAAGCGAAACGGGGCAATACCTACCAGGGCATCATCCTCGATCCGCCGGCCTATGGCCATGGTCCCGACGGGGAAAAATGGAAACTGGACGAACTGCTCTTCGGCATGCTCCGGACCGTCTCGCAGATCCTGGCCCCGAAAGACAGTTTCATGGTCCTCAACCTCTACTCCAACGGCTACTCCGCCATGCTCGGCGAAACCCTCGTCCGCCAGGCCTTCGGCCTTACCGGCGAAAGCGGCTTCGAGATGGAAAGCGGCGAACTGGCCCTGAAAGACAAGAGCGGCAAAGTCCTGCCGCTCAGCATCTTCGTCCGCCTCAAACGCTAACCCGCCCGGCGACACACCCTCTCCCACACCAGCCCGCCGGCCCCCTCAGCGGCAGAAATCCGCCGTTCCCGCCTCCGGCAATAGCCCGCCATAGCAGTAAACTATTATCCGGACAAAGGGGCGTGGTGTCGATCTCCTTGATAGTGAACTAATTACGTAAACTTGTATCCTCCATTAGGGAAGTGACGACATATCTCAATGTGTTGATAATAAACCACATAAGTGCCACGCGCTTCTGCGCCCCCCTGCCGGGAACCGGCACCGCCCGGCGGGCGAGGAGACCCCCTGTGGGTCGAGGTCGCCGCAGCCCGCCGGAGCGGTACGCCCCTTCGGGGCTATCCCTCCCACTCACGGAGCCGCCGCTCCTCGTTTCCGAGCGGCGGCGTTGCCGCTGACAGCAGCAGCCGGACCCCGTATCCTCCGGCGGCGTCCTCCATATGCCCCCATTGACTAATTGCACTCGCAAAAACGCCCGAAAATGCGAGAGCAACTCGCTCTCAGCGCCACTGCACTTGCAAA
>CADCRA010000015.1 GCA_902803715.1 uncultured Bacteroidia bacterium
CTCACCCTTCCCCAGAAGGATATCGCCTTCGCCAAGGAACTGGCCAAACGTATGGGCTGGGAGCTGGGCCATATGACAGATTAGAATACCAACACGTCGCTGTCACCGTAATTGTCATACCCGGAAGTAATGACCTTCTCACCGGGCTCCAGGCCCTCCAGGACTTCGTAGTACTGGGGGTTCTGGCGGCCGATACGGATCTCTCTCTTGACGGCCTTGGTACCGTCTTTGTTAACGACGTAGATCCATTTGCCGCCGGTTTTCTGGTAGAAGGTGCCGCGGGGAATGATGACGGCCTCTTCGGGCTGGCCCAGCTGGAGGTTCAGGTAGTAGGTCTGGCCGGCGCGGATGTTGTCGGGCTGCTCGCCGTCGAACTTGAAATCCGCCTTGAACTTGCCGTCGCGCACCTCCGGATACACCTTGCGGATGATGGTCGAATAGGTGTCTCCCTGACGCTCGAATGTGGCCTCGAGACCGTCCACGACGCGGTCGATATAGTGTTCATCAATCTGCGCCTCCACCTTGTAGGTGCCCACGGAATTGATCTGGCCGATTTTGGTTCCGCTGGCGATGCTCTGGCCCAGGACCACGTCCAGCAGGCCCAGTTCTCCGTCGATGGGAGCCTTGACGATGAGGTTGGATTTGCGCCTGCGGATCATCTGCATGTTCAGTTGCATATTGTCCAGGCTCTCTTCCATGCGGTCGATCTGGGTGCTGCGGTACAGGCTGTCCTGCCGGGAACGCTCGGCCATGAGTTCATACTTCTGCCGGGCCAGCTTGTAGTCTTCTTCGGCCGTCAGGTACTCTTCCCTGGCGATGAGCTTGTCCTCATAAAGGGCTTTCTGCTGCTCGTAGGCACGGCGCAGCCGCTCCACCTGCGTGCCGTACTCCAGCACGTTCTGGCGGACGTCCAGTTTCTGCTGCTCCATCTGGATCTGCGTGTTGCGCAGGATGTTCTCCTTCTCGGCCAGTTCCGCCTCGGAGTTCAGGATGGAAAGGTCCAGGTTGTCGTTGTTCAGGATCAGGATGGCATCTCCCGCCTTCACCGGGGAACCCTCCTCGATGAGAATCTTCTCCACGATACCGCCCTCCTGCGGGCTCAGCTGGATCGTCGTCATCGGCTGCACCCGGCCGCTGATGCGGATATAATCGTTGAACTCGCCTTTGACGGCACTCGATACGGTGACGGTATCCTTGTCCACCCGCAGCATCTTGTTGTTCGGACGGGCAATCAGATAAACGATAAATACCAGCAGCAGGGCTCCCAGCCAATAAGGAAGGGCTTTCTTGGTAAACGCCGCGCGAAGGCCGGTTTTCTTTTCGATAATCTTATCCATGGTTACTTACTGATTGACATATTCAACACCGTTGTAATACCGCACCACCGCCTGCTTGATAAGGAATTGGAACAGGCTGTTCATTTCGTCGGCCTGGGCCTTGAGGTAGTTGTTATTGGCGGTCTGGAACTCCAGCGGGGAAATGAGTCCTTGTTCCAACTTTTTGAGGTTCAGTCCATAGGCCTCGGCCTGCACCTCCGCCTTCCGCTGCGCCTGCTGCCAGGCGGCGGCGCTGCCGTCGCGGTCCTGGATCGCCCGGCGGACCTCGCTTTCCACATCGCGGCGTTTCTGGTCGTATTCCGCCGTCGCCTTTTCATAGGCATGTTTCCGGCGGGAGATCGTGGAATGCCGGTTCAGGCGGTTCCAGATCGGGATGGACACGGAGACCTCCACATACTCGCCGCCGTTGTTCCGGAACTGGTCGCGGAAGGGGTTCGTCTCCGAACCCTGATAGGTATAGTAACTGGTGCTCCAGCCTGCATAAAGGCCGATGGTCGGCAGCAGTTGCCACCGGGCCGTATTCAACTGCCGCTTGGCATTCAATTGCTGCCACTCGGCGATCCGGACGTCCGGATTATGCTCCAGGGCGAAGTTCACGACAGATTCTTCGCTGTCGCTCTGCATGACACCACCGTCATCCGGAAAGCCCATTCTGTCATCCTGAGCACCGGCGAAGGATCTGTAATCCGTATCGATCATCAGTTCTTCATCCACCGGCCAGAACATCAAGTCCGCCAGCGTCATCCGCTGCTGCGCATACTGGTTCTGCGTATTGATCAGGTCGTACTGCCTGTCAGCCAGATCCGCCTCCATCTGCACCACGTCGGCGTGGCCTTTCTGGCCCAGTTCTTCCTGACGGCGGGCCTTGACGAGCGCCTGCCCGGCCGTTGCCACCTGCTCCTCATACACATCGCAGAGGCGCTTGTAATAGACCACGTTGTAATAAGCCTCCATGACCGCCAGGCAGATGTCGGCCTCCGCCTGCTTTTCCTGGGAATCGGCGATCTGCATCCCGGTTTTCGAAATTTTGAAATTGTTCACAGCCTGGAATCCGTCGAAGAGGTCATACCCCGCACTCACCCCGTAATTATTGTGGAACGACGTGGTGTTGAAATAGGTGTTCGTCTGCGGGTCGATGCTTCGGCCGAAATTGTAGTAGGCGTACGTCTGCGCGTTGATCTGCGGAGTGAACATCTTCAGCGCCGCGTCCCGCCGGTCAAGCTGTGCATCGCCGGTGGCCGCCTGCTGGATGCGTACCTTGGTAGAATGGGAGATGGCATAGGCCATGCAATCATGCAGGGACATCACCTTCGCCTCGGGGACCGACGTTTCCTCCGGCCCCTGAGCCTTCGCCACGATGGCGAAGGCTGCGGTCACACAAAAAACGCTTATGAGTAATTTCCGTATCATCGTGTAAAACTTTTTTTCTTTCGTACCCAAACACAAACACCTCCTGTGCCAAACCATTTAATGTGCTGATTTTCAGAATGAAAGCAAAAAGAAAGGAGTGTAAAGTTTGTAAAATCTTTACACTCCCTTTACACTTTCGGGTTTTACACTTTACAGTTGAGCCTATCGGAAAACCAGCTGGAATACGGTCTCCGTAACGTCGCTCTTGATAAGGTCGATGCTGCCGTTATGCTGCCGCATGATCTGGCGGGCCAGGGAAAGGCCAATGCCGGAACCCTCCCGCTTGGTGGTATAGAAAGGAATGAATATCTGCTCCTGCGCCGATACGGGTATGGGATCGCCGTCGTTGGCCACCCGGATGATCACCTCGTCGTCCTTGCCCATCCTGGCGGTCATATTGATGTGCCTGGCACCCGCCTGCAGGGCATTCTTGATGAGGTTGATGAGAATCTGGGAAATCTGTCCCTCGTCGGCGTAAATCATCAAATCCGGCTCTTCCGACCGATATTGGCAGACGGCACCGAGGCAAGCGGTGAATTCGCTGTTCAGCGCAATGACGCCGTCCATCAGTTCCCGCAGGTCGATGGCCTTCCGCATCGGTTTGGCCACACCGGACAGTTCCCGGTAGGTCTCCACGAATTTGATCAGGTTCTTGGAAGAATCGCTGATGGTATCCAGGCCCGCCCGCACGTCCAGTTCGCTTCGGCCGTTTTCGTCGATGGACTTCGCCAAGGCATCCGAAAGGGACGCGATCGGCGAGACCGTATTCATGATCTCGTGCGTAAGCACCCGGATCAGTTTGGTCCAGGAATCCTGTTCGTGGGCCTGCCGCTGTTTCTCGAAAATGGTCCGGATACGGTTCAGCGTACGGTTGAACTTATTCGTCTCCTGGAAGCGGAAGTTGAGTTCCCCGTCTTCCAGCGCGTCCATCATATAGGCCACCTTCCTGATGTCTTTCCGGCGGGTATGGATGACGGCAAGCGCCGCAGCGATGATCGCGACGATGATGACAAGCAGTATGACGAATTCTATTCTCATTTAAAAAGATTCTTCGCTTCGCTCAGAATGACATCATAGGCCGAACTTCTTCATTTTGGCGTACAACGTCGGGCGGCTGATTCCCAGGGCTTTCGCCGCTGCAGAGATATTGCCGTTGCAGCGCTCCACGGCTTCACGTACCAGTCTTTCCTCTTCCGCCTCGCTGACGGATTTGAGCGGCCCGGCGTTCCCCGTCCCCCGGAGGGCGGAGCCGGAAGGTTCTGTCTGGATGTCCCTTGCCGACAGATGCTTCGCTTCGCTCAGGATAACGGCTTTCTCGATCACATTCTGGAGTTCCCGGATATTGCCGCTCCAGCGGCCGCCCTCCAGCGCCAGCCGGGCCGAGTCATCCAGCCCGGAAAGTGGCCGGTGGTATTTTGCGGCGAACTGCGTGACGAAGCGTTCCGCCAGCGGAACGATATCCTCCCGGCGCTCCCGCAGGGGCGGAAGGGCGATATGCACGGTATTGATCCTGTAATAGAGGTCCTCCCGGAAACGGCCTTCCCGCACCAGTTGTTCCAGGTCCATGTTCGTGGCGCAGATCAGGCGGATGTCCACTGGAATAGCCTGGGAACCGCCGACCCGCACGACACTCCGGCTCTGAATCGCACGCAACAGTTTCGCCTGCAGATGCAACGGAATATTGCCGATTTCATCCAGGAACAGCGTCCCGCCGTCGGCCTGCTCGAATTTGCCCACATGGTCCGTATGCGCATCCGTGAAAGCCCCTTTCACGTGGCCGAAGAGTTCGCTTTCAAAGAGCGTCTCGGTAATGGCGCCGGCGTCGACCGCCACCATCGGTTTGCCACTGCGGAGGCTGCGCGCATGGATTTCCCGCGCCAGCACATCCTTGCCGGTACCGTTCTCGCCGGTGATGAGCACCGTCGCGTCCGTGGGGGCAATTTTGTCGACGGTTTTCCGGATGGCGGCCATGGACCCGGACGAACCCCAGAACATGGCTCCTTCGCCTTGCTCCGGACGGCCGGTGCCCGTTCCGGGGCCTTTGGCCGAAAAATCCCTTCCCAAAGCCTTCCGTGCCTTGTCCCGCGCCGCCGTCAGCGTCGCTGCCAGTTTCTCATTGTCCCAGGGCTTCACGATGAAATCAAACGCTCCGCGCTTCATTCCTTCCACCGCCAGCTGGATGTCGGCATACGCCGTGAACAGCACGACCTCCACCTCCGGAGCCATTTTCTTGATCTCTCCCGCCCAGTACAAGCCCTCATTCCCGGTATTGATGCTGGTGTTGAAATTCATGTCCAGCAGAACCACATCCGGCCGGAAACGCTCCAGCGTCACGACCAGCGTTGCGGGAGAAGGGATGGCCTCCACCGCCTCAAAATACATAGGGAGCAGGATCTTCAGCGCCTGGCGAATGCCGGCGTTGTCATCCACGATCAGTATTTTACCAACTTTCAATGCCATGTCAGATCAATCACCTTTCAGCGCCCCGCATCCGCAGGGCAAGCCGGTATTATGCGAATTCGAAAAGGCTGACGAATCCCGTCAGTTCCAGGACGTCGCGGATGACATCGTTGACGTCTTTCAGGACGACCTTGCTTCCGCACGATTTCGCGTTCTTGAGAATGCCGAGGAGCACCCGCAGGCCGCTGGATGCAATGTACTCCAGCTGGGAACAATCCATGACGATGTCCCGGCCTTCGCATGCATAAAGAGGCTGCATGGCCTTCTCCATCTCCTGGGCCGCGGCGGTATCGAATTCGCCGACAAGCTTGGCAAGGATCTGTCTGTCCGTTTCTTGTACCGTAATTTTCATATCCTATCGTTTTTATGGATCATTTTCGTGAGTGTCAGGACATTCTGCTCTCCGACGCGTTCATAGTGGATGGAATCCGCGAGATGGCGGGCCAGGTGCACGCCCAGTCCTCCGACCGGCCGGTCCTCGGCGGACCGGGTGATGTCCACTTCCGCCACGGCGGTCGGATCGAAAGCCACCCCTTCGTCGGATACCGTGATCCGGACCATCCTGCCATCCGATGTCGCTTCGACATGGACCCGGCCCGTCTCGCCGGGGGGATTAGCATAGTGCATGACGTTGACGACAATTTCCTCGACGGCCAGCTGCAAGTTCCGCGCCGGTTTTTCCGCCATTCCCATCCGGGAAGCCACGGAACGGATGAAATGGTTCAGCGCGGAGACCTGGCGCACATCGTTGTCCAAGTCAATCGAATCGCGCAAGATTTCCGCCCCTTCCTGGGGAATATACCGGATGACCAGGAGGGTCAGGTCATCGCTCGGGTCGGCATCGCCGACAAAATTTCTGACGGCGTCCGACACGGTTTCCGCCATCTCCCGGGCTGCCAGGCCGTCCCCGAGTCCCTCGAGGACCGCAGCCAGACGCCCGTCCGTAAACAATTCCCGCCGGGGGTTCATGGCCTCCGTCACCCCGTCCGTATAGAGGAAAAGCGTGGCGGGTCCGGACAGTTCCACTTCCTGGACGCCATACGGCGTATCCGGGAACACCCCGAGGGGAAGATGGGGACGGGCCTGTAGTTTCTCCGTCTTCCCGCGAAGCAGGAAAGGCCGGTCGTGTCCGGCATTGCAGTATTGCAGGTGCCCGGAAGACAGGTTGAGGACGCCGGCGAAGAACGTGATGAACATGTTCCTTTCATTGCCGCGGCAAGCCTCTTCGTTGAGCACCTGCACGATCCGCGCGGGATCGCTGACATGGGCCGAAATCCGCCGGAACAACGACTGGATCTTGGACATGACCATGGCCGAAGGAACGCCTTTCCCGCTGACGTCTCCGATGCAGAAGAACAGTTTTCCGTCCTGGAGAAAGAAATCATACAAGTCGCCGCCGACTTCCCGGGCGGGGACGAGGAATCCGTGGATGTCGAGATCCGGACGTTCCGCAAGGGGTTTCGGAAGCATCTCCATCTGGATGGACCGGGCGATGCCGAGTTCGCTTCCGATGCGGGCTTGCTCAATCCGGGCCTGCTGCAGACGGCGTGCGCTGCGGACATACCGGTTGATGATGAAGAACAGGATCAGCAGGCCGCAGAGGATCAGCAGCCGGCTGAGCCGCCACATCCGGACGATGGGCTCAAACACTTCCCGGTCATAACTGACCAGCGCGACCTGCCAATAAGGGGCCTCGGACAGGGAGGTATAATAAACCGATCCTTTCCGGCGGGTCTGGGGATCCCGGAAACGCGTCATCAGACACTGTCCGGGTGCGGGACGTCCGGATACCAATGCGCTGATTATCCGGATGCCCGGCTTTTCTCCGTCCGAGCCGATGACGGTCTCGCCGCTGCGGGTCATCAGCAGTCCGAAGGAGGACGGATAGCCCAGGTTGGCATTGAGCGTGTCCCTCAGCCAGGACAGGTCGAGATCGAGCCCGCAGACGGCGGCGATCTTGTCTTCCCCGTCCCGAAGCGGATAGGAGTAGGTCGTCAGATGCGAGACGGAATCCGTTCCGTACAGATACGGATCGCTCCATCCCGGCTGGCCGGTCTGCATCGCTTCCCGGAAAGCCGGATGCTCCGTATAATCATGCTCCTGGCCGCCCAACTGCTGTACCCGGATCACCCCGTTCTCCTTCGAAGCATAGGGCTCGAAAAAACGCCCTTTCTGCGGATAATAATCCGGCAGGAAAGCCATGCAGCCGCCGACGATTTCGGGGTTCGCCGCAATCAGCCGGCGGGTGACGGAGAACATGGAATCCGGCTGGGAGAGATGGACCTGCATGTCCCAGAGATGCTCCTGCATCGTCATTTCGGCGGAAGCAAGGGAACTCCGGATGACACCGGCCTTGACGGACAGTTCCTTTTCCATCCGCTTCTGCAGTTCGTCGCGAAGCAGACTCCGGGTATGGTAAAACTGCACGAAGGACAAGAGTTCCAGCAGCAGGGCCGCCAGGATGACGAAGCCCAGGCTAGTTCCGATCTTCTCCCGCAGGAAGGTTCCCGCCTTGTTGATCCACTTTACCATACTATGCTGTAAAGAAACGCATGGAATCGAGCATGCCGAAGATCATGTCCACGTACGCACCGGACGTTTCGTTCCAACGGAAGCCGAGCCGGTGCAGGACCTGCATCGAGAACCGGTTCGCCGCCTGGTTTTCCACCAGCTGGACCTGGCCTTCCGCCTGGTCATAGGCGAGAATGCTGGAGAGGATCTTCGCCTTTTCGGGATCCGCCTTCGCGGCTTCCATCCGCTGGGCGAAGGCACTCGTCTCCAGGTACTCCAGCGGGCTTCCGTCATCCCGGTGGAGCCGGGACAGAATGTCGTCCATCGGAAGCAGGTGGTCGTTCGATACATGGAAGACGCAGTTGGCCGCCGGCGTTCCGGATAGCAGGACCACGGCCCTGGCCGTCTCGTCGATGGGAGAGAATTCCATCCGTTCTTCCAGAAGCGGATACGGGCAGGCGCCCAGCATCCGGTAGGCTTTCATGCGGCCCATCGAGGCATTGGAGTTGAAATTGATATGGAACTCGCCGTCAGAGGCCCGCGGAGAGAGATTGCCCACCCGGATGATCTTGGCGTTCAGCCGGCCTTCCGCGACTTTCTCCAGGATATGCCGCTCGGCCAGGAACTTGGACAGGACATACTGGTTGTCCGTATTCTGGCCGAAGAAGAGGGTCTGTTCGTCCAGCAGGGCGGGAACCGCCCCTTCGCTCATGCCGCCCACGCTGATGGTCGAAACCTGGACCAGCCGGGCGCCGGAGGCGATGCAGAATCCCACAAGATTCTTGACGCCATAGTAATTGACCTGAAGGATATCGTCTCCCTTGGAGAAGTGCTTGACGTTGGCCGCGCAGTTCACGACCAGGTCGATCGGCGTCCCCGAGGCCGTCAGGGCATCGAAGGCTTCCGAAGAGGTGATGTCTCCCTGGATCAGGCGGATGCGGCCACCCACCAGCGGGCGGTAGTTCTTCTCGAAATAATAGACCAGCATCTCCGTGAGACGCCGTTCCGCGGAAATGGAGCCCTTGCCCCGGAGCAGGCACCAGACGACCGTGTCCGGTCCCGTCTGCTCGATGAGTTCCCGCAGGACGTGGATGCCCAGGAAACCGGTGGCGCCGGTCAGCAGGATGTTCTTTCCCAGCGGCTGTGCCGTTCCTTCCCGGAAAGCCTCGAGCGTGTTGCCCGCCAGCAAGGTATCGATGGCCGAATAGTCATAAGTCCCGACCTCTTCTTTCCCGCCGGGCTGCTCTGCGGCGTCTCCGCCGAGGAAGGAGGCCAGCGCACGGGCCGTCGGACAGTTGAATACATCGCCGTAAGAGAATTTCAGGCCCCGTTTCTCCGCGCTGACCAGCACGCTCGTGACCATCAGGGAGGTACCTCCCAGGTCGAAGAAACTATCGGTCGCTCCCACGCGTTCCATGCCAAGGACCTCCGCATAGATTTCGCACAGGGCCGTCTCGGTCTCACCCTCGGGCTTGACATAATCCCCGTTGGAAGTCATCACCGGGGCGGGCAGGGCCTTGCGGTCGACTTTCTGGTTGACATTCAGCGGAATCCGGTCCAACTGGGTAAAGGCCGCCGGGACCATGTACGGCGGTTTCCGCTGCAGGATGAAATCGGACAGGGCCTTGCTGTCCATCTTCCCTTCGCAGACGATGTAGGCCGCGATGAACTTGCCGCCGGAAGGATTGTCGAACGGCTGGACTGTCACATCCTTCACGCCCGGGAATTCCCGGATGACGGCCTCGACTTCCTTGGTCTCGACCCGGAATCCCCGGATCTTGACCTGGCCGTCGTTGCGGCCGACGAATTCGATGTTGCCGTCGAGGCGGTAGCGGACGATGTCGCCGGTCCGGTAAACCCGGTCATACGGATACTCCGTGGCGAAGGGGTTGGGGATGAAGGTCTCGGCCGTCTTTTCCGGCCGGTTCAGGTAGCCCCGGCTCACCTGCGGACCGGAGATCCAGAGTTCGCCCACGGCACCGGCGGGAAGCCGCCTGCCGCAGGAATCCGTTACATAGAGGCGGAGATTGTCCAGCGGATGACCGATCGGGATGTTGGGCTCTTTCTTCTCCACCTTGAAGATGGTCGAGAAGATGGTACATTCCGTCGGGCCGTATCCGTTGTGGAACGCAAAGGACGGCGGGTCCATGGACACCAGTTTCTCGCCGCCGACGGACAGGTGTTTCAGGGAAGGATTCTGCGGGAAGTTCGCGGCGAACATCACGCCCACCTGCGTGGTCATGAAACTGTGGGTCACGCCGTTGTCGGTGATGAACCGGTCCAGCAGGGACATGTCATGACGCGTCTCTTCGGGAATGATGCAGACGCAGGCCCCCGTCGTAAGGGCGGGATACAGGTCCATCATGCAGGCATCGAAGCCGTAACTGGCATAGGCGGCCACACGGCTCTCCGGCCCGAGGCCGTAATAGTTCCGGTACCAGGCGCAGAAATTCACCAAGTTGCGGTGCTCCAGCATGCAGCCTTTCGGGACACCGGTGGAACCCGACGTATACAGGAGGATGAACAGGTTCTCCGGCGCCGGGCCCTCCGGAACAGGGCCTTCCGGCAGCGCGGCGATCGCGTCCGTTCCCAGGACAGGTCCGTCATAGGAAGTGATCAACGGACGGTACTGCGCATCAGCGATGAGCAGTTTCGCGGAGGCATCTCCGATCATGAAATTCAACCGCTCTTCCGGATAAGTCGGATCCAGGGGCTGATAGGCACAGCCGGCTTTCAGGGCACCGAGGGAGGCGACGGCCATCATCTCGCTGCGGCCGATCAGGACGGAGACCACATCTTCCCGCCCGAGTCCCAGGGACGCGATATAGGCGGCAAGCCGGTCGGTCACCTGATCCAATTCCCCGTATGTCAACGTCTTACCATCATAGGAAACCGCCAAGGCGCCCGGACTGGCGGCCGCCTGTGCCCGGAACAGGGAAACGACGGTCGCAGAAGCGTCGACCGGAAGGGTATAGGCGTTGAAGCCGTCCAGTTGTTTCACCTGAGACGGCCCGACGAGTGCGAGACTGCCGAGCGGCCCGTCTTCCAACAGGCCCCGGAGCAGGTGCGACAGGGTATCGGCAAAACTCTGCATCAGTTCCGGACTGTACAGGGTCTCGTCATATTGGATGAGGATGTTCTCGGCCGCATCCCCGCCGTTGACGAAGATGCTGACGGGGAACATCGGCGTCCGGGTCGCCAGGTCTTCCGCCGTGATTTCCTTTCCTCCCATCCGATAGGCCTCCAGCAGGCCGACCTGGTATGCCAGCATCACCTGCGGCTGGAATCCGTAGTCCGAAGAAACTTTGGCAAAAGGATAATATTCATGCTGGCGGGACTCGGCGAACCGGCGGTCCGTCTCCTGCAGGTAGCCGGCCACCTCCGCCGCGCCGGTATCGCCGGACAATGCGAGCGTATTCACGAACATGCCCACGGTATCGGAGACGCGCAGGTCCGAACGGCCGTTGCTCACCGTGCACATGTACACCTTCCGGCTGCCGCAGAAAGCGCCCACGGCCAGGAAGGCCGCACCGAGGAAGTAACTGGCCGGGGAGATGCCCAGGGCCAGGCACCGGCCGGCGATGTCTCCCTCCACCGGAATCTCCACGGAGGCCACCGTTCCGGCGCTTTCGCCTTTCTCGCGGTCGGGCAGGATGGCACTGGCTCCTTCGAAGCCTTCCATGCTCTTCTGGAAGAAGGACGCGGACGCGGCATATTCTTCCCCGCCTTCCGACGCCTTCTGGTCGGCTGCATAGTCAAAGTAGGTATAGGTCTCGGGAACCGGATCGGTCCCGTCAACGGCAGCGCAGAGTTCCGTCATGAACAGATCCATCGAACGGCCGTCGAAGACCAGGTGGTGGAAGTCGGTCAGCAGGTACAGGCTCTCGCCGGCCCGAACCACGGAAGCGCGGTACAGGGGGCCTTCCGAGAGGTTGAACGGTTCCAGGAAGTGCGACTTGATCCCGGCGAAGTTTTCTTCCGGCACGGTCATGACTTCCACGTCCGGCTCCTTGCCGCAAGGGACCAGCAGGACCTTTCCGTCCCGCATCTCGAAACGGGAATTCAGGGCCGGATGGCACCGGAGCACCTTCAGGAAGGCCGTCCGGACCGCTTCGGGATCCAGGGAGTCCGGCAGGGTCCAGCACATCGGAAGATTGTAGACCGTCTCGCTCGGGGCTTTCATGCATTCATAGTAGATGCCTTCCTGCTGGAAGGTCAGCGGCTGTTCGGCGACCTTGCCGGCGGAGCCTTCCCCGCTCCGGGCGCCCTGACCGGAAAGCAAGGCAGCGAGAATGTCGTTCTCGATACGTTGCAAGGTAGCCGTCTTGACAAAGGTGTTCATGTCGACCGAGATGCCGAACCGCTTGTGCAGTTCGACCGCAAGGCGCAAGGCAGACAGGGACGTAAGGCCCGCATAGACAAGGGGCTCCGTCAGGGAGAAGCCGTCGATATGGGCTGCCTCCCGGATGATCCCGGCGATTTCCTCCTCCAGCACATTGAAAGGGGCGGATTCCGCCGGCTTTTCCGACTTGCGCATCTCCGGTTTCGGGAGGGCTTTCCGGTCCACTTTCTGATTGACATTCAGCGGGATGGCATCAATTTGCATGGTCACGGACGGCACCATGTACGGTGGTTTCCGCTCCAGGATGAACGCATTCAGGGCATCGATGTCGACGGGCGCGTCGCCCACGACATAGGCGGCCAGGAACTTGCCGCCGCCCTGTCCTTCCTCATCGAACGCCTGTACCGTCACGTCCGTGATACCCGGGAATTCCCGGATGACGCTCTCGACCTCCTTGAGTTCGATGCGGAAGCCGCGGATCTTCACCTGCATGTCCTTCCGGCCGATGAACGCGATGTCCCCGTCGGCCCGGTAGCGGACGATATCGCCGGTCCGGTACATGTGCTTGTACGCCGGATCGTCCGAGAAGGGGTTGTCCACGAAAACTTCGGCGGTCTTGTCCGGCCGGCCCAGATAACCCAGGCCCACCTGCAGGCCGGCTATCACCAGTTCACCGGCGGCACCGACCGGCAGCCGGGCGCCGTTCTTCCCCAGCACATAGGCCCGGACGCCCGGAAGAGGCCGCCCGATCGGGATGTCCGGTTCCTGCTGCGTCACATGCTTGTAGACGACATAGACCGTCGTCTCGGTGGGGCCATAGCAATTGTACAAGCCATATTTGGGAGGCTGGAAACTGGCCATCTTCTCTCCGCCGGTAAAGAGGGCGTGCAGGGACTTGCTTTCCGGGAAATTGATGGCGTACTGCGTGGCCACCTGCGTGGTCATGATCGAGGTGGTGATCCCGTTCTCTTCGATAAAACTGTTCAGGGCCAGCAGGTCCAGCCGGATTTCCTCCGGAATGATATAAAGGGCGGCGCCGGCCGAGAGGGCCGTGACCAGGTCGTTCATGTATGCGTCGAAACCGAAACTGGCATAGGCCGCGATGTGGGAATTCTCCGTGATGTCGAGGGCCTCCTGGTTGTTCCGCGCATAGACGGAGACGTTCCGGTGGGACAGTTGGACACCTTTGGGGACGCCGGTCGTGCCGCTGGTATACAGCAGGATGAAACAGTCGTCCGGCTTCGGGGCGGGGACATCCGGTTTTCCTTCCGGAAGCGAAGCGATCTCGCTGGTTGGGAGGACCGGTCCTTCATAGCCGCCGACCAGGGATTCCAGGCCGGGATCGGCGATGAGTAGGGCGGCTCCGGCATCTTTCACCATGAACGAAAGCCGCTCGCTGGGATAAGACGGGTCCAGGGGCTGGTAGATACAGCCGGCCTTGATGGCGCCCAGCGGCGCCACGACCATATACTGGTTCCGGTTCAGGATGATGGAAACGACGCCGCCGGGTGCGACCTGACCGGCGATCCACGCGGCCAGGTTGTCCGTCAGCCGGTCCAGCTGGGCATACGTCAGGGTCGTTCCCTGGAAGACCACGGCCGGATGGTCCGGGAAACGGAGGACATTCTCCCGGAAAGCGTCCAGGACGGTCTTGTCCGGGTCGCCGGAGAACGGTCCTGGATTGAACGAATCCGTTTCGGCCGACTGACCTTCCGTTGTAAAAACGAGGTCGCTCATCGTTTCCGCCGTTCCCATGGAAAGGAGGCAGGCGGAAAAACTGTCCGTGAACTGTCGGAGGATCCCTTCCGAATACTGGTCGGCCCGATAGGTGCAGCGCAGGCGGAAACCGCCTTCCTGATCGGCCGTCAGGTGGAAGGCCAGGGCATCCTCACCGGGCTCGGCTTCCGGGTCATCCGGTCCGTCGAAGGATGCTGAAAAACCGGGTTCCAGATCCCGGACACAATCGGCGTAAGCGTCGTCTCCGTGCTGACGGACGAGGTCCGCCTGCTCCTGCCGTTTCGCCAGCAGTTCCTGCAAGGACATGTCAGGGGTCCATTCCACGAGGACGGGGCGCTTTCCGCCGCCGGTCGGGAAGAAGGCCCGTGTTTCCGCGTTCCACGCAGAAACAGTGACGCCGAAGGCTGCCGTCAGGAGCGTGTCTGCGGGACAGCCGAAACGCTTCCGGACTTTGTCCAGGTCCCCCGGACGAACAGAAAGAGGAAACTCAGCCTGCTGCAGGACAGCCTTGCCGGCGTCGCGCAGGTCAGGAATCAGACGCGTCTCCAATCCGGCGCAGGCGGAGAAGCAGTCCACATACCACGGCTTTTCATTTTTCTTCATAGTCCCTGCCATTTTTTCAACAATTTTCAAAGTTACAAAAATTCCAGACTAAAACGCAAGCTATATTTCGCTCCAGAAAAAGGTCGTTGTACTGCGCGAGAAGTAGGCGTTTTTGGAGCTCTGTCCGCACGCTAAAACAGAAAGGGTTGAATATGAAAGGTGATGTAAGCCCTCTATTGTAACAGTTTCGCCTTGAGGCGCTGGCGGGCCTTGGTGACGGATGCGGGCGAGATGCCCAGCAGGACGGCCTGCTCGGATACGGAGAACTGCAAGTGGGAAAGGATGTAGGTACGGATGTCACCTTTTGTGAGTCCCGGGTATGCTGATTGGAGGGATTCGAAGGTAAGGTTGAAGGAATTACGGAGCACGCGTTCCAATTCCGCCCATTCTCCGTCCTGGATGTATCGGGGAGCGGCGTGAAGCTGCTCCAGCAGATGGTTTTGTCCCGCCAGCGATTGCATCATGGCATAGGATTCCACGTCTCCGCCGGGGCCTATTCCCGCCCGGGGTACGTATTTTTCCCGTTCGTCGGCTCCGGCACGGATAACCATCAGGAAAGCCCGGACATTC
>CADCRA010000016.1 GCA_902803715.1 uncultured Bacteroidia bacterium
ATGGCGGCCGGCATCTGGCTGGAGAACCGCAATTATACCGAAGCGAACACCGATATGCTTCTCAAGCAGAAGATGGTCTCCATCGAGGAACTGGAAAAGAAGACCGGCCTGAAATTCTTCACCAATCTGGAAGAAAAGGTGACGGCGACGGTCGCCAAACGCATCAAGTCCGAAAAACCGCAGGACAATAAATTCTGGTTCAACTGATCATGAAAAGAGCAATTTACTTCCTGCTCGCAGCCCTGTTGCTGACCGGCTGCGGCGCCCAGAAGCAGGTCATCGGTTTCTACAACCTCGAAAACCTTTTCGATACCCTCCACGACGAGGGTAAGAATGATGCGCAGTATCTCCCGGACGGGCAGAACGAATGGACGCAGGAAAAATATGCGGCGAAACTGACGAACATGGCATCGGTCATCCGGGCCATGCGCGACGCCAACGGGCAGTACCACGCCCTCCTCGGCGTCGCCGAAGTGGAGAATGAACATGTCCTCCGCGACCTGGTCGCCCAGCCGTCCATCGCCGACGCCCGCTACGGCATCGTCCACTATGAAAGCCCGGACTCCCGGGGCATCGACGTCGCCCTCCTCTACCGGCCCGACGTCTTCAAAGTCCTTGAAAGCAAGCCGATTCCGTTCGATTTCAACAGCGACATCGACTTCGACTATTCCCCCGAAGAGCAGGCGGCCTTCCGTACCCGGGACATCCTGATGGTGCGCGGCAAACTGGCCGGCCGGATGACCGCAGTCTTCGTGGCGCACCTGCCGTCCCGTCTCAACGGAAAGGGCGGCGACCTGCGCAGCCGCGGTGCGGAGATCATCTACAACGAAGCCATGCGCCTCCAGCGTGACTATCCCGGCATCAAGATCGCCGTCATGGGCGACATGAACGACGACCCGACCGACGAGAGTATGCTGACCTGGATGCACAGCGCCGAGACCGTCGGCGAGATGGCTCCGGACAAATTCTTCTCCCCGTTCCTCTCCATGATCAAGAATGGATACGGCACCCTCGAGTATCGCGGTGCCTGGAACATCTTCGACATCATCCTGGTCAATGACGCCTTTGTCCACGGCAAAGGCCCCAAGATCCAGAAGATCGAGAAGGATACCTATTACGGAAAAGTCTTCAAGGCTCCGTTCATGGAGGAACAGGAGGGCGAGTTCAAGGGAACGCCGTTCCGCACCTTCTCCCGCGGCGTCTTCAAGAACGGATATAGCGACCATTACCCAACCTTTATCATCGTTCAATAACCCGTATGAAAAAAGTAACCCTGATTTTTGCATCCTTGCTTATGCTGACTGCATGCAACCAGCGGCAGAATCCCTTCCTGGAGGAATGGAACACGCCGTACGGAACCGCGCCTTTCAGCCGGATCACCGAAGCCGACTACCTCCCTGCCATCCAGGAAGGCATCAAAGCCCGGAAGGCTGAAATCCAGGCCATCATCGACAACCCCGACGCTCCGACCTTCGAGAACACCATCGCGGCATACGAACTCAGCGGCGGCCTGCTCGCCAAGGTGACCGGCGTCTTTTACAACATTTCCGAATCCGATGCCACCCCGGCCATCCAGTCCATCGTGGACGAGGTGACGCCCATCATGACGGCGGCGGAAGACGAAATCTTCATGAATGCGGACCTCTTTGCCCGCGTCAAGGCTGTCTATGACGACATGTCCGGCCTCGACCGCGAGCAGCAGATGGTCACGAAAAAACTCTACCGCAGCTTCGTCCGCAACGGTGTCGACCTCGATGCCGCCGGCCAGGCCCGCTTCAAGGAAATCAACGGCCGTCTGGCCGTCCTCAGCCAGAAATTCGGCAACAACCTCCTGGCCGAAAACAACGCCTTCAAGGAGAAGATCGGCGTGACTGTCTCCCAGTATTCCGATTTCATGACCTCCTGCGAGGACCGCGCCAAGCGGGAAGAAGCCTTCAAGGCCTATTCCTCCCGCGGCAACAACGGCAATGAGAATGACAACAACGCCATTGTCCTCGAGATCATGAAACTCCGCACCGAGCAGGCCAACCTGCTGGGCTACAAGACCTCCGCCGAGTATCTCCTGGTCGACAAGATGGCCGGCGACCCGGCGACCGTCGACAATTTCCTCGCCGAGATCATGGCTTCTTCCATGAAGAAAGCCAAGGAAGAGATCGCCGACATGCAGAAGGTCATGGATGAGGACATCAAGGCCGGCCTCCTGCCTGCCGGAACGAAGATCCAGCCGTGGGACTGGTTCTATTATGCCGAAAAGGTCCGCAGCCGCAAATACGACCTCGATGAGGAGCAGACCAAGCCTTACTTCCAGATCGACAGCGTCCGCAAGGGCGTCTTTTATGCCGCCAACAAGGTCTACGGCATCACTGTCGAACCCGTCACCGACGTGGAAGTCTACAACCCGGTTGTCAAGGCGTTCAAGCTGACCGACAAGGACGGCTCCCTGCTGGGCATCTTCTACGGCGACTACTTCACCCGCGACACCAAGCGCGGCGGCGCCTGGATGAACAACTTCCGTGACCAGTACATCGACGCGTCCGGCAAGGATGTCCGTCCGGTCATCGTCAATGTCACCAACTTCCCGCCGCCCACGGAGGATACCCCGTCCATGCTGACCATCGACCAGGTACAGACCTGCTTCCATGAGTTCGGCCATGCCCTCCACGGTTTCCTGACCCAGTGCCGCTACCGCGATGTCAGCGGAACCTCCGTGACCCGCGACTTCGTCGAGATGTTCTCCCAGTTCAACGAGCACTGGGCTTTCCAGCCGGAAATCCTCTCCGCCTATGCCCACAACTGGAAAACCGGCGAGACCATTCCGGACGAACTTGTCGCCAAGATCGGCAACGCGCTGAAATTCAACCAGGGATTCATGACCGGAGAACTGTGCGCCGCCTCCATCCTCGACATGAAGTGGCATGAACTGACGGCCGAGCAGCTCGCGACCTTCACGGACGCGGCGTCCATCCGCCAGTTCGAGATCGACAAGTGCAAGGAGATGGGTCTCATCGACGAGATCATCCCGCGCTACCGCACGACCTATTTCAACCACATCTTCAACAGCGGCTACAGCGCCGGCTACTACAGCTATCTCTGGTCCGAGGTCCTCGACACCGACGCATTCGAGTATTTCCAGGCCCACGGCCTCTACAATCCGGAGGTGGCCCGTTCCTTCCGCCAGACTTTCCTGGAGCGCGGCGGCAGCGAGGAGCCGATGACCCTCTTCCGCCAGTTCAAGGGCGGCGACCCGGATCCGGGCGCCCTGCTCCGCAACCGCGGCTTGGAATAGCATCTTCTTCCCGTCAAATGATTCAGCACCTTCAAGGTTGGTGGTTTGCCAACCTTGAAGGTGCTGAACCCGTTCAGGTTATCGCCGCGCGGCTATTTCAGGTAACTGGTCAGGAGTTTCAGGCCGTTCTCCGGCTTGAAACGGATGCCCCGTGAGGTGGCGGGGATGAGGACCGTCTCGCCCCGGCGGATCTCCAGGACATGGCCCTTGGTCGGACCGCCCGGGAAAGCGGGTTCGCTGTCTTCCAGGGTGCCCGCACCGTCGAGACACATGACCGTCAGGAAGGAATCCGTGTCCGAAAGGTCCCGGCGGACCGGTGCGTCCAGGTCCCAGACTTCGGTGGTGAAGTACGGGCAGGAGACGACCTCGACCGGTTCGTTCTTCCGCGGTTCATACAGCGTCCGGTACTCGGGCCAGACCCGGTAGTCGATGGCGTCCCGCGCCAGTTCCGTATGCAACTCCCGCGGCTTTCCGTCCAGCCCCGGCCGACCGTAGTCGAAGATGCGGTAGGTGATGTCCGAAGTCTGCTGGATTTCCGCGATGAAGCAGCCGCGGCAGATGGCATGGATTCGGCCGGCGGGCAGGAAGAAGACGTCTCCGGGATGGACTTCATGCCGGGCCAGCACATCGGAAATCGTGCCGTCCGCGACCCTGCGTTCATATTCTTCGGGCGTGATTTCCCGGCTCAGGCCGGACAGGAGATGGGCGCCGGGTTCGGCGTCGATGACATACCACATCTCCGTCTTTCCCTTGCTGCCGCCGTGGCGGACATAGGCGAGGGTGTCGTCGGGATGGACCTGGATGCTCAGGTCGTCGCGGGCGTCGATGAATTTCAGCAGCAGGGGGAAGCGGTCGCCGGTCCGTTCATAAACGCTGCCTCCGACGAGGGCGCCTTTGTATTCCCGGACCAGTTCCCCGATGGTGCGGCCGGCCCAGGCGCCGTTCGAGACGACGGATTCATTGCCGTCGACGGCGGAGAGTTCCCAGCTTTCTCCAATGTGGTGCTGCTCGGTTTCGATATGCTTGAACGGGGCGATTTTCTCGCCGCCCCAGACGACGGTTTTCAGGATGGGTTGGAATTTCAGCGGATACATGGGTTACAGATTGAGGCCCCAGGTGTGCTTGATTTCGTTCATGACGAAGGAAGACTGGATCGACCCGATGGAGTCGACCGTACCCAGGACGTTGATGATAAATTCGTTGTAGTATTTCATGTCGGGCGCATGGATTTTCAGCAGGTAATCGAATTCGCCGGAGATGTTGTAACATTCCGTGACCTGCGGAATGTCCCGGATGACCTGCACGAAATTCATGGCGACGTCGCGGGACATCTGCTTGAGCTTGACGGAGCAGAACACTTCGAAGCCGAGGTTGAGTTTTTCAGCGTCGAGGATCGCGACATATTTCTGGATGTACCCGTCCCGCTCCAGCCGTTTGAGGCGCTCGAAGACGGGGGTTGTCGAAAGGTTGACCCGGGCAGCCAGCTGCTTGGTTGTCAGCCGGGCGTCCTCCTGCAGGAGGCGCAGCAGTTTCAGGTCGGTTTCATCGAGGAGGGACGGGTTCATGGAATATTTTTCTGTTTGTTCCCGTATTGGGGGCTCGTTTTATTCTTTTGATTCTATTAACTGATGCAAAGATAGGAATATTTTCCAATCTTTTTGAAAACATTGAAATATTTTTCCATTTACCCTACCTTTGCATAAAATAAAACGAACGAAATGAGCCAGAAACTGCATATCGGTACGCTTTGCGTCCAAGCCGGTTACCAGCCCGCCAAAGGCGAACCCCGTCAGATCCCCATCGTGCAGAGCACGACTTTCCGCTATGAAACCAGCGACCAGATGGGCCGCCTCTTCGACCTCGAAGATGCCGGTTATTTCTATACCCGTCTCCAGAATCCGACCAACGACACCGTCGCCGCCCGCATCGCGGCCCTCGAAGGCGGTGTCGCCGCCATGCTGACCTCTTCCGGCCAGGCTGCCAATTTCTTCGCCTGCGTCAACATCTGCGAAGCCGGCGGCCACATTGTCGCGGCCGGCAACATTTACGGCGGTACGTTCAATCTCCTTGGTACCTCGCTGCGCAAGCTCGGCATCGAGGTCACTTTCATCGACCAGAATGCTTCGGAGGAAGAAATCAGTGCCGCTTTCCGTCCGGAGACGAAACTCCTCTTCGGCGAAACGATCTCCAATCCCGGCGTCGAAGTCCTTGACATCGAGAAATTCGCCCGGATCGCCCATGGCCATGGCGTTCCCCTGATTGTGGACAACACCTTTGCCACGCCGGTCCATTGCCGTCCCTTCGAATGGGGCGCCGACATCGTGACCCACTCCACGACCAAGTATATGGACGGCCACGGCGTCTCCGTAGGCGGAGCCATCGTCGACAGCGGCAATTTCGACTGGGAGGCCCATGCCGACAAATTCCCGGGCCTGACGACCCCGGATCCGTCCTACCATGGCCTGACCTATACCAAGAAGTTCGGCAAACTCGCTTACATCACCAAGGCAACCAGCCAGTTGATGCGGGACTACGGCTCCATCCAGAGCCCCCAGAACGCCTTCTACTTGGGCCTGGGACTCCAGACCCTCCACCTCCGCCTGGCCCGCCATACCGAGAGCGCCCTCCGGGTTGCGCAGTTCCTGCAGGCCCATCCCGCCGTCGCCTGGGTCAAATATCCCGGTCTTCCCGGAGACTCCGAGCATGAGCGTGCCCGGAAATACCTGCCCGACGGCTCCTGCGGCGTCCTCGCCTTTGCCTTGAAGGGCGGACGTTCCGTCGACAACCGCTTCATGGACAGCCTGAAACTCGTCACCATCGAAACCCATGTCGCCGACTGCTATAGCTGCATCCTGCATCCCGCATCGCACACCCACCGCCAGCTGACGGACGAGCAACTGCGTGAAGCCGGCATCGCTCCCGACCTGATGCGCCTCAGCATCGGACTGGAAGATCCGCAGGACATCATCGATGATCTGGACCGCGCCATCCGGGAGGCCCTGTCATGATCCGGCACCGTCTCGAAACCGGACCCTTCGAATTCGAAGCCGGCGGACGTCTCGAGCATTTCGGGATCGTCTACCATACCTCGCCCCGGCGGCATGACAAGGTCATCTGGATCTGCCATGCCCTGACCGCCAACAGCGACGCCGAGGACTGGTGGCCCCAGCTCGTCGGCCCCGGTAAACTGTTCGACACCGACCGGTATTTCGTCGTCTGTGTCAACATCCCCGGATCGCCCTACGGCACCGACGGACCGGCCACGACGGATCCCGCGACCGGCCGGCCGTTTTATTTCGGGTTTCCGGCCGTCACGGTCCGGGACATGGTCCAGGCTTCCATCCTTGTCCGCAAGGCGCTGGACATCGATAAGATCGACCTGATCATCGGCAGCTCCGTCGGCGGATACCAGGCCATGGAATGGGCCATCGCCGAGCCCGATGTCATCCGGCAGGCGGTGCTCATGGCGACTGCGCCCCGTGTCTCCCCGTGGTTCTCCGCCCAGGTGGAGGCCCAGCGGATGGCCCTGGAAGCCGATTCGACCTTCCGCGCCTGCGAAAGCCTTTCCGGCGGCGCCGCCGGCCTGCGCTGCGCCCGGGCCCAGGGACTGATCTCCTACCGCAGTTACGAAGGCTATGGCCGGACGCAGGCGGAAGAAGACCCGGACACCCTGTTCGCCGGCCGCGCCGCTTCCTATGAACGCTACCAGGGTGAGAAACTGGTGCGCCGCCAATTCGACGCCTACTCCTACTGGTATCTCTGCAACGCCATCGACAGCCACAACGTCGGCCGCGGCCGCGGCGGCGTCGCGGCCGCCCTGGCACGTATCACCGCTGAAACCACCGTCATCGGCATCGCTTCCGACGGCCTTTTCCCGCCGCAGGAAGTCAAGGCCATGGCCTTCCACATCACCGGCGCCGATTACCGGGAGATCACGTCCGACTTCGGTCACGACGGATTCCTCCTCGAAAACGGACAATTGACCCACATCCTTCAACCCATCCTGGACCGCATATGCAAGTCATGAAATTCGGCGGCAGTTCCGTCGCCACCGCTTCCGCCATCAGCCAAGTAACCGCCATCGTCTCCAAGGCGCTGGAATCCGACCGGACCATCCTCGTCAGTTCGGCCGTCAGCCGTTGCACTGATACCCTGATTGAAACCGGCCGCCGGGCGGCCCGGCGGGATGAAACCTACGCGGACCTGCTGCAGGAACTGCAGGAGCGGCACCATACGATCATCCGGGAATTGCTTCCGAAGGTGTTCCAGGAGAAACTGACCCGTATCGTCGACGGCCTGTTCGAAGACCTGCGGGCCAAGGTACAGGGCGTCTACCTGCTCGGAGAACTCAGTCCCACCAGCCTGGAAGCGATCCAGAGTTACGGCGAACTGTTCTCCACGAAGATCCTCGAAGGGAAGTTTTCTTCCCTCGGAATCAGTTGCAAATGGCTGGATGCCAGGGAGATCGTTCATGTCCGCGACGGCCGGGTCGACCTGGAGGCCACCTACCGGAACGTGCGGGAGGCTGTCGACGCCCATACCCAGTTGTTCATCGTCCCGGGGTTCATCGCCTCCGATGAGCAGGGGCGCGTCTGCACCCTCGGCCGCGGCGGTTCGGACTATACGGCGTCTCTGCTGGCGGTCGGCATCAAGGCCCGCCTGGTCGAGATCTGGACCGATGTTCCCGGCATCATGACCGCGAACCCCAAGGTCGTCCCGACCGCCCGGACCATCCGGAACATCTCCTACCGCGCCGCGCAGGAACTGTCGCATTTCGGGGCGAAGGTCATTTATCCTCCGACCATCCAGCCGGTGGTGGAAGAAGGTATTCCGATCTATGTCAAGGATACGTTCGAGCCGGATGGCGGCTGCACCCTGGTCGAGAAATATCCGCCGCAGGGTTCCGACGACGTGATCGGCATCTCCAACTCCGACAACATCGCCCTCATTTCGCTGGAAGGCAGCGGCATGGTCGGTATCCCCGGCTTCTCCTCCCGCCTGTTCGACGCGCTGAGCCGCGCCGGCATCAACATCATCCTGATCACCCAGGCATCTTCGGTCCATACTATGTGCATCGCCATCTCGGCCTCCGACGCCCCGCGGGCGAAACAGGCGGCCGATGCCTGCTTCGCCTGGGAGATCTCCCAGAGCCGGCTCCGTCCGCTCAAGGTGGAGACCGGATTCTCCATCATCTGTCTGATCGGAGACGATGTCCTCGGTCACAGCGGCGCCACCGGCCGCATGCTCGCCGCCCTCGGGCGCCGCAGCATCCCCGTCCGCGCCACCGCTCAGGGATCCTCGGAGCGGAACATTTCCGTCATCGTGCCGTCCGACCGTGTCGAGGAGGCGATCCGGGCCGTCCACCGGGAATTCTTCGACAAGGCCGCGCTGCAGAACATCAATCTCTTCATGGCGGGGTTCGGCACCGTGGGCAAGGCGCTGGTCCAGATCATCGCCAAGAATGCCCCGGCCATCGCTGCCCGAACCGGCAAGAACGTACGGATCTGCGGACTGGCGAACACCCGCCGGTATGTCATCGCGACGGAAGGCATTGACCCCTCCCGAGCCGCCGAATTGCTGGCCGACGGCACCAGCGCCGCTGAGAATGCGTATTTCGATGCCCTGCTGGACCTGGAACTCGAGGGGTCCGTCTTCGTCGACTGTACGGCCAATCCCGACCTGGGTTTCCGGTATCCCGAGCTGTTCCGGGCCGGCTACCAGGTCGTGACCTGCAACAAGATTCCTTTCTCCAGTTCGTATGAGCAGTACAATGCCCTGAAGAAACAGGCCCTGAAGGCGGGTGTCAATCTCCGGTATGAAACGACCGCCGGCGCCGCCCTGCCGATCCTCGAGACCCTGGACAAGGTGCTCAACTGCGGCGACCGGATCCGCAAGATCGAAGCCGCGATTTCCGGCACGCTGGGCTATATCTTCGACCGCTATGACGGCAGCGTTCCCTTTGAGGAAATCGTGGAAGAGGCGCACCGGAAAGGGTACACGGAACCGGATCCGGCAATCGACCTAAGCGGCCGCGACGTGCTCCGAAAACTGCTGATCCTGTCCCGGCAGACCGGCATTCCGCTGGAAGAGGCGGATGTGGACATGGAGCCGGTGCCGGATTCCCGGGAGATCGCCCGGCGGCAGGCGGAGGCCTCCTCCCAAGGGCTGAAACTCCGGTACATCGCCTCCCTGACCATCGAAGAGGATGATTCTTTCCATGCCGCCTGCCGGCTGGAATGCGTCAGCCCGGACAGCCCGTTGTACTGGCTGCGCGGAACGGACAATGCGGCGGTCATCACAACCGAAGACTATCCCTCGCCTCTGCTGATCCAGGGCGCCGGCGCCGGCGCCCGCCAGACCGCCGGCGGCGTCCTCGGCGACATCCTCGCCTGCTTCTGACGCACCCCGCCGGCGGCGTCCTCGGCGACATCCTCGCCTGGTTTTGACGCACCCACTGCTCGCTCCTCGCTCTTCCGGCTAGCAGGGATGCCTTCTCCCGTCGGCCTCCCGGTCTCTGCGCTGCCACTCCTGGCGTCAAATCCGCCTCCGGCGACAGTCCGCCGGAGCGGTACGCCCCTTCGGGGCTATCCCTCCCACTTCGCTGCGCTCGTGGGCCCCTCCCGCTCACGGAGCCGCGGGCGGCCACGCCGTCCGGCGGGCTGCCGCCCTTCGGCCGACCCCTGGATCCCTCTCCGCATCTGGCACCCGGGCACCGAATCGCCATTCTGTGCGCTAACGTGCCCAGGGCCCCCTCCGCACCTGCCCTCCGGGCACCAAATGGCCATTCTACGCGCTAAACGTGCCCAGGTCTCCTTTCAAGTGTGAGTTCCGCTCCAAACGGAAAGACAGTACGCGCACCCGAAAAGTTAATCCTTGGGAGTACCGCCATGGCAGTAAACTATTATCCAAAAGCCCGTGGTGTAGATCTCTTTGACAGTGAACTAATTACGTAAACTCGTATCCCCCATTAGGGTAGAGACGACATATCTCAATGTGTTGATAATAATCCACATAAGCGCCACGCGATTCCGCGCCACCCGCCGGGAACCGGCACCGCCCGGCGGTCGAGGAGACCCCCTGCGGGTCGAGGTCGCCGCAGCCCGCCGGAGCGGAGCCGCCGCTCCTCGTTTCCGAGCGGCTGCGTTGCCGCTGACAGCAGCCGCCGGACCCCGTATCCTCCGGCGGCGTCCTCCATATGCTCCCATTGACTAATTGCACTCGCAAAAACGCCCAAAAGTGCAAGTGCAACCCGCTTCCAGGGCCACTGCACTTGCAAAAACGGCCGAAAGTGCGAGTGCACCCCGCTTCCAGGGTCACTGCACTTGCAAAAACGGCCGAAAGTGCAAGTGCAACCCGCTCCCGTGCGGCTAATACCTGGAGAGTTTCTCTTGCGAGTGTTTCGGGCCCATTGAGAGCCTTTGTATAGAACGCTTTAACTGCTTCCGACGTTTGAAATACTCAAACGCTGAAAGCAGTTAAAACATAAGGAATATGCCCAGCAGGCTTGCACGGCCACTTCGCTTGGGCGAAAAACCGGAGGCACGGCCACTTCGCTTGGGCGAAAAACCGGAGGCACGGCCACTTCGCTTGGGCGTAAAGAGATGCCGCTACTTCAGTTCGAACGCCACCTGGGTGCGGATGTCGTCGGAGGCGGCGCCCACGAGGGCTTCGAAGCGGCCGGATTCGGCTTTCCAGCCCGGGAGGGCGGGATCATAGAACGAGAGCGCATCCGCGCCGATCGTGAAGGCCACCTCTGCACTTTCGCCCGGAGCCAGATAAACTTTCTGGAAGCCTTTCAGCTCTTTTTTCGGGCGCGGGAGGCTGGATTCGGCATCCGCGATGTACAACTGGACGACTTCCGCACCGGCGCGGTCGCCGGCGTTCCGGACCGTGACCCGCAGGGTGATGGTACCATTCTCATTCATGGAGGTCTTGTCCAGTTTCGCTTCGCCATATTCGAACTGCGTGTAGCTCAGGCCATGGCCGAACGCGAAGAGCGGCTCGATCTCCTTCTCGTCAAACCAGCGGTAGCCGACATAGATGCCTTCCTGATAGAAATACTTGCCCCGGGTCGGGAAAGTCATACCTTCCTGGTGGGCGGGGGAGTCGGAGAGTTTCTTGGGGAAGGTGAAAGGCAGTTTGCCGCTCGGGTTGACATCGCCGAAGAGCACGTCTGCAAAAGCGTTGCCGGCTTCAGAGCCCAGATACCAGGCCTGAAGAATGGCCGGGACCTGGTCAACCCACGGCATGGCCACCGCATTGCCGCTGATCAGCGAAACGACCAGGTTCGGCGTAGCGGCTGCCAGGGCGGAGATGACCGCGTCCTGACCGTACGGCAGGTCCATGGCCAGGCGGTCGGTGCCTTCGCAGTCCTGGTTATTGCTCTTGTTCAGGCCACCGATGAACACGACCAGGTCGGATTCCTTGGCCAGGCTCACGGCCTCGTCGATCAGTTCCTGCGCGGAACGGCTCTCGGACAGGTCCTGTCCGGAAGTGACGCCGTTGTAACTGCCGGAAACATCGCCGACGTAGCCGCGGGCGTAACGGACCTCAACGTCTTTCCCGGCCCGGGCACGGATGCCGTCGAGCGGGGAGATCTCATGCTGGACCTTCAGGGAGGACGAACCGCCGCCGACGGTCATCATCTTGACGGCGTTCTCGCCGACGACGAGGATCTTCCTGGCGCTGGCAGCGACCGGAAGGACGGCGCCGTCATTCTTGAGCAAGACGATGCCTTCCCCGCCGATCTGGCGCGCAGCGGCATAATGGGCCTCGGAGTTGATGGCGCCGAACGGCTTGTCCGGGTTCATGGCGGTGCGGAAGATCAGCCGCAGGACGCGGCGGCACTTCTCGTCAAGTTCCTTTGTCGTATAGGTTCCGTTCAGGATGCCGTCACGGTAGGGCTTGGCCAGGAAATAAGCGTCGTAGCCATTCGTGGCGCCCATGGTCAGGCCGTCCGTCCAGGTGCCGAATTCCAGGTCGAGGCCGTTCTTGACGGCCGCGTCGGTCTCATGTACGCCGCCCCAGTCGGAGATGACGGCGCCGTCGAAACCCCATTCCCCCTTGAGGATGTCCATGATCAGCCGCTTGTTGTAGCAGACATGCTGTCCGCGGTAGAGGTTGTAGCTGCCCATGATGGACCAGGCGCCGCCTTCCTGTACCGCCGCCTTGAAGGCCGGCAGGTAAATCTCGTACAGGGCGCGGTCGTCCAGGTCGACATCGGTGGTATGGCGGTAGGTCTCCTCGTTGTTGAGGGCATAGTGCTTGACGCAGACCGCAACGCCGTTCTTCTGGACTTCCTGCACGTACGGGACGACCATCTGGCCGGACAGGTACGGGTCTTCGCCCATGTACTCGAAATTACGGCCGTTCAGCGGGGTCCGGTAGATGTTGACGCCCGGGCCGAGGAGCACGTCCTTCTCGCGGTAGCGCGCTTCTTCGCCGATGGATTTGCCGTAGAGGGCGGACATGTCGCGGTTCCAGGTGGCGGCCAGGGCCGTCAGGGCCGGGAAAGCGACGATGGAGTCATTCGTCCAGCCGGCCTGCTCCCATTCGTCCCAGAGCACTTCGGTACGGATGCCGTGGGGGCCGTCCGTGGTCCAGAGCTCCGGAATGCCGAGGCGCGGAACGCCGGCGGAGGAGAACTTGGACTGGGCGTGGATGATCTTGATCTTCTCATCCAGGGTCATGCGCGACAAGGCGTCGTCGATCCGCGCTTCGATGTCGGCGTTCGGATCGAGATACACGGGCCCTTCGTATTTGGGCGTACCCGTCGTGCAGGCCACGCAGAGGGCTGCCGCAACGGCAAGTCGGAATCCTTTCATACTGCGTCTCAGATAAGCGGTTCGGCAGTCATGGCGGCAGGCTGCGGGATGCCCATCAGCTTGAGGATCGTCGGGGCGACGTTGCACAGGGCACCGTCCTTGACGGTCTTTACGGCCTCGCCGGCGTTGATGACGACGAACTGCACGGTGTTGAGGGAATGGGCCGTATTCGGGCTGCCGTCGGCATTGACCTCGAAGTCGGCGTTGCCGTGGTCGGCGGTCAGCAGGACGACATAATCATGGGCG
>CADCRA010000017.1 GCA_902803715.1 uncultured Bacteroidia bacterium
CGACCTGGGCATCCACGGAATGAACATCGAGCTGGTCAAGCTGATCGGCCGCATGAAATACCGTTCCTCCTATGGCCAGAACCTGCTGCAGCACTCCCGCGAAGTCGCCAACATCTGCGCCATCATGGCATCCGAACTCGGCCTCAACGTCAAGATGGCCAAGCGTGCCGGTCTGCTCCATGATATCGGAAAGGTCTCCGAAGAGGATCCCGAACTGCCGCACGCCCTGCTGGGCATGAAACTCGCGGAGCAGTACAAGGAACGTCCCGAAATCTGCAACGCCATCGGTTCCCACCACGAGGAAGCTGAAATGACCTCCATCATCTCCCCGATCGTCATGGTCGGTGATGCGATCTCCGGCGCCCGTCCGGGAGCCCGCCGGGAAGTCATCGAGTCCTACATCAAGCGTCTCAAAGGCATGGAAGACCTCGCGGCCGCCTATCCGGGCGTCACCAAGAGCTACGCCATCCAGGCCGGACGCGAACTCCGTGTCATCGTCGGTGCCGAAGAGGTCAGCGACGAACAGGCCGCCAAACTCTCGTCTGACATCGCCCAGAAGATCCAGAACGAGATGACCTATCCGGGACAGGTCAAGATCACGGTCATCCGTGAGACCCGTTCCGTCGCGTACGCGAAGTAACCGACATTTCCCCAAACAATGAAACGGCATATCGTATTATCATGGGTGGCAACGTTCCTTTTCTGGAGCGTTGCCGCTTTTGCGCAAGCCCCGGAGGTAACGGTCCGGTGGCGGGCGGAATCCAAAGTGATCGGCGACGGCCTGTATGAGATCGTCCTGACCGGCAACCCTGTCAACGGCTGGCATACCTACAGCACCAAAAGCGAACTTTCCGGTACGACACTGACATTTGACACGCTGTCGGGCTGCTCCCTCGAAGGAGAAGCCTATGATATCACGGAACCAGAAATGACCGATGGTGAACCCTGCTATTTCGAGACGTTCAAGATCGGCCAGAAGGTCCGCGTCACGGATGCGGAAGGTCTTGCAGAAGGCTATGTCACCTGGACAGCCTGCAACGACCAGTTCTGCGCGACGCCGGAAGACTGGAACTTCAAACTGACCCTGAAAGGAGAAGATAATGCGGCTGCAGGAGTCGAAAATGGCGTTAACAAAAATGTTACGACTGTAAACAATAATGTTTCATCGGTTGATGGACAAAGCATTGCGGGATCCCCAAACAGTACAGCAATCGAGGACCCTTCCGAGGGAGCTGACGACGCCGGAAACGGGGGTTCGCTCTGGGCGCTGATCATCGAAGCCATCCTCTGGGGCTTTGCCATGCTGCTGACGCCTTGCGTTTTCCCGATGGTTCCGATGACGATTTCCTTCTTCATGAAAGGTTCGTCCTCCCCTGCCGCCGGCCGGTTCAAAGCGTTCATGTACGGACTGTTCATCGTACTGCTGTATACCTTGCCGATCAGCATCATCATCCTGATCACCCGCTTTGTCGGCGGCGACGCCGTGACGGCGGACATCTTCAACTGGCTGGCGACGCACTGGCTGCCCAACCTGATCTTCTTCATCGTGTTCATGGTTTTCGCCGCCTCGTTCTTCGGCGCATTTGAGATCACCCTGCCGTCCTCCCTGGTCAACAAGAGTGACAAGAACTCCGACAAGGGCGGTCTGGTCGGTATCTTCTTCATGGCGCTGACCCTGGTGCTGGTCTCCTTCTCCTGCACAGGTCCCATCGTCGGCTCCGTCCTGATCAAGTCGACCCAGGGCGAATTCTGGACCCCGATGGTCACGATGCTGGCCTTTTCCGTCGCCTTTGCCCTGCCGTTTACGATCCTGGCCATGTTCCCTTCCCTGATGACCAAGATGAAAAGCGGCGCCTGGCTGAACAGCGTCAAGGTCGTCCTCGGCTTCATCGAAGTCGCCCTCGGCTTCAAATTCCTCAGCGTAGCCGACCAGACTTACCACTGGGGCCTGCTGGACCGGGAAATCTACCTGGCCATCTGGATCGTGGTCTTCTTCCTGCTGGGCCTCTATCTGCTCGGCAAGATCAAGTTCCCACACGACAGTCCGGAGCAGAAACCGCTTTCCGTTTTCCGTCTGGCACTTGTCATCGGCGTCTTTACGTTTGTCGTCTACCTGATTCCTGGGATGTGGGGAGCACCGCTCAAGGCCCTCTCGGGCTACCTGCCGCCCATCGAAACCCAGGATTTCATCGTCTACAACCATGCGGACGGCCCGCTGGCGGTTTCCGGCACCACTGTCACCACAGACGCCGATCTGGACCTGCCTCACGGACTGAAAGGCTATTCCACCATCGAGGCCGCCCTGGCCGCTGCCGGGAAGCAGGGCAAGCCGGTCTTCGTAGACATCACGGGCCACGGCTGCGTCAACTGCCGGGAAATGGAAGCGCGGGTCTGGAGCGACCCCAAGGTGCTCGAGATCATGCAAAACAAATACGTGATGTGCGCCCTGTATACGGACGATAAGACAAAACTTGAAGAAAAGGATTGGCTGACGCTGGATAACGGAAAGGTACTCAAAGATGTAGGTCGGAAGAATTCCTATATCGTACGGACCCGTTTCAACGTCAACGCCCAGCCGAATTACGCCCTGCTCGGACGCGATGGGCAGCTGCTGGTTCCGGTACGCGGATACAATCTGGACATCGACGGTTTCTTGGATTTCCTGAACGCCGGCCTCGCCGCCTACAACCAATAACTGTCAGGCTGGGCGCAGCGAAAAATCTCAGTGCAGCGGACGATGCTGCGACTGACGGAAAAGCTTCTCGGCTGCGAGGAGCTTTTCTTTTTCTCCTTCCGGGAGGACGGCATCCATGAACCGATCCCACAGATAATCCACCGCAGGATCGGAGGGATGGACCAGATCCGCTGCATACCAGCGATAATCCCGCAGTTCGTCCAGGACAATCTCATAGGCCGGAAAATAAGCGATGCGGGAGGCCAGTCCGGGAATAGAAGAAAGACTTTCGATCGCAAGCAACAAGATGCTTTTGCTCAATTGGTTGCCATGCGCAGAGTCTTTCAGGTGACGGATGGGGCTCACCGTAAAGATGAATTCTTTATCGGGATAGCGGGCGACCAGCCGTTCCAGCAAAGCGGATACGGCGCCGACGGTCAGCCGCTCCCTGCTGAATTCCCCGGCGGGACGTTTCAGGCAATTGGCGACGACTTCACCGCTGGCCGCATGGCGCCAGCACCAGGCCGTACCCAGGGTGACGAGCACCTTGTTGCAGTCCCGGAAAAAACCGGAGGCCGCCTGGAGCGACGCATTTGCATCGGCCAGGAACGCTTCCGCCGTTGCCCGGGCTGCCAGGGTATGGTGGCTGAACGAACCGACAAGTCCGCTTCCCGCTCCCACATCGACGCAGTCCTCCTCCGTAAAAGGGGCGCCGCTTGCCAGGCGGGCGACGGCATTGCAGACGGAAACAGGGTTGTACAGCGTGCCGAAGGGATTGACGCAGGCATCGAATCCGGCCTGTACCAGTTTCAGGCCGATCTTGTCGGCAAAACAGCTGCCCAGCACCAGGATCCGGTCCGCATAGGACAGGCGGACGGATAGCGGAGGACACGGGACGGACGTAAGGAGTTTCAGCATGGGGAGATCGGTTCTTATTCCGGACAAATATAGTAAAAAGCGCGGCTTTTTTCTATATTTGTATGATCATCGCCAAAGATTGAACTATGTCAGAACTCGCACCGCTCATTGCCGACCTTGCGCTCATCCTGATCTGCGCGGGCGTCATGGCTCTTGTCTTCAAGAAACTCAAGCAACCGCTGGTCCTGGGGTACATCGTGGCCGGTTTCATCGCCAGCCCGCATTTTTCCCTGACGCCGTCGGTCATCGACACCGCCAGCATCCAGGTCTGGTCGGACATCGGCGTGATCTTCCTGCTGTTCGCCCTCGGCCTGGAATTCAGTTTCAAGAAAATCGTCAAGGTGGGCGGACCGGCCATCATCGCGGCCCTGACCATCATCTTCGGCATGATCTTCCTCGGCATCACGGTCGGTTCCTCCTTCGGATGGAAACGCATGGACGCCATTTTCCTCGGCGGCATGATCGCCATGTCCTCGACCGCCATCATCTACAAGGCCTTCGATGACCTCGGGCTGCGGAAAAAACAGTTCACGGGGCTGGTACTGAGCATCCTGATTCTGGAGGACATCCTGGCGGTCCTGCTCATGGTCATCCTGTCGACCATCGCCGTCAGCAACAGTTTCGAGGGCGGCGAATTGCTGATGAGCATCGGGAAACTGCTGTTCTTCATCATCCTGTGGTTCGTCGTCGGACTCTACCTGATCCCGCAGCTGCTCCGCCGGACCCGTACGCTGATGAACGACGAGACACTGCTGGTCGTCGCCCTCGGCCTCTGCTTCGGCATGGTCGTCGTCGCCGCCAAACTCGGTTTCTCCGCCGCTTTCGGCGCCTTCATCATGGGTTCCATCCTTGCGGAGACCGTCGAGGCGGAACACATCGACCGCATCGTCACACCGGTCAAGGACCTGTTCGGCGCCATCTTCTTCGTGTCCGTCGGCATGATGGTCGATCCGGCCATGATCGTCAAGTACGCCGGTCCGATCCTCGCCATCACCCTGACCGTCCTGGTCGGCCAGGCGACGTTCGCCACCATCGGCGTCCTGCTCTCCGGCCAGAACCTCAAGACCGCCATGCAAAGCGGATTCAGCCTGACGCAGATCGGTGAATTCGCCTTCATCATCGCCGGTCTGGGCGTATCCCTCGGCGTGACCAGCGACTTCCTCTACCCCATCGTCGTCGCCGTATCGGTCATCACCATCTTCCTGACGCCGTACATGATCCGGCTCGCCGAACCCGCCTACGCCTTCGTGGACAAGCATCTTCCGACCCGGATCAAGGCCCTGCTGGACCGCTACGCCAACGGCTCCGGTACGCCGAGCGTCACGGCAGAGAGCCACTGGAAGACCTATCTGACCGCCATTATCAAGAACTGCGTCATCTACGGCATCGTCTGCATCGCGATCATCGGCCTCGCCTTCCAGTGGGGCGTTCCGAAACTGCAGGAATGGCTGCCCGGCATCTGGGGTTCCATCGTTTCCGCAATCCTCATCCTGCTGATGATCGCGCCGATGCTGCGGTCCATGATGATCAAGAAACTGCGTTCCGTGGAATTCCAGGCCCTCTGGAAAAACCGCGCCAACCGTGCACCGCTCGTCGCGACGGTCGTCATCCGCGTCATGCTCGCCATGGCCTTCATCTTCTATGTTCTCTTCCACCTCTTCCACCGCTCGGGCATCCTGGTATTCATCCTGGCCGTCGCCATTGCGCTTTTCATGATCTTCAACCGCTTCATCAAACGCCAGTCGCTGCGGATCGAGCATACCTTCCAAGGCAACCTGCGTGCCCGTGAAATCCGGGCGGAATACCTGGGAGAAAAACGTCCGGAATATGCCAGTCGCCTGATGTCCAAGGATTTGCATCTGGCAGACTTCGACATTCCGTCCGATTCTCCGTGGGCCGGAAAGACCCTGGCCGAGCTGAATTTCGGCCAGCAGTTCGGCATCCACGTCGTCTCCATCCTCCGCGGCAACCGGCGGATCAACATCCCGAAGGCCGCGGACCGGATCTATCCCTCCGACCGGATCCAGGTCATCGGCACCGATACGGAAATGGAAACCTTCGGGGCGGAAATCGCCCGGACGACGACGCCGGTCAACGAAGATACGATCCAGGACAGCGAAATGATCCTCCGCCAGCTGCCGATCCACGGCAACTCCCCCTTCCTGGGAAAGACGCTGCGGGACTGCGGCATCCGCAACAAATACCACTGCCTCATCGCCGGCGTGGAGACCGAAGACGGCGAACTCCACTCACCCGATGTCCATGTCCCCTTCTCCGAAGGCGACGTCCTCTGGATTGTCGGGGAACGGCACGATGTGGCCACTTTGCTGACCCTGTAAGACACTTTCTCATGAAAAGAATCCTGCTTAGCATCCTGACCCTGTCCCTCCTGTCCCTGCCGGCATGGGCCGGCCGGGAACGCATCCGCTTCGACAAGGACTGGGAATTCGCTTTCGGCCATGCCGGCGATCCCGCCCGGGATTTCGGCTGCGGGACCGAGTATTTCAACTACCTGACCAAAGCGGCCTCCATCCACAATGCGGGGCCCTACTCGCCCGATTTTGACAAGGCAAAATGGCCGGCAGCGTGGAAACACATCGACCTGCCCCACGACTGGGTCGTCGACCTGCCGTTCGCCCGTGAAGCCAGCCACAGCCACGGATACAAGACCGTGGGATACAAGTACCCGGAGACCAGTGTCGGATGGTATCGGAAGACCTTCAGCATTCCTGCAGATGACGAAGGCAAACACATTGCCATCCAATTCGACGGCATTTTCCGGGATGCCCGCATCTGGGTCAACGGATTCTACCTGGGGCATGAGCCGTCCGGCTATGCGACCCAGGTCTACGACATCTCCGAATACCTCAACTACGGCGGAGGCAACCTCGTGACGGTCCGGGTCGATGCGACGCTGGAAGAAGGATGGTTCTATGAAGGAGCCGGCATCTACCGCCATGTCTGGCTGGAGAAGACGGATCCGGTCCATGTCGCCCCGTTCGGTACGTTTGTCCATGCCGACGTAAAGGCGCCGTACGACAAAGCCTCCGTGACGATTGAAACCCGGATGACCAACGCCTCCGCCGCGTCCGCCGCGGTCAGTTTGCGGCACATCCTGCTGGATGAGAAGGGGCAGGTTCTGCAATCCGTCATGGGACAGAAGACCACGCTGCAGGCCCGGGAAACAGGCTCCGCCAAAGCTGTGATGCACATCGACGGACAGCCGCGGCTCTGGAGCCCGGAGCAGCCTTATTGCTACACCCTCCGCACCGTCGTCGTACGAGACGGGAAAGAAGTGGATACCTACGATACGACGTTTGGCATCCGGGAAGCCGTTTTCGATGCGGACAAAGGCTTTCTACTCAATGGCAAACCGTTGAAAATCAAAGGCGTCAACCTGCATCAGGATCATGCCGGCGTCGGGACAGCCATCCCGGACGCCCTTCACGCCTGGCGCATCCGGCAACTCAAATTCCTCGGCGTCAATGCCATCCGCTCCAGCCACAACCCGATGGATCCGGCCCTGCTCGCCCTTTGCGACAGCCTGGGAATCCTCGTGATGGAGGAAAACCGGCTGATGGGTGTCAACGAAGAACACATCCGGCTGCTCCGGCGGATGATCGAACGGGACCGCAACCATCCGTCCGTCATCCTGTGGAGCGTCGGCAACGAAGAATGGGGCCTGGAATGGAACGACAAAGGCCGCAAGATCGCCGAAACCATGCGGGAATACTGCCACCGGTTCGATCCGACACGGCCGATGAGCGTAGCGACCAGTTCGGGACCCAACATCATCGTTCCGGCCGATGTAGCCGGTTACAACTACCTGATGCAGAATCCGATCGACCAGCTCCGGAAGGATTATCCGCAGCGGAAAGCCGTGGGCAGCGAAGAGACGACGGGCTGCGGAACGCGAGGCGTCTATTTCGAGGATGCGGCCGGCGGACACATGCCCGCCCTCAACCGGGCGCCGGATGCGCGGGACAGTTCCCTGAACGTCATCGAACGCGGATGGAAATTCTATGCTGAAAGGCCCTGGCTGGGCGGCCTGTCCTGGTGGACGGGCTTCGACTACCGGGGAGAGCCCAATCCGCTGGAATTCCCGGCGACGGGCAGCCAGTTCGGCATCCTGGATTACTGCGGTTTCCCGAAAGACGAGGCATGGTACCTGAAGGCATGGTGGACGCAGGAACCGGTCCTGCACATTCTCCCCCACTGGAATCTGCAAGGCCATGAAGGCGAATCCGTCGAGATCTGGGCATACAGCAACTGCGACGAGATCGAACTGACGGTCAACGGCAGGAAACTGGGACGCAAGAAGATGCCGGCCAACGGTCACCTCAGCTGGACAGCCGTCTACAGGCCCGGCCGCATCCGGGCCGTCGGCTACAGCAAGGGACGGAAAGTCCTGGAAGAAACCGTGGAAACGAGCGGTCCGGCGGAACAAATCCGGCTCGAGACGGACCGCCGCGAAATCCATGCGGACGGCCGGGACCTGGCTGTCTGCACGGTCCGGCTGCTGGACAGCCAGGGGCGTTTCGTCCCCGATGCCTGCGAAAACCTGACCCTGACCGTTTCCGGTCCGGCAAGGATCCTGGGCGTCGGCAACGGCGACTCCGCCTGGCAGGAAAAGGAACGTCCGGATGATCCCATGGCCCGTACCTTCCAGACCTGCTCCTACAACGGACTGGCGCAGATTCTCCTGCAAGGGACCGGAGAACCGGGTATGGTCGAACTGAAAGTCTCGGCGGAAGGGATGACAGGCGCCCAAATCGTGTGTTCGTACATAAAATAAACAAAATTAACCCCCGTTTTTGTTTATTTTCTGCAGATTTTGACTATTTTTGGGAGAATTCGCACAGGATTATGGCAAAACAAGTCAGAATCAAGGATATTGCACAAATGGCCGGCGTATCGGCAGGTACGGTGGACAGGATTCTGCACAACCGGGGAAAAGTCTCCGAAAAAAGCAGGGCGAAAGTCGAACAGGTCCTGAAAGAAGTGGATTACAAGATGAACATCCATGCTTCCGCCATTTCTTTCCGGAAAGAATTCACCATCGTCATCGCCATCCCGACCTTCAGTCCCGGTGAGTATTGGGGCTCGATCCGCAATGGAATCGAATCGGCCCTGAAAGAGTACGCCGACATCAACATCCGCTGTATCTGGTTCCCTTACAACCAGTTCGACGTATACTCCTGCCGGTCGACTTTCGAATCGGTGGCGGACCTGTCCCCGGATGCCGTCATCATCGGACCGACCTTCATGTCGGAGACGCTGACCTTCTGCCAGCAGCTCGACGAGAAGAACATCCCGTACGTTTTTGTCGATTCTACCATCGACGGGACCCATCCCTGGGCGACATTCACGACCGACCAGAAAGCCTGCGGCCGGTTGATGGCGAACCTGTTCCACGCCATTTTGCCGGATGATGCGGAGATTGCGCTCCTGATGGCCCGGCGGATCGGAACGGAACCGTCCCACAACACCGTCGAAAGGGAGGAAGGATTCCGGGAATACCTGGCCGAAGTCGGAAAGACGGACCGCATCCGGAAAGAATTCTTCTCTCCCCTCACTCCGGACGACAACGAAAGCCTGAGCACCTTCCTGCGGGACAATCCGAGAGTCAAAGGCATCGCCATCCTGAATTCCCGGGGTTACATCATCGCGAAATACCTCCAGGACAATCCGTTGAACCATGACATACGGATTGCCTGTTTCGATATGACGGTCGGGAACGTCCGGGCCCTGCAAGAAAGGCGCATATCCTTCCTGCTCTGCCAGAATCCGGAACGGCAAGGCTTCGAGGCCGTCCGCTCGCTGATCAACTGCCTGCTGTACAGGCAACCGGAAAAGGTCCTGCACCAACTCATGCCGATCGATATCCTGGTCCGGGAGAATCTCCCCTATTACAAGCAGTAGGGTCGTAAAACGGGAAAAGGCGTGCGGATTCCGCACGCCTTTTCATTGAAGAGAATTGTTTACTGCAGTTGCTCGACGTACGGGTCGGCCGTGGTGTAGGCTTTCCACCCGCCATCGACATCTTTTCCGTTCGGATTTCCATATTTGACAAAATTTGTCCAGAAATCCATCATCTTTTCACTGAGGTCATAATCATGCTGGGTAAAAGGACGCCAGCTACGGCCGAGCGTATGGAACATATACCACAACTCGGCTGAGTGGAAGGCACCTTCATCATCCCCGGGAAGCTTGCGGTCGAAATAGTATTCGTAAGCCGGTTGCTCGCTCTGCCCGGCGCGAAGGGCGCAGAAGGCATTGATGCTTTCCCGCATGTCACCCATATCATTTCCGTTGCTACCAATCATATAAGGGATATCCAGCAGTTTACCGGCACGGGCAGCTTCATCAAAGCTCATGGTGACAAGGTTCCCGTCCGGATGCGGTCCACCCATACCGACAGGTACCGCTGCAAGTTCCTCCAGCGAGGCTTTACGCATCTTCTCGAGCGTATCGAAACCCGCATCATCCATGATCTTCTTTCCGCGTTCATCATAAACGCTATACGGGACCTGGCTGGAACCGCTGTCCAGGAAGTTGCCCAAACCGCCGCCGCTCTGGATAATCGCCTTGCTGACAAGGCCTTTTGCAAGCGGAGAAGCGACCAGTGTTTTCACACTGCCGGCACCTGCGCTCTGGCCCATGATCGTAATTTGGGCCGGATCTCCGCCGAAAGCGGCAATGTTGTCATGAACCCACCGGATGGCAGCGAGCTGATCGTAGATACCCTGGTTACCGGAACCGCCATAGCCGTTTTCGGCAGAAAGTTCAGGATGGGAAAAGAACCCGAGCATGCCCAAGCGATAGTTGATCGTAACGAGGATGACGCCACGCTCGGCCCAGGCCTCGCCATCGAAGGCGACATCGTTGCCACAACCGCCCATATAGGCACCGCCGTGGATCCACAGGGCAACCGGGAGTTTGGCCTCGGCATGTCCTACCGTCTTGGCCGGAGCCCAGACATTCAGGAACAGGCAGTCTTCACTTGTCGGAGGAAGCGGCTCCGGCTGGAATTCCTTGTAATAAAACGAGCCCGGCTGCCGGCCGCGCTGGACGGAAGGATTTCCGAACGTATCGGCGACCTTGACACCCTGCCACGGAATGACAGGCTGCGGATTCGCCCAGCGAAGGTCTCCCACCGGCGGTGCGGCATACGGGATACCCTTGAAAACCATGACCTCCGGATCGTCCGTCAGGACACCCTGGAGTTGTCCTCCTTCCACGCTGACCGTATCGGTCAGGCCGGAGGAACAGGAGACCGCACCCAGCAGGGCAAGGCAGGCTCCCATCCATTTCATTTTACGATTCATGCGCATATAATGTCATAGCAATGGCATGTTCCACGCCACGGAGTTCCGCCAGCGAGCGGAGACGGCCGTAGCAGGAATAGCCCGGATTGGATTTGCGGTTCAGGTCGTCGCACATCTGGTGGCCATGGTCCGGACGCAGGAAGATCCGGAAATGACGCTTCTGCTCCACTTCCAAGACGGCTTTCATCATTTCATAGACCGGGACGTCTCCTTCCAGCAGGTTCGCTTCGAAGAAATTGCCTTCTTCGTCCCGCTTGGTGCTGCGCAGGTGCACAAAATCGATCCGGTCGCCGAACTCCCGCATCATGGCCGGGCAATCGTTGTCGGCACGAACGCCCAGCGAACCGGTACAGAGGTTCAGGCCGTTGGACGGGTTCGGAACGGCTGCGATCAGTTTGCGGAAATCCTCGGCCGTGCTCATGATGCGCGGAAGGCCCAGGATCGGGTACGGAGGGTCGTCCGGATGGATGACCATGCGGGAGCCCACTTCGTCGCAGACCGGGCAGACCTGCTGCAGGAAGAAGATCAGGTTGGCACGGAGTTGTTCCGCATCGATGCCCTTGTAGCGGTCGAGCGCAGCCTGGAACTGGTCCAGGGTAAAACTCTCTTCACTTCCCGGCAGTCCGGCAATCATATTCTTGGTAATCAATGCCTTCTCTGCATCGTCCATCGCTTCATAGCGCGCCTTTGCCTTGGCGATTTCCTCCGGCGTGTATTCGTTCTCCGCACCGGGACGTTTCAGGATGAACAGGTCGAAGGCCAGGAAAGCCGCCCGTTCGAAACGGAGGGCGCGGCTGCCGTCCGGCATCTCGTAAGACAGGTTCGTGCGGGTCCAGTCCAGAACCGGCATGAAGTTATAGGTGATGCAATGGATGCCGCACGCGGCCAGGTTCCGGATACTCTGCTTGTAATTCTCGATATACTGGAGGTAGTTTCCTTCCCGGGTCTTGATATGCTCGTGGACCGGTACGCTCTCCACGACGCTCCATACCAAGCCTTTCTCCGCACACTGCGCCTGGCGCTTGCGGATTTCTTCCACGGTCCAGACTTCCCCGTTCGGGACATGATGCAGGGCGCTGACGATATCGGTCACGCCTGCCTGGCGAATGTTGTCAAGGGTCACGGGATCGCCCGGACCATACCAGCGCCAGCTTTGTCTCATCAGATACATGGCTCTTAGATGCTGAAGGTATTGAAGCCACCGTCAACGACCGCGATGGTACCGGTCACGCCCTTGGAAGCGTCGCAGGCAAGATAATGCAGGGCGCCGACCAGTTCATCCGGCTCGAGGAAGCGGCCGAACGGCGTATGGCCCAGAATCTTGTGGGAACGATCCGTCAGGCTGCCGTCCGGGTTGGTCAGCAGGGTGCGGTTCTGGTTGGTCAGCAGGAAACCCGGAGCGATCGCATTGACGCGGATTCCTTCTCCGAATTTCAGGGCCAGTTCACCGGACAGCCACTGGGTCCAGCTGGCCATGCCTGCCTTGGCGATGCCGTATCCGGCCACGCGGGTCAGCGGACGGAAAGAGGACATGGAGCAGAAATTGATGATGGCGCCCTTCTTCTGGGCGACCATCGGCTTGACAAATACCTTGGTCGGGATCACGGTGCCGAAGATGTTGAGTTCGCAAACCTTCTTCATCGCATCGATGTCCAGGTCGGCGATGGTCTGCTCGGGCTGGACATTGGCCGGTCCCATATTGCCGCCGGCCGCATTGAGCAGGATGTCGATGGTCCCGTATGCCTTGAGGATCTCTTCCAGATTGGCCTCCAGGATCTTTTCATCCAATACGTTGGTCGGGAGGAACATCGCTTCTCCGCCGGCAGCCTTGATGTCGGCGACCAGCGCCACACCTTTTTCCGCCACACGCTCCAGGTCCAGCAGGACGACTTTGCAGCCCTGGGCTGCGAAATACTTGACGATCGTCGATCCCAGCACGCCGCAGGCGCCGGTCATCACAACGACCTTTCCTTTGATGTCAAACAGGTTTTCCATAATATACTGATACTAATTCAATTGTTATCCGGACGGAGGACTTCCTCCTTTGCAAATATAAGAATTTTTTCATTTAGTGTGTTCGAACACATATTATTTTTTCATAAAAACAGAAAAGTTTTCAAGACAAACTGCCGGAAGGGTCAAAAAAGAGTGCCTGAGGATAGGGAATCCGGCAAAGATTGACTATTTGTATATTATGGAAAACATCAATACACTCTTCTCCTTAGATGGGAAAGTAGCCCTGGTGACCGGTGCCGCATACGGCATCGGCCCCGGCTATATCGCCACGCCGCAGACCGCACCCCTGCGCGAACCCCAGCCGGACAAGATCGTGGACGAGGCCTACTGGTCCACGCTCCTCGCCCTGCTGGGAGACCGGGCCACCCGCGAAAAGACCATGATTTCCATTCCGAAGAAAATTATCTGGTAACCGTCCGGGAAACGGCGTCTTCCCAACCCCGTATCAGGGGTGACATGTCTGCACCGGAAGGCCGGAACGTCCGTTCCGCCTTCCACTGATTGCGAACTTCGTCAAGCGATTCCCAATAACCGACCGCCAGCCCTGCCAGATAGCAGGCGCCCAGCGCCGTCGTTTCCGTCACCTCCGGACGGATGACGGAAGTCCCCAAGACATCCGACTGGAACTGCATCATCAGGTTGTTGCGGCTGGCGCCGCCGTCCACCTTCAGTTCCATCAGGCAGATGCCGGCATCTTTCTCCATGGCCCGGACGATGTCCATGGTCTGGAATGCGATCCCTTCCAGGGCCGCACGGGCGATATGGGCAGCGGTCGACCCGCGGGTCAGTCCGCAGATGACGCCATGGGCATACGGATCCCAGTAGGGAGCTCCCATGCCGGTCAGGGCAGGAACGAAATAGACGCCGCCGTTGTCAGGGACCGACGCGGCCAGGGCCTCGATGTCCGACGAAGACCGGATGATGCCCAGTCCGTCCCGGAGCCATTGCACGGCGGAGCCGCCGACGAAAATGGAACCTTCCAGGGCATAATCGACCCGGTCCCCGATCTTCCAGGCGACCGTCGTCAGCAGGTTGTTGCGGGAACGGATCGGACGCTCCCCCGTATTCATCAGCAGGAAACAGCCCGTTCCATAGGTATTCTTGACCGAACCCGGCGCCGTGCACATTTGACCGAACAGGGCAGCCTGCTGGTCGCCGGCGATACCCGCGATCGGAACTTCGTGCGCAAAAATGGTCGTCTTCGTATAGCCGTATACCTCGGAAGACGAACGGACGGAAGGCATCATGGACAAAGGGATGTCCAGCAACCGCAGCAGGTCCTCATCCCACTGGAGCGTATGGATATTGAAGAGCATGGTCCGGGAAGCATTGGAGACATCGGTGACATGCACTTCCCCGCGGGTCAGTTGCCAGACCAGCCAGCTGTCGACCGTACCGAACCGCAGATGGCCGGCCTCGGCTTTCTCCCGCGCACCCGGCACATGGTCCAGGATCCACTTGATCTTCGTCCCGGAGAAATAGGCATCGATCAGCAGGCCCGTCTTTTCCCGAATCATCTCCGCCAGGCCCTGCTCCTTCAGGGTATCGCAGTAGTCGGAGGTCCGCCGGTCCTGCCACACGATGGCATGGCAGACCGGAGCGCCGGTACGCGCATCCCATACGACCGTGGTTTCCCGCTGGTTGGTAATGCCGATGGCGGCGATGTCCTTCCCGTTGATGCCGATCCGGGAGATGGCCTCGGCGATCACGGCAGCCTCGGAAGACCAGATCTCCATCGGATCATGTTCAACCCAGCCGGGCTGCGGGAAATACTGGGTAAACTCCATCTGGGCCACCGAACGGATTCCTCCCCGGTGGTCAAAGACAATGGCACGGGACGAACTGGTCCCCTGATCCAAGGCTAAAATATACTTCTCCATATCCAACAAATTTTACGGAACCAGGCTCTAAGTTAATGATTTTTTTCGGGGATGCCTTACAAAAGTACGCAATATTTCCAAGAATGTGTGGACGGACACAATGCGATTTTGCAGAACGACGGGAAAAAACCGGAAAAAACACGTCGGACAAGGCGGAAAAAGACAACCGGGAACGGGCAAATCGACGAAGAATCACTATCTTTGTATATTATGGAAAAAAGCAATCAACTCTTCTCCCTGGAGGGCAAGACCGCCCTTGTGACAGGTGCCGCATACGGCATTGGTTTTGCCATGGCCGAGGCCCTCGCCGGTGCCGGAGCCCGTATCGCCTTCAACTGCCGCCGGCAGGATCACCTCGAAACCGCCCTGGCCGCCTACAAGGAAAAAGGCATCGACGCCAAAGGGTACATCTGCGACGTCACCGATGAGAAAGCGGTGCAGGACATGGTCGCCGACATCGCCCGGACCCTCGGTCCGGTCGACATCCTGGTCAACAACGCCGGCATCATCAAACGGATTCCCATGCATGAGATGGCAGTGGACGAATTCCGCCAGGTGGTCGACATCGACCTGACGGCTCCTTTCATCGTCGCCAAGGCCGTCCTTCCCGGCATGATCGCCAAGGGCCGCGGCAAGATCATCAACGTCTGCTCGATGATGTCCGAACTGGGCCGCGAGACCGTTTCGGCCTATGCCGCCGCCAAGGGCGGCCTCAAGATGCTGACCCGCAACATCGCCTCCGAGTACGGGGCGCTGGGCATCCAGTGCAACGGCATCGGACCGGGATATATCGCCACGCCGCAGACCGCTCCCCTGCGCGAGACGCAGCCGGACGGCAGCCGTCATCCCTTCGACAGTTTCATCATCGCCAAGACGCCGGCCGGCCGGTGGGGTACGCCGGAAGACCTGGCGGGCCCGACCGTCTTCCTCGCTTCGGAAGCATCGGATTTCGTCAACGGCCACATCCTCTACGTCGACGGCGGCATCCTCGCCTATATCGGAAAACAACCGTAAATCACTGTACATCATATGAAAATCAACTGCGAAGTACGCTATCCTTCGCATCAGGACGATGCGAAGCACTATGACACCGCTACCTTGCGCAAGCATTATCTCGTAGAAAATATCATGGTCCCGGACGAGATCAACATGGTCTATTCCATGTTTGACCGGATCATCGCCGGCGGCGCCGTGCCGGTGCAGGAAGACCTGGTCCTGAAGGCCCCGGACATCCTCCGTGCAGAATATTTCACCCAGCGGCGCGAACTCGGCATCATCAATGTCGGCGGCACCGGAACCGTCCAGGTCGGCGACGAATGCTTCGAGATTCCCTACAAGGAGGCCCTCTATGTCGGCCGCGGCAACCGGGACGTCATCTTCCGGAGCAACGATCCGGCGCATCCCGCCCGTTTCTATTTCAACTCCGCCCCGGCCCACCGCGAGACCGGCATCCGGCAGGTTTCGAAGAAGGATGCAGTCGTCATGCACCTGGGCAGCCTGGAAGAAAGCAATGAGCGGACCATCAACCGCCTGCTGGTCAAGGAAGTAGTCCCCTGCTGCCAGTTGCAGATGGGCATGACCGAACTCGCTCCCGGCAGCACATGGAACACCATGCCCGCCCATACCCATGACCGCCGGATGGAGGTGTATTTCTACTTTGAACTTCCCGAAGACGCGGCCGTCTGCCATTTCATGGGCCAGCCGCAGGAGACCCGCCACATCTGGATGCACAACGAGCAGGCCGTCATCTCCCCGCAGTGGAGCATCCACAGCGCCTGCGCCACCCGCAACTACACCTTCATCTGGGGCATGTGCGGCGAGAACGACGACTACAACGACATGGACTGGTGCGCAGCCACCGACCTGAGATAGCATGAAAAAGACACTCTGTATCCTGGCAGCAGCCCTGGCGCTGGCCGGCTGCAAGGGCCCGCAGGAGCCCAAGGTCATGGCCCGGTTCGTTCCCGAAAGGGCGGACGATTTCATCTGGGAAAACGATTATGTCATCTACCGTGCCTACGGCGAAACCCTCGAGCATGACATCGATTTCCTGACTTCCCCGGGTTTCGACATCTGGGTCAAGCATCCGGGCACCCTCGTGGCGGACCGCCTCTACAAGGACGAACTGGAGAACGGACTGAGTTACCATAACGACCGGGGCCTCGGCAAGGACTGCTACAAGGTCTCCAAGACCCTGGGCGGCGGTGCGTCTTCGATCGTGGTCGCTGACAGCCTCCGCTTCCCCGCCACGAACTACCGTTCCTGGGAAATCCTGGAACAGACTCCGGAAAAAGTTGTCTTCGTCCTGCACTATCCGCAGTGGGAAGCCGCCGGTTATGAAGTCTCCCTGGACAAGAAGATCACGGTTGAGGCCGGCACCCATTTCTGCAAGGCGGAAGACACCTATACCTTCCGGGGACCGGAGGAAAAACTCTTCGTCGCTGCCGGCATCATCCGGCATGACATCGTCGCCGAGATCAGCGAGGATGACCGTTTCGCCATCTGGGAACACGCTTCCGACCAGAGCAAGGAGCCGGAAGACGGGATGATCGGTCTCGGACTCGTCATGCCTGACGCCGACGGCGCCGCCCTGATGGAGGGCCATTCCGTCCTTTGCAAGGAGATCGCCTCCGGCGAGACCGTCACGTACTGGTTCGGCAACTGCTGGTCCAAGGGCGGCGACATCGCCTCGGCCCAGGAATGGTTTGACCTCGTGGAAAAACAATAACCGGTTTCCGGTAGGCAAAAGAATGAGCGGCGGGCCTTCACAGGTCCGCCGCTCTTGTCATGGGATATGTTGACAATTAGATTTCGATCGGCTTATACTTCGGGACGAGTGACTTCATGATGCTCCACGCAAGCAGGTAAGCCACACCGCAGAAGCAGAAGATGATGAAATAGCCGGCCGGCTTGCCCTCGAAGCCCATGAAACGGAAGGCGGAACCCGCATTCTCCGCATAGGTAAAGAGGTTACCGGCCACTTTCTGGATGATCATGGAACCGACGCCACCCGCCATGGCACCGATACCGGTAATCGTGGCGATGGTGCTCTTCGGGAACATATCACCGATCGTGGAGAAGAGGTTGGCGCTCCAGGCCTGATGCCCCGCACCGGCGAGACCGATCAGGATGGCCGGCCACCACGGGGTGTTCATGCTTACGCCGAGCGGCTGCGCAAAGAGCGCGGCGATCGGGAAGAACGCAAAGATCAGCATCGCGAGCATACGGCCCGCATACGGATTCATGCCCTTCTTTTCCACGAATATCTTCGGAAGATAGCCACCGATGATCGAAATCACGGTCACAATGGCATAAAGCGTGAAAATCAGGCCCTGACCCAGGCCGGACGTCGCGGGCGCATTGAACTGGTTGCTGAAATAGGAAGGCGCCCAGAACAGGAAGAACCACCACACGCCATCGGTAAAGAACTTGCCGGCGATGAACGACCAGGTCTGCTTATACTTGAAGCACTGCAGCATCGGGATGGACTTCTGCTCGGCGAGGGCGGCTTTTTCCGCGGCTTCGGCGGCATCGTCCTGATGGATGTACGCGAGTTCGGCTTCATTGACCTTGCTGCTCTTCTCCGGCTTATCATACATGAACTTCCAGAAGAACATCCAGATGAAGCCCAGGCCGCCGATGATGATGAAGGCCCACTCCCAGCCGAACTTGACGGCCAGCGGGGGGATCAG
>CADCRA010000018.1 GCA_902803715.1 uncultured Bacteroidia bacterium
AAGTACGCCGAGGAACTTGTCAAGCGTATGAAGAAGAGCGGTGCGAAGGCTTACCTCGTGAACACCGGCTGGAACGGTACCGGCAAGCGTATCTCCATCCGTGACACCCGCGGTATCATCGACGCGATCCTCAACCACAGCATCGACGAGGCTCCGACCAAGACCATCCCTTACTTCAACTTCACCGTCCCGACCAAGCTCGAAGGCGTCGATTCCGGCATCCTCGATCCTCGCGACACTTATGCTGACGCTGCAGAATGGGAGAAGAAGGCCCTCGACCTCGCTGGCCGTTTCATCAAGAACTTCAAGAAGTACGAATCCAACAAGGCCGGCAAGGCCCTTGTCAAGGCTGGTCCGCAGATCTAATCCGTACTTAAGTGCATAAGAAACCGGCTGACCCTCTGGGCCAGCCGGTTCTTTTATACGCTTTCCGCTACCGGACCTCGAAAGTGGTTTCCTGGCGGACCGGATAGCCTTCCGCATCCAGCCCTTCCGCCACGACGCGGAAACGGCCCGGATAAGACGGCATACGGACTTGCAGCCGGGCCGTTTCTCCGGCATTGACGGAGACGGCCGGATGCCAGAAAACGGTCTGGCGGAGATCTTTTTCTCCGTCCGCCGGCGCCTTCGTATAGGCCAGCGGATAGGAAGTCCCTTCGAAATCCAGGATACGGACCGAATCAGGGAACTTGACGGCGGAGATGTTGCGCTGTGCCGTCACCAGACTGACCACGGCATCGAAGACGCGGTCCCCCAGCGAATAGGAACGCGGGTAGACCAGGATGTCGCTGAGCAGGTTGGCGTCCAGTTCGATGACGGCGGCATGGTCCAGGACCGGAACGCCGTCGATCATGACGAGGACATCCGTTACGAAGCCCCCGAGCGCGTTGCGGGAGCCGGGTTTGAGGACCTGGATGCCTTCACGGCGCCAGCGGAGTTCCGGGATGAATTCGATGATGCATTCGTGCAAGGTGTTCATCCGGGTGTAATCCGCCAGGTGGAAACGGTGGCATTCCGGATCGTCCGCCGCGAACAGCCGGGTCTCGCGCTTGGGCAGGAATTCGACCAGGGTATCGGCTGCCGCCGAACGGGAAGACGGGATGGCGGCCACGCGGTCGAGCAGGCTCTGTTCATAGGAAGGACTGAGGGTCAGGACCGGTATATCCGCCGAGGCCAGCCCGATGAACTCCGGTTCGAGTTCGATGTGGCAGTCCAGGTCCTCATTCAGGCCGCCGACTTCGCAGACGAGATCGCGGTGTCCGTAGATATTGTTGGTATGGTAACGGATCGTCCCGTCCGCACGGATCCGCGTCGCATAGACATCTTCCACGCTGCCCGGCGACGAAATGATGGCATAGGGATTCTGCCCGAGTGCCGCAAGACGGTCCGGACCGGCCAGGCGGGCACGGATGACATCGCCTTCCGTCGCAGCCCCTTCCAGGGAGGCACGGACGCAGGCGTCCCGGATGCCTTTTTCCTGTGCAGGAACCAGGGCGTCCTCATGGTAGACCGACACGCTGAGGGAGACGGCATGTTCCCCGGCATTGTCCACCTCCAGGGACATTTCGGCGCCCGGACGGGCGCTGCCCGCCGTCAGGCGGATTTCCCCGCCGGTGGCAGCTGGACGGGCAGCCTGCGGCTCACCGATCACCACACCGCTCCGCACGCGGGAGGAGGAGAAACCGTTGAAGACGGAAATCAGTTTCCCGCCCTGCAGGATATCCTGCCGGGCATCATCCTGCGAAGAATAGGCGCACAGCAGATAGTTGCCGGTCGGCAGGGATGCGGGAAGCGTCAGGACGCCGGAGCCGCGACCCAGGACCATGGCGGCCTTGCCTTGCGCCGCCCGGCCGTCCGCCGAGAACAGTTCGATATAGATGCTGCCGCTGCGGGTCGAAGCCCCGCCGAGGCTGAAGGCGGAATACCAGACCAGGTCGCCGGCCACATAGCAGGTCCTGTCCGTGGACAGGTAGATCCGCTCAATGTCCGCCGCGCGGCCGGAGAAAACGGTGGCAAGAAACGCCAGGGCCAACAGGTATCTCTTCATGGCTAATCCTCCCAATAATCAGGTTTCACGTTCGTACCGCCCATGACACGGCAGTCGATCCAATAATTCGGAGCCCACCCCATGTAATCGCCCCTGTCCGTCGGAACAATAACAACCGGGCGATAGCCCCATCCATAATATTGAGGGATCCTCGATGCATCGACCGCAATAAGAGACTCGAGAGGGCCGTCTCCCCGATCGAGGTAGACGCCGTTTCCGTAGGGGACGAAAGCCCGCAGCTCCGAAGTCCGGGAGACCTCGATGAAGCCCAGAACCAGTTCGTCCGGATCCTCCTCGCAGATGATGTTGCCGCGCAGTTCGCTCGGGATCGGGGCGAAAAGGTCGCCGGTCGAATTGGAATTCATCTCCAGCGTATGCAGGTACTGGTAGCATTCCTCGGAAATCCCCCGTGCGATAACATGGACACAATAACGTTTCTGGAACCGGTTCCCGGTTCCGGTATTGATTTCCATGAACTTATGTTCATGGATCTTGTTCTTTTCGTCCCCGATGGCAATGGCGATCCGGCTTTGGGACGAATAGCTTTTGGCCCAGCACCAGTAGTTCGGTCCCGGCAACTGCATGACCGAAACATATTCTCCATTCTCGAAATCGTAATCAAACTGGGGATCGTAATTCGCATGGAACTGCCACTCCTCCTCGTAATCCCAGCGGAAATAGCGGCTGGCCCCTTCCGGCGCCGTCATGCTGATCCGGGCGTTGCCGGTCGGACGGCGCAGGTAGGGATTGTCCGACGGTTCGAACTCAAAGGTGATAGCATCAATCGTAGGGGCCTTCTGGGGTTCCCGCCAGGAAGAGACGTAATTCTTTCCGCCATTCCCATCCCGGAGATTCTTGTAGGTCTGGTCGACGTCCATCTGCGGGATGGAAATGTGCAGGCGGTACCGGCAGTCATCCGGTGCGTTGCGCAGGTCGACGGCCAGTCCCCTGTACGGGACGTACTCCTGGCGGAAGACATCGCCATGTTCGTTTTCGACCCAGATGTTACCGAAGCCATAGCCGAAACCGAAGCCTGTATCATTAAAGAGGACACCGTCTACGGACGTCGCCCAACTCACCGTGAAGGAGCTGTAATCTCCGAGGATGATGTCTCCTTCGACGACGAGCGTTCCCGCGATGGAGTCCAGTTCGGCTTCATAAGGATAGATGCAGGACATGGCCATGCATCCGGCCAGGATATATGCTGCAAACTTTTTCATCAGAAGAGGAGATTGAGGTTGATGTACGGGATCGGGGCGGCAAAGACGGATACCATGTATCCCTGTACGTTTCTGCCGCCGTCCGTCGTATAATAGACGGAATAGGCGTTCTTCCGTCCGAGGACATTGTAACAGCCGACCGTCCAGGACATGTGGGTCAGCCGGCGCAGGTAGTGGCCCGGATCGATGTTGACGGCCAGGTCGACCCGGAAATAATCCGGAATCCGCTTGGCATTGCGCTGGGAGAAAGCCAGACGGTATCCGCCGCCATAGACGTAACGGCCGACCGGCACCGTGACCGGGCGGCCCGTGGAATAGTCCACATTGACGGAGAAACTGTACCGGCGGGTCAAGGCGTAATTGGCAACTACTTTGACATCATGCGGTTTGTCATACGAAGCAGGATACCAGGCGCCGCCGTTGATGGTGTTGACGCCCCGGTCTTCTTTCTCGCGAAGGAGCGTGCGGGAATAGGTGTAGGCAATCCAGCCGTTCAGCCGGCCGACGGTCTTCTTCGCCATCAGTTCGACACCATAGGCTTTCCCCGTAACCGGAACAAGGTCCTTGGCCAGTTCCGGGTTCATGGTCAGGACAGCGCCGGACTTGTAGTCCAGGTAGTTGAACATGCTCTTCCAATACGTCTCGACAGAGAGGTCCAGCTGGTTGTTCAGGACCGTCCAGTAGAAACCGGCCGCAGCCTGGAACCCGGTCGTCGGACGGATGTCCTTGTCCGTGAGTTTCCAGGTATCCATCGGGGAGATGGCCGACGTATTGGAAATCAAGTGGATGTACTGGTTCAGCGAGTTGATGCCGGCCTTGACCGTCATCTTTTCCGCCAGGGAATACTTGCCGGACAGGCGGATTTCCGGGAAAGCATAGGCCTTGCCTTCCGTCAGGAAGGAGGAAAGCCGCAATCCGTAGTCCAGCGCCAGTTTTTCATTCGGCGACCAGGTGTCACCGGCATAGGCGGCCGCTTCCAGTCCCAACTCCCGGTCCAGCCTGTCCGCCTCCTGGATGGACGTTTCTCCGAGCGGATCGAAAATACCGCCGTCCAGCCCGTAGCCGGTCAGGTTGAGGCCGTAAATCAAGGTATGGGCATCGGCCTTGCGCGTAAAGCCGGCCTTGGCGAAAACTTCGTTGATGAGGGTCCGGAGCCGGTAGCCGTCGTACCCGCTGCCCAGGTTGTCCAGCCGGTTGGCATAGCGGTCGTAACCGGCGCTGACCAGCAGGTCCGTCTTTTCGCCGGTATGGCTCCAGCGTAGGGCGGCGTTGAGATTGTGATAGCGGAAAGTCGTATCGGGGCTGAACGCGAAATCATCCTGCGATGCATAGGCATACAGGGAGAGTTTGTCGTTGTCGCCCAACTTATGGGTCAGGCCGAAATTGATGTCGGCAAAATCGGCGGAACCGCCGGCATAACCGCTGTCTTTCTTCGGGATCCGCTTCAGCATCCAGTCGGAATAACTCTTCCTCACCCCGAAAATGACAGAGGTACGGTCCTTAACCAGCGGGCCCTCCAGATGCAGGCGGCTGGTCAGCAGGCCCAGGCCCAGGGAGCCTTTGAACTCCTGCATGTCGCCTTCCTTGGCGGAAACTTCCATGACCGAGGAAATGCGTCCGCCGTAATTCGCCGGGATGGAACTCTTGTACAGTTCCACACCGTCGATCAGCGAAGGATTGAAAGCGGAGAAGATGCCGAACAGGTGGGACGGATTCCACAGGGTCATGTCATCGAACAGGATGAGGTTCTGGTCGGCGGAGCCGCCGCGGACATTGAAACCGGAAGAGGCCTCCCCCACGGATTTGACGCCCGGCAGGGTCAGGACAGCCTTGATCAGGTCTCCTTCTCCGAAGGCGCTGGGAATCCGGTTGATGGTCTTCATCGAAACGCGCTCCACACCCATCTGGGCGGAACGGTGGTTGCGCATGGTTTCTGCGGAAATGACAGCGCTGTTGAGTTGGGTAACCCGCTCGGTCATCGACACATCCAGGGTGCCGCTGCTGTGGACCACGATCTTCAGGTTGATGTCCTCTTTCGTAAATTCACTGAAATTCAACACATTGTCACCATACGGGAGAGATATCCGGAAACGTCCCTGCGCATCTGTCGTCGTATAGGTCTCCGTATTCGAGTCATAGATCGTCACGGCCTGGAGCGGCGTACCTTCTTCCAAGTCCGTCACCCGGCCGGTCAGTACGGCTTTCTCGCCACGGCGCAGCCGGTCCTCGCCGATGTGGTACACCTTGTTCCGGTATTGGAAAATCACGGAAGAAGTATCGACCGCCGTTGCCTGCGATTCCGTCCGCTCCGGATCGAAATAACCGACCGGCAGGCTGCCGGTGTAAGCAGCCCGGACCGGGCCGATGCCGGCCGTCGGCGCGAGGATGTCCGCCCGCTCATCCGGATGCCAGGCGACCAGGCCGTCCGTCAGTACATGCGTCTGTGTTGTCCCCTCCAGCCGCTCCATCAGCAGGCGGATGTATTCGTTGTCCGGAAGATTCCGCGCAAGGCCCTTGCGGGCGGCCTTCCCTTCTTTTCCGAAGAACTTGACCAGGGCTTTCCGGTTGCGCAAGTGGGTCAGCGTCCCGTCCTGCAGGATCCACCAGGAAGGACGGAAATGGAAATACTCCAGGACATCCTGGTCATAATTCGGGTCTTCGTAACCGATGGTGCGACCGTTGTGATTGCCGACATCGGACCGGGGGAATTTGTCCACCCGGTACAGGACCGCCGACTTTCCGTCATGCAGGACTTCATAATAACCGGGTTCGGCCGCGATGCCCTGGTATTGCAGGTTGACGAAAAGACGGCCGTCCATCGTAAACCAGGAGACTTGCTCCCGGTCCGGAACGACATAGGTCGCATTCCAGCGGACGACAAGCTCTTTCTCGACAGCATCCACATTCAGCGGCTGGTTCTCATACAGGACGCCGTTGAACAGGACATCTCCCTGATGGAAGGCGATGGTCTCCCAATAAGGGTTTCCGTTGAACCGGTAGATATACTGGCGGGCCAGCTTGCCCCGGTACAGCAAAGGCGCCTGACCGGATCCCAAGTCTGCCGTCCCCTGCCCGGCAGCGGGAACAGCGGCCAGGGAAAGGGACATGAGCCATGCGAACAGAAACTTTCTCATAACAGATCTTTAAACAGCCAAATATAAATATTAATACAAATAAAAGCAACGGCGCCACCCAAAATATGGCTTGGACGGATTGGCATGGACCTTGCATTGCTCCAGGCAAACTTGTTTTTCAATTCAAACAAAGAAATGGACAAACTTCAGAATCCTGCTATCCTGGTCGTTGACATGCTCAACGACTTCGTTACCGGCGCCCTTGGCTGCGACCGGGCAAAAGCCATTGTTCCGGCTACCGCCGAATTGCTGGATGCCGCCCGCAAGGCCGGCGTTCCCGTCATTTTCTGCAACGATGCCCACATCGCCGGCATCGACCGCGAACTCCAGATTTGGGGAGACCACGCCATCGCCGGCACCAAAGGCGCAGAAGTCATTCCGGAACTGCATCTTTCCGAGAAAGACTTCGTCGTCCCGAAACGCCGTTACAGCGGCTTCTTCCAGACGGACCTGGACATCCTGCTCAAGGAACTCGGCGTCAAGACGGTCATCATGACCGGTCTGCATGCCCATATGTGCGTCCGCCATACCTCCGCAGACGCTTTCTGCCTGGGATATGACGTCGTCGTCGCCAAGGAAGCCACGGATTCCTTTACCGAGGAAGACTACCAGGGCGGCCTGGCCTACCTGAAGACCTGCTACGGCGCCGACGCCTTCTCCAACGAGGAACTGATCGCCGCATTCTGATTCCTGCATACAGGGACTTTTACAGCCGGAGCCCGCGCTCCGGCTTTTTTCTTTGTTTTTTTGCTTACATTTGTGGAAATACGGTTTTACATGAAAAGAATCTGCTTCCTGCTCGCCCTGCTGGCCTTCGTGCCGGCCGCCATGGGCCAGAACTATGAACAAACGACAGATGAAGAATGCACCAGCATCGTCGTCGGACGCCTCGCTTCCACCGACGGATCCGTCATGACCTCCCATACCTGCGACGGTGTCTCCCATACCTGGGTGACGGTCGAACCGGCTGCCCGGCACAAGCCCGGAGACCGGTTCCTGGTCTACAAGGGGCTCCGGAAGACCTCCTTCCCGGGCGACACGACGGATGTCCGGCTCGTGGGTTCCATCCCCGAGGCACCCAGCACGTTCGCCTACCTCAACACCGGCTACCCGAGCCTGAACGAAAAGCAGCTGGCCATCGGTGAAACGACGTTCACCGGCCCCGACACCCTGATCAACAACGACGCCATGTTCCTCATTGAGGAACTCGCCCGCCTGGCGCTGATGCGCTGCGACAACGCCCGCGACGCCATCCGGCTGATGGGCGCGACGGCCGAGCAGTACGGCTACGGAGACGGCGGCGAGTGCCTGACGGTCGCGGACAAGAACGAGGTATGGTTCTTCGAGATCTGCGGCGTCGGAAAGGACCGGACCGGAGCCGTCTGGGCCGCCCAGCGCGTACCGGACGACCATGTTTCGGTGTCGGCCAACATCCCGCGCATCGGCCGGATCGACCGGGCCAACAAGGACTACTTCATGTGCTCGGACAATGTCGAATCCGTCGCCAGGGAATTCGGGCTGTGGGATGGAGAAGGCGACCTCATCTTCTGGAAGGCCTATAACGTGCCCCGCGCGAACGGCCATAACTTCAAGGAGCGGGAGTGGTTCATCCTGAACGCCCTCGCCCCGTCACTGGGCCTGTCCATCGATGCCGATGAACTGCCGTTCTCCGTCAAGCCGGACGCGCAGGTCGATGTCCGCAAGGTCATGGAGATCCTCCGGTCGACCTATGAAGGAACGGATCTGGACATGTGCAAGAACTGGCTGCTGGAGACGCCCGCCACCAGCACGAAGCCGGCGTCCGTCAACGTCGCCCCCGGCGCCAACCCGTGGTTGACGACCGACACCCGCAATACCCTCAATACCATCGCCCCCGGCACGATCGACTTCAAGCGCACCGTCGCGGTCGCCTGGTGCGCCTACTCCACGGTACTCCAGTTGCGGAACTGGCTGCCGGATGCCGTCGGCGGCATCTGCTGGCTGGCGGCGGACAACCCGGGCGAAAGCCCGCGCATCCCGATCTTCGCCGGTACCACCCGCCTCCCCGCCGCTTTCGATTTCTGCGGACACAAAAAATACAGGGCGGACAGTTTCCTCTGGACATTCCGCCGTGCGAACCGCCTGGCGACGGTCGCCTGGCAGACGGACAAGCAGATTGTCAATGAGAACATCCTCAAGATCGAGGACCTGGCGTTCGAGGGGCTGAAGGAACTGGAGAAAACGCCGGATGCCGCCCATCTCAACGCTTATACGGAAAAGATTTTCAACGAGGCCGCCGCTGCCTGGCAGGAACTGGAGGCCGAATTGTGGCACAGGCATGGACGCGGTTTCTGACATTACCATCCGGCACGCTGTTCCGGCGGACATCCCCGCCATCGTCCCGGTCATCGCTGCAGCCAAGACAATCATGCGGTCGTCCGGGAACATGGAGCAGTGGGCCGGGAATTACCCGGCGCCGGAGGACCTGCTCCGGGACATGGAGCGGGAAGCCGGACGGGTCTGCGTACAAGACGGCCGGGTCGTGGGATACTTTGCGTTCATCCCGGGACCCGACCCGACGTATGCCAAGATTTATGAAGGAGCGTGGCTGGAGGATACGCTGCCGTACCATGTCATCCACCGGATCGCCAGTTATCCCGACGTACACGGGATTTTCCATGCGATCATGACCTATGGGTTCGCCCATACCCGCAACATCCGGATCGATACGCACCGGGACAACCGGATCATGCAGCACAACATCCTGAAGCACGGATATTCCTACTGCGGCATCATCTATCTGGAAGATGGTGCCGAACGGCTCGCCTACCAGCGCGTCGATCCGCCGGGCGGTCCTGCAGCGGTTTAGTCGCCGTAAGGGTTGGCGTCGTTCCACTCGGCCTGGGTCAGGCCGTGGCGACCGGTGCAATGGTCATAGATCCACTGCTTTCGATCCTCGTCCAGACCAACCCACCAACGGCTGCAGGCTGGATAAAGGACCTGCGACTCATCTGCCGGGGCACCGGCTTTTGTCATGCCCTTCCGGGCGATTCTCTCTTTCTGTGCTACCGGCAGGGATGCCCACCAGCTTTCCATATCAGGTTTTGCCATATCGTTGTATTTTAAATATCCGTTTTTTCTACCGTCTCTTTCGCCTGCTCCTCCTTCTGCGTCGTCCGCAGGGTACGGATCTCTTCCAGGTAACTGGCCGTAATGACGCCGGACGGAAGCGCAATCACGGCGACGCCGAACAGGGAGGACAGCATGCTGACGAACCGTCCGACGTCCGTGACCGGAATCATGTCCCCGTACCCGACCGTCGTCAGGGTCACCGTCGCCCAGTAGAGGGCATCGAAGAAGTCCCGGAACGTATCGTTCCCCGTCACCGGATCGACCCGCGGTTCGGCGTTGAACATGATCAGCGCCGTGATGAACACGTAGAAGACCGCGATGGCCAGCACCGAGAGCAGCACATTCTTCTCTTTCCGCAGCACGCGTGACAGGACGACAATACTGTCGGAATAACGGAACAGTTTCAGCAGCCGGATGATGCGCAGCAGGCGCGCGATCCGGAGCAACTTGAAGCCTTTGTTCAGCAGGGTCACCGCCGGCAGGATAGAGAGCAGGTCGATGACGGCCCAGCCGGTCAGCGGATACAGCAGGAAGGACAGTTTCCCCTTCCCCGTCCAGTAGTCGGCCGTCCACCAGCGAAGCAAGTAATCGATGAGAAACAAGGAGACGGTCACGACTTCGATGATCCGGAAAGCCCGATGCTCTGTTGCGAACATGAGCGGGAAGATGCTCACGATGATGGCCACCAGCATCAGAATCTCATAGGCGAGACATGCCGGGCCGCCCGAACGGCCCAGTTCAATGATTTCGTAGACTCGCTTCCTCATAATCGTTGACGGTAATGATTCCAGACAAAGATAAGATTATTCGCGGGAATTCCAATTCCCGACAGGTTCTTTTCTGTTTCCAGGCCTCCGGATTCCGGTTCGGCACGAAATTCGCGCACTCTCCTTGCGCATGACAATCATCCCGAACCGCCACCTGCCCGTAAAGGGTTTCCACGCTCTCAACTTGTTCGGCATCGTTTTCGTCCGCCGGGACGCCTGGCAAAAAACGACGCCGCAGGAACGGCGCACCATGCTCCGGCATGAAGCCATCCACACGGCACAGATGCGGGAACTCGGCTATATCGGATTCTATCTTTTCTATGTCCTGGAATGGATCTGCCGGCTGATCCTGCATCCGCGGAACGCCTACCGCGGCAGCTCCTTCGAGCGGGAAGCCTACCGGCACCAGACGGAGCCCGGCTACCTCCTCACCCGCCGGCCCTTCGCCCAATGGCGGAGCTGAAAATCAGGGACAGACAGCCCGGACGGAAATGCCGCAATGCCGGATCACGCTATCGAAATAGACATAGGACACGCTGTATTTCAAAACTTTGGCATACCGAGGTGTACTGCTCCCCCGGTCCAGAGAAGCTGTCGCATAATGCGCGTAATTGCCATCGACGTAATACGATTCCCCATTCGCGGCTCCGGCATTGGGGAAAAAGATCCACCGATCTTCATAACCCTTCACAAGGCTGCTGCATTTGAAACCCTTCACGCCGTTCAGTGTCATTTTCCGGAAAAGACAATGCGCGAGGAGCTCTTGCATCTCCTCTGCCGTCGGCATCCGCCAGGTACCGCCCAACTTGATATGCGCCGCATCATCGGCCGGCTCCAGGACATCCAAGTCATCGACGATTCCCCATTTACTGTCATAATTATACTTGATCAGTTCATAAGGGAACAGTTCATCATTCTTACTTCTGCACCAACGATAACGCGCCCAGGAATAATCATTTTTCTCTTCAGTCTCGCCCCAGGCGAAATACATTCCAAACTCCTCGGGCACAGCTGCACCAACGTTGAAAGAAGCCCATTTGACGGACAGCCCCAGATCGACGGGATCCGGAGAAGCGACATGCAGTATCAGTGAAAAGCGGCTCTCGTAAAGATTCCAGTTCGGTTCCGCCCGATACAGGTCCCAACCTTCTACGGGGATTTCAACCGGGCAGGTGCCGGTATCGCCGAACATGGCATTGGCGCCGGACGCCGGTATCCGGCGCTCCGTACGGATCCGGGACAACGAAGAACAGCCCCAAAAAGCCTCCTCCCCGATGGATTCCACGGATTCCGGCAGGAATAACTCGGGCAAAGCCCTGCAATTCCGGAAGGCACCCGCGCCAATGGTCTTGACACCCACATAGACCGGACAATCCGTCAGCGCTGTACAACCGGAGAACAGGTCCCCGGCAATTTCCGTAACGGAGGCAGGCAAATGTAAGGAAACGAGGCTGGTACATTCTGCAAAGGCCCCGCAGTCGATGCGAAGGAGAGCATACCCCAGGTCCATTCCTTTCAGGCCGCTGCAGCCGGCGAACGCCCGTTCCCTGATCCAACGGACTTTTTCCGGAAGTACCACGCTGAGCAAACCGCTGCATCCTTCCAGCATGGATGGAGGAAGGATCTCAATATCCTTGGGAACACGGAAAGACGTAAGCTGCCGGCATCCGGAGAAAGCGCTGTCGCCAATCCGGGAAACGCCGTCCGGCAACGACAGTTCCAACAGGTTCGAGCAACCGGCAAAAGCCCGCTCGCCGATTTCTTTCAACGCTCCCGGCAAGACAATCGATTGGAGGGAAGACCAGTTTTCAAAAAAATGATCCGGAAGCCTGGTAATATGCGTAAAGTAACGGAATTCATCGAAAGATCGAAAATCCTTCCTGTCCCCGAAAACACCCTCTATTGTGGTCACGTCAGACGCTTCCCCTTCCGAAATCCATCCGTCCCCATTCGCATCAAACGCAGCGACCAGTGCACTTTCGACCCCAGGGTCGGAAAATGTGATCCTCGTATTGTATGGAGAGCGAAGGATGGTGATGTGGCACTCCGCCGTCTTATCGGTAACCTGTGCGACAATCGTGGTTTCACCCGGCGCCAGCGTGATAACATGCCCGTTTGGATCAACCTGAACCAAGGATGGATTCCGGGAGGACCAGGAAACGGTTTTGTCCGTCGCATCATCGGGCCGGATCCATACGGAGAGGCTGGTCTGCTCCCCTTCCATGATTTCGACAGTAGCAGGAATGACGGTCAGATAGCTGACCGGAACATAAGGCTCTTCCTTGCATGCCAAGAACAGAAAGGCAATCAAGGCAAGCGTCACAAGACTGTAATGATGGTTACACATACCCGTGGCGATTGAAGTGGCGGCAGATTTACAAATATATGTTTTTTGGCAATTATATCCAAACAGACTGGGGTCATGTGGAGTCGTTCGACAAGACGCTGAATTTTTGCGCCTATACCTAAAACTTGAGGCACCTGCGAATTACGCAAGTGCCTCTGTTTCAAGAAGTGCTCCCTTAGGGGCTCGAACCCTAGACACCCTGATTA